>DASZSJ010000036.1:0-29887 GCA_035548675.1 Solirubrobacterales bacterium
GCCAGGGTGAGAATTTGATGCAGTTCGCGGGGGGAAGGGGCTGCGGACTCGATCTTCGCAGTCTGCTTCGCCTGGGGAGTCAAGGCCCTGTTACGGTGCCGCGGGCCGAGCCGGGGCTATCGCTAAAATCCGACTACAGAAGTAGGATTAAGTCTCAACCCGCACTAACGAGCGCGGGTCCTCGCTTCAACTCCCTTGTCCGACACCGCCCGAACAACCATCCCTGTCTGCCCAGCGGCCGACCTGCCCGCGGGGCAGATGCGCCTGGTCGAGCACGACGGACGCAAGATCGGCGTCTTCAACTGCGAGGGCACGCTCTATGCGATCGAGGACCGCTGCTCGCACGACGACGGCCCGCTGGCCGAGGGCGAGTTCGACCAGGCAGCCTGCACGGTCGAGTGCCCCCGTCATGGCTCCCTCTTCGACCTGACCACCGGCAGGCCGAAGACACTCCCCGCCTTTATGCCGGTGCAGACGTTCACGGCGACCGTCGTGGACGACACGATCACCCTGGAGGTCGATTAGGTATGGCAACACCTGAGGTAGTCGCCGAGAAAGAGTCGCTGGCCGGCATCAACGCCGACTACAAGGAGAAGTTCGGCTTCCACGATCCGGAGACTGGCTACGCCTACAAGGCGCCGAAGGGCCTCTCGCGCGAGGTGGTCGAATCGATCTCCGAGTACAAGGACGAGCCGCAATGGATGCGGGATTTCCGCCTCAAGGCGCTGGAGCACTTCGAAAACCGCCCGACCCCGACCTGGGGCGGCAACCTCGGGCAGATCGACTTCGAAGACATCCACTACTTCGTCCGCGCCTCGGAAAAGAACAGCCGCGACTGGAGCGAGGTACCGGAGGACATCAAGAACACCTTCGACCGGCTCGGCATCCCCGAGGCGGAGCGCAAATTCCTCGCCGGGGTGGGCGCCCAGTACGAGTCGGAGGTCGTCTACCACCAGGTCAACGAGCAACTCGAGGCCCAGGGCGTGATCTTCACCGACATGGACTCAGCCCTGCGCGAGCACGAGGACCTGGTGCGCGAGTACTGGGCGACGGTGATCCCGCCCAACGACAACAAGCTGGCGGCGCTCAACTCGGCGGTCTGGTCGGGCGGCTCCTTTGTCTACGTCCCCGCCGGGGTCAAAGTGGAGATGCCGCTGCAGGCCTACTTCCGCATCAACACCGAGAACATGGGCCAGTTCGAGCGGACGCTGATCATCGCCGAGGAGGGCGCCGACGTCCACTACATCGAGGGCTGCACGGCGCCGGTCTACTCGACCGACTCGCTGCACTCGGCGGTGGTCGAGATCGTCTGCAAGCCGAGCTCCCGCGTCCGCTACACGACGGTGCAGAACTGGTCGCAGAACGTCTACAACCTCGTCACCAAGCGCGCCGTCGCACAGGAGAAGGCGACGATGGAGTGGGTCGACTGCAACCTCGGCTCGAAGCTGACGATGAAGTACCCCTCGATCTACCTGCTCGGGCCCGAAGCGCACGGCGAGATCCTCTCGATCGCCTTCGCCGGCGACGGCCAGCACCAGGACGCCGGCGGCAAGATCATCCACGGCGCCCCGCGCACCTCCTCCTCGATCTTCTCCAAGTCGATCTCCAAGGACGGCGGGCGCAGCACCTACCGCGGCCTGCTCGAGGTCGCCAACGGGGCGACGGAAACGCGCTCCAAGGTCGTCTGCGACGCGCTGCTGCTCGACGAGGACTCGCGCTCGGACACCTACCCGACGATCCGCATCGACGAGAACGACGCCGACGTCGGCCACGAGGCGACCGTCTCCAAGATCGGCGACGAGCAGCTCTTCTACCTGCAGAGCCGCGGGCTCGACGAGGAGGAGGCCTCGAAGATGATCGTCAACGGCTTCATCGAGCCGGTGACCAAGGAGTTGCCGATGGAGTACGCGGTCGAGCTCAACCGGCTGATCGAGCTGCAGATGGAGGGCTCGATTGGCTGAGCTCGCCACCCCCCCACCCCTTCCCGACCAGAAGACGAAGGGGTGGGAATTCACCGACCTCTCGAACCTCGACCTCGATTCGTACGAGCCTGGGACCCCCGAGCCGTCGATCGGCTCGGCCGCGAGCGCGACGGTCCTGCCGCTTTCTGAGGCGCGCGATTCTCACGCAGAGCTGATCGAGGGCAGGCTCGGCGCGCTGGTCCCCGGCAGCGACCCCTTCGTCGCCCGCAACGACGCCGCCTGGAGCGAGGGCGTCCTCGTCCACGTGCCGGCCGGGGTGAAGGTGGAGGAGCCGATCCGGATCCAGCTGCCGCTGGCTGAGAGCAGCAGGGCGCTGCACTGGCGCACCCTGGTGATCCTCGAGGAGGGTGCCGAGGCGGAGATCTGGGAGCACTGGTCCTCGCCGGACGACGAGGTCGAGGGATTGCTCAACTCGGTGGTCGAGCTGCACGTCGGCCAGGCGGCGACGCTGCGCTACGTCAACACCCAGGACATCTCCGAGTCCGCGTGGATCTTCGCCACCCAGCGCGCCCAGGTCGAGCGCGACGGCCGCCTCGACTGGGCCGCCCTCGGCTTCGGCTCGGCCAACGGCAAGGTGCGGATGGAGACCAACCTGGCCGGACCGGGCTCAGAAGCTCGCGTCACCGGTGGCTACGCGGGCGGCGCCGGACAGCACCTCGACTACGACACGACCCAGGAGCACGCCGCGCCCAACACGAACTCCGACCTCGCCTTCCGCGGCGTACTCGCCGCCGGTGCGACCGCCGTTTGGCGCGGCATGATCCGCGTCGACCCCGGCGCCCAGCAGACCGACGCCTTCCAGGAGAGCCGCAACCTGCTGCTCTCGACCGAGGCCCACGCCGACGCGATCCCGGGCCTGGAGATCGAAGCCGACGACGTCCGCTGCACCCACGCCGCCGCGGTCGCCCAGGTCGACCGCGACCAGCTCTTCTACCTGACCTCGCGCGGGCTCGGCGAGGCCGAGGCGAAGTCGCTGATCATCGAAGGCTTCCTCGAGTCGCTGGTCGAGCGGCTGGCTGCGGGGCCGGTGCGCGAGGAGATCTCAGCGGCACTCGAGAAGAGACTGGCGGAGATCCTCTAACGCTTCTGACCGCGGGTCCTGTCACGGGGGAGGGGGGCCTGCGGGCAGTCCACGGGCTGTCCTCGACCCCCCTCCCCCGCGCCACCCGCGGGCGGAGCGTCGGCCTTCCTCCGCCTCTCCACGAGGGTGGAGCGAAGTAGCGAACCCGCGACGATCAAGATCGGCGGTAGATACAGGGCCCACAGCCAATGGCCGGCGTGGGCGAGCGGTAGCCAGTGGCCCAGGTGGGCGAGCGGTACCAGCGCTGCCATGGCCCCAGTATGGAGGACTCACGCGCCGGGACCGCCGGCCTTGCGAAGCGGCGGCCCCGGCGCACAAGGGAGAGGGAGAGTCAAGTGATTGGACTCATCCTTAGTAAACCACTTTTCAAAGTATTTACATCAGTAAAAAACCCTGCTTAACGCCGTATTCATCGAACTTCCCGCAAAGTGCGAGGTCGTTATGCATTCGCAACGGAGAGCAAATACAGCCCGAAGCAGGTGAAGGCGACCATCACCGCCAGCATCCAGTACTGCGAGCGAGCGGCCTGGCGATAGTCGCCCCAGTACACGATCGCCCGATCGTGCGCCAGGGTGAGGCCGACGACGTGGCCGACGACGAGCGCCCCGACCTGCACGTACCAGATCGCGTTGGCGCTGAGGACCTTGAAGTCGATCCCGTTGCCGGCGGTCCCGAAGAGGTCGGTCGTCGCCGTCCCCAGCGGGTCGGAGAGCAGGTAGCCGAACTGCGCCTGCTCCTGGTAGACGTAGAGGCTGAAGTAGTGGGCGACCAGGTAGGCGAAGGCGATCGGGATCAGGGTGTGGGCAAATCCCCGTCGCAGCTCGCCGAGAGGCGGTGCCCCGCGCACCGTCGTCATCCCCCGCACGCCGATCATGTAGACGAGGGAGACGCCAGCGAAGCAAACCAGCATGAAGAGCGTGTCCGTCAGGCGCAACGCGGCGGTCAGGTTCATCCCGGTTTCGGAGAGCCATTCGAAGATCGTCAAGATCGGATCCTTGAGGGCCCCCTCCTGGGCGCCGTCGAAGCTCGTGGTGGCGATCGAGGCGAGCACCACGGCGGCCGAGCCCGGCAGGCTCGCCCACCGGGTGGAGGCGGCGAGGGGCAGGCGGCGACCGAGTCGCCCGTCCCTGACGCCGAAACCGCCGAGCTGGGAGAACATGCCGAAGTAGACCGAGAAGATCTCCCCCGTCTCACACCACTTCTCGACCCCGAAAAGGGCCATCATCACCAGCGTGTACGCGCTGTAGACGAGCGCCGCGACGGCCGCCGCGTGCGGAGACAGACCCACCGCGACGCCGCCGCTTCCGCCGTAGACGACCTCGAGCCAGACGACGGCGAGGAGGCCGATCGCCGCCGGCCAGCGACCGAGTCGCTCCGGATAGCGCAGGTGCGCCGCCCGCTGTCCGGCGATCAGCGCGAAGACGCCGCCGAGCGCCCGGCCGATCGCGCGCCAGGGATTGAAGGGGCGGAAGACGTCGCCGAGGACGACGCTGAAGAAAGGGAAGCCGAGCCAGACCGTGACGAAAATGAAGGTCAGGGCGAAGTTGCGATCCGGGGCTTCCGTCCCGCGCAGGCCGGCGTAGACCGCGACGCCGAGCAGGAAGACCCCGATCGCTCCGCAGAGGGCCTGCACGGGCAGGCTCAGCAGCCCCCGGGAGAAGCGCTCGTTCAGCGCTCGCCAGCGTTCCTCCTCGAAGCGGGGCTTGCGCCAGGCCGCCGAGAGGGCGAAGAAGGAGACGATCAGGACCAGGGAGGCGCCCCAGGCGAAGAGCCAGGCCGGGATCGGCAGGTCCTTGCGCGCGACGAGCGCGTGCGCGAGCGGCAGGAAGAAGCTCATGGATTGACCGTCAATTCGAGGATCTGCTCGCCGCGTTCCTCCAGCTCGGCCTCGAAGACGCCTTCGATCGTCGCCGGAAAGTCGAAGCTGACCGTGCCACCGGCCGCGACCTCCTTGGCGATGTCGTAGCCGTGCACGTGGACCTCGTCGGCGACGTCCGACTTCACCCTGAAGCGAACCCGTTCGCCCTCGTCGTAGGCCAGCTGGGTCACGCCATCGACGGGCTTGCCGTCCCTGATCACGATCGTGGCGATCGGTTCGCCCTTCGCCCTCGCCCCCTTTCCATCGGCACCGGTGGCACCGCTCGACTTCGTCGTACTCGCACCGCCGGCATTGCCGCTGCCACCGTCGTCGTCACCCCTGAGGACGACGAAGAGGACCACGGCGACGGCGACGACGGCGATTCCGGCCAGAACACGCGCGCTATTCGATTGCACGACTCGCTCCCTTGTTCGAGATGGGTGGTTCCCTGCGAACTAGCGGGCGAGCGGCGGCGGGCGCTGGGCCAAGCCGAGCGCCAGCAGGAGGCCGCCCCGGATTGCCTGTACCCGGGGTGAGCGCGGGCGGGGCGGGCGCCTGGACGCCCGGCGGATCGATGCCGCCGCCAGCAGGCGCTCGGAGATCCGCACGATCGTCTCGATGCCGGGGTAACGCCCGCAGAGCAGCGACCCGAGCAGCAGGAGAAGAGGGACCAGCGCCAGTGCGACGTCGAGCATTGCTCGAAGAAAGCTAGCTGAAAGGAGCCAGGCCGAGCCAATAACGTTGCCGCCCATGCGCCCGGAACGGGACAACATCGCGGCTCCCGACCTGCCGGAGGGGCTCCACTGGATCGGCGCGGCGCCGGAGTCGATGCCGGCGCTGACCGCCGGCGGGCCCGTGCTGGTGCACTTCCTCGAGTTCGCGCAGCTGAACAGCGTTCGCACCCTCCCCTACCTCGCGGAGTGGGACCGCCGCTACCGCGCGGCCGGACTGACCACGATCGGGGTGCAGGCCCCCCGCTTCCCCTTCGGTGCGGACGCGACGGCGGTCGCGGCGGGGCTGGCGGAGCTGGGGGTGGAGTTCCCGGTGGCGATCGACGCCGAGCACGAGCTCTGGCACGCCTACGGCTGCGAGGGCTGGCCGAGCCTCTTCCTCTGGAGCACCGGCGGCGCCCTCAGCTGGTTTCACTTCGGCGAGGGCGAGTACCTCGGCACCGAGCTGGCGATCCAGGAAGAGCTGCGCGAGCTCGACGCCCTGCGCCCGCTGCCCGAGCCGATGCAGCCGCTGCGCCCCAGCGATTCGCCCAGCGCGAAAGTGATGCCGCCGACGCCGGAGGCCTTCCCCGGCGGCTCCTGGGAGCGGCCCTGGGTCGCCGGGCGGGACGGGAGCGAGCTCTCGCTCGACTACGCCGCCGCCGTGGCCGCCGCGACGGTGGAGGGCGAAGGCGAACTGCGGGTCGCGATCGACGACGGCGAGCCACGCTCGCTCGCGATCGTGCGCCCGGGGCTGCAGATCCTCGCCGAACACGGGCGGCACGAGCAGCACCGCCTCAGGTTGAGTGCCGAGAGGGGCCTGCGCGTCTGGTCGGTCAGCTTCGCTGCGGGACTGCCCTGAGCTCCTCGCGGATCTCCTTGGGCAGCATGAAGCGCACGTCCTCGTGGACGGTGCGCAGCTCTGAGACGTCGTCGGCGCCGCGCTCGCGGAAGAGGTCGACGAGCTGGGAGACCAGCTCCTCGGGGGCGGAGGCGCCGGAGGTGATGCCGACGGTCTCGACCCCCTCCAGCCACTCCTCGCGCACCTGGGTGTGGTTGTCGATCAGGTAGGAGTCGGCGCCGTGTTCGCGCGCGACCTCGACCAGGCGGTTGGAGTTCGAGGAGTTGGTCGAGCCGATCACCAGCACCAGCTCGCACTCGCGGGCGAGCTGCTTGACGGCGATCTGGCGGTTGGTCGTCGCGTAACAGATGTCGTCTGACTTGGAGCTGACGATGCCGGGGAACTTGGCCCGCAGGGCGGCGATCACCGCAGCCGTCTCGTCGACCGAGAGCGTCGTCTGGGTGATGAAGGCGACCTTGGACGGGTCGGCGACCTCGAGGCTCTCCACTTCGTCGGCGGTTTCGATCAGGACGATGCTGTCGGGCGCCTCGCCGGTCGTCCCTTCGACCTCCTCGTGGCCCTCGTGGCCGATCATGATGATCGTGTAGCCCGCGGCGGCGAAGCGGCGGGCGGAGACGTGGACCTTGGTCACCAGCGGGCAGGTGGCGTCGATCGTGCGCAGCCGACGGGCGGCGGCGTTCTCGTGGACGGCCGGGGCGACGCCATGGGCGGAGAAGACGACCATCTCCCCCTCCGGCACCTCGGTCTCCTCCTCGACGAAGATCGCGCCCCGTTTGGCCAGCTCCTGGACCACGTGCTTGTTGTGGACGATCTCCTTGCGCACGTAGACGGGGGCGCCGTAGAGCTCGAGCGCGCGCTCGACCGTCTGCACGGCGCGGTCGACGCCGGCGCAATAGCCGCGCGGAGCGGCCAGCAGGACCCGCTTCGGGGCCGCGGAGGCGAGAGAAGGCATGTCCGCAGGGTACCGGCGCTCCCCGCCCAGGGTAGCCTTGTTGGATCGCAACGCAAGGCCGCCATCTCGACCGCCTCACCGCCGTCGACGCCTCGTTCCTGACCAACGAGACCTCGGCGAGCCACATGCACGTGGGCGCGATCCTCGTCTTCGAGGGGCCGCCGCCCAAGTACGTCGACCTGGTCGAGCACGTGCGCGGCCGCCTCGACCAGGTGCCGCGCTTCCGTCAGCGGCTGGTCGTGCCGCCGCTGGAGGCGGGCCGGCCGCTCTGGGCCGACGACGTCAACTTCAACCTCACCTACCACATCCGCCACGCCGCGCTGCCCGCTCCGGGCGGCGAACAGCAGCTGAAGCGGCTGGCGGCGCGCGTCTTCTCACAGCAGCTCGACCGCTCGAAGCCGCTCTGGGAGCTCTGGCTCGTGCAGAACCTCGAGCGCGACCGCTTCGCCCTGCTGACCAAGACCCACCACGCGATGGTCGACGGCATCTCCGGTGTCGACATCGGCACCGTGCTCTTCGATCTCGAGCCGGTCCCCGAGCCGGCGGCCAGCGACGACGGCTGGGTGCCGGCGCCCGAGCCGAGCACGGTCGACCTGATCGCCCGCGGCGCGGTCGACGCCGCCGCCGCGCCGGTGAAGCTGGCCGAGCGGGCGGTCGCGGCTGTGCGCAATCCCGAGAAGGCGGCGCGGCGGATCGGCGAGGCGCTGGAGGGTGTGGGCGAGGTCGTTGGTGCTTTCGCCGACCCCGCCCCGGACGTGCCCCTGAACCGCTCGATCGGGCCGCACCGCCGCTTCACCTGGGCCAGCTCGGAACTGGCCACGTTCAAGCGGATCAAGGACGCGCTCGGCGGCACCGTCAACGACGTCGTGCTGGCCGTGGTGACCGGGGCGCTGCGCGAGTGGCTGCACGGCCGCGGCGTGCGCACCGAGGGTCTCGAGCTGCGGGCGCTGGTGCCGGTCTCGATCCGCAGCGAGGACGAGCGCGGTGACCTCGGCAACCGGATCGCCGCGATGCGCGGGCCGCTGCCCGTCTACGTCCAGGATCCGGTGCGGCGGCTGCGCGTGGTGAGCGAGCAGATGGAGGGCCTGAAGCGCTCCAAGCAGGCGCTCGGGGCGGAAGTGATCTCGCGCTTCAACGACTTCGCGCCGCCGACCCTGCTGGCGCAGGCCTCGCGGATCAACTTCTCGACCCGGCTCTTCAACCTGATCGTCACCAATGTGCCGGGGCCGCAGATCCCGCTCTACGTGCTGGGACGGGAGCTGGAGCAGGTCTTCCCGGTCGCCTTCCTGCCCCAGAACCACGCGCTGGCGGTGGCGGTGATGAGCTACAACGGCCACGTCGGCTTCGGCCTGCTCGCCGACTACGACGAGATGGAGGACGTCGAAACGATCGCCGCGGGGCTCAACCGCTCGCTGACGGAGCTCGAGGAGGCCGCAGCGGCAGCCGCGGCGGCCTAGCGATGGCGTTCCTCGTCGCGCTGTTCATCGTCGTTCCGATCGTCGAGCTCTACGTGATCATCCAGATCGGCTCGCTGATCGGCGTCTGGCCGACGATCGCCCTGCTGCTCGCCGACGCGATCCTCGGCTCGATGCTGCTGCGCCACCAGGGCCGCGGCGCCTGGCGCCGCTTCAACGCCGCCCTGGGCGAAGGCCGCTTCCCCGGCCGCGAGGTGGCCGACGGCCTCCTGATCGCCGTCGGCGGCACCCTCCTGCTCACCCCCGGCTTCGTCTCCGACATCTTCGGCCTGATCTTCCTGATCCCGCCGACGCGGGCGCTCGTGCGACGGCTGATGCGCGGCTATATCGGCCGGCGCTTCATCGTCATGGGCAGGCCGGGAGCCTTCGGCGATAGCGAGCCGGGAAACCGATCGAGCCGCGGTTACGACTTCGAGGGCACCGCCGAGGAGATCGACTCCGACGATCCGCGATTGACGGACTGAGAAGACGCACCCTCGCCAGCAGTGGCGAGCAGGGCACCTTTGCGGTCGTACGCCTGCACTTGCATTGAACCCCAGGGAACCTGGCCCCGAACTCGAAGATCGAAGTAGCCGAACGACGTGGGCTGATGGAGCTTCCGCTGGAGATCGCCATCCACCCGAGCCATCACCGCCATCTCAGAGAGCTTGCGTCCGTTGCGGCGATAGGAGACCCGCACCGAGTCAACGTCTGGGGTCAAGCGCCCACCGATCTCAGTTGAGCGCTGCGCGGGCTTCCCCAGCGCCTGAACTCGATCGTCTATGACGATCTTCCGACCACCATCCGGAGCAAGCAGGGGGCCGCAAAAACCTGGGCTGATCTCCCGCGGAAGATGCTCAACCCAAACGCACACCTGCCTGCGCGGAGCAATTGGCAGCGAATCGCGTGGCGCGAGCCAGCCGTATGCGACCAGCTCAACAGGACCGGCGGCAGTTCTGCCCTTTCCGATCACGAAGTCAGGGGTCGTGCGCTTTCCCTCATCCGGTGGGCCAAGGGGAATTGTCGGCCGACCACCCACCCGCCCCCTTCGCTTCCGTACCTTGACGCGTGAGGGCGATTGCGTCCCCGCCTGCCCATCCGGATCTTTTTCGGCGGGTGGCGTGGTGACGACCACGGTCTGGAAACCACCCTCCCAGCCCTTCCCAACCATTACCGGATAGTCAAACGACGCCCCACCCTTGCTCGGATCGCCAGCGCGATGGTGAACAGTCAGGGTGATGACATTATCTCCGGAGAGACTGAGGGTCGTCGGAACTTCTGAGCCATCTGCATCGTGTGCAGATTCCGCGGCGATCCCGAGCGCTGGGTGATGCCCTTCGGTGTAGTAGATCTCCAAATGCCGGTCGTCAACGGCCTCGAGTTCCTGACCTTCCCCCAGAACTACTTGCCACGAGAATTCCTCCGGATCCGCCGCCTCATGGATCGTTGGGAAGGCCATGTCCCCGTTGTAGATCGGGACCGCGGGCCCATCGGCCTGTGTCACGCCGACATCGAGTCCGCAAAGGGAAAACACGAACAGGCCAGCGGTCGCAAAAAACAGGACGAGCGAGCCCGGCTTCAGCCAACTGCTCCCCCTGCCAAGCCCCTGCAGCATTGTCGCAGGATACCTATCCGTACCAGTTCCGAAACTCGGCGCCTAGCCCAGCCCGAACCTGCCGTCCTCCGATGTCCTCGACGACGTTGCCATGGGATTGTCCCGCAAATAGGCATTGTTTGCCCAAATGGGAAAGTGGTTGGAGATGCTCTGGACGCTAGAGCAGCTCAGATAGGCGTCGAGCCGCTCTGACGGCACCGCCGGCCTCGACGTCCCGGTAGTCGACGGCGGCATCCAGGAAGGCTTCGACATTCGCTTCTCGGATGGAGGGGCCGTCCCGAGTCGCAGCCTCATCCGTTTTGGCATCTTAGTCATCTGACTAAGTCAAATATCTAACATTGGGCGGTGGCGTTGTCAGCTCCACCCTGGCTAAAGGGCGAGCTTCGCATCCGACATTGACCACACCCTGGGTGGGTCAAAGTCGGATGCATCATGCCTTGGGTGGAGGCCAACCGCCGGTTAGACCGGATCGGCGCCGCCGGACGCGCGGGGGTTTTGCCAATCGCTCCTAAAAACCGAGCGCGAACTTGGCGTCCTCGGTCATCATCTCCGGGCTCCAGGGGGGGTCGAAGACCATCTTGGGGTGGACGGCGGAGACGCCGGGGAGGTCGCCGACGAACTCCTTCATCTGCTCGGAAACCTGGGGGCCGATTGGGCAGGCGGGGGTGGTGAGGGTGAAGGTGACGAAGACTTCGTCCTGCTCGATCTCAACGTCGTAGACGAGGCCGAGGGAGACGAAGTCGAGGCCGAGCTCGGGGTCGATCACTTCCTCCAGGGCCTCGAGCACGTCGTCCTCGGTCAGCACGGCAGTTTCGTTCTCGCTCATTTGCCAATGGTAGCCGGGGGCTACGTCGAGCCGGGCGGCAGGGGGTCGGCTGGGGCTCCGTCCGCTCCCGGGCGAAGGTCGAGCTGCCACCAACCGACGTCATGCCAGCCACCCGCCTTCCAACCGATGTTGCGGTACACGCCCACCGCAACGAAGCCGAGCGCCTCGTGCAGGGCGACGCTCGCCTCGTTCGGCAGGGTTATGCCGGCGCAGGCGGTTCGGAATCGCTGACGCCGCAGGCGCTCGAAGAGCGCCTCGTAGAGGCCGCGCCCCACTCCCTGGCACCGGCTGCCCTCCGCCACGTAGACCGAGACGTCGCTCGACCAGCGATAGGCGGGCCGCTCGCGATGCCGGCACGCGTACGCGTAACCCGCCAGGGTCCCTTCGCGCTCGGCGACGAGCCAGGGATGGGTCGCCGTGAGCCGGCGGATGCGGCCGGCCATCTCACCCCCGTCCGGCGCGACCTCCTCGAAGGACGTGGCGCCACCGAGGACGAACGGCGCGTAGAGCGCGGCGCAGGCGGCGGCATCCCTGGTGGGATCGACGTCGCGAATTACCAGGTCGCCCATCTGGAGCCGACTCTAGCCGCCGGCAAGCACGACTCGTTTTGCCGCCAATAGTCTTCGCCGCCGATGGCCTCTGAGGAACAGATCGTGCGGCGCTCGATCGGCATCGCCTTCGCCGACGGCGGGCTGCTGGCGCTGAGCGCGGCGCGGCCCGCCGGGGCGCGCGGGCACGGCGACGAGACGGTGGCGGCGGTGCTCTGCGGGCCGGACGGCGCGCCGGTCGACGTGTCCGAGGCGCTGCTCTCGACCGAGTACGGGCCGGACGGGGTGCAGCGGCGGGCGACGCTGGAGCTCTGGCTCGACGGCGAGGACGGGCACCCGCTGCGCGGCGCCGGCTCACTGATCAGCGCCAGCGCGGTCAGCCACCCGGGGCTGACCGGCACCATCGCCTTCTTCCGCTGGGCGCTCGAAGGCCGCGAGGGTCTCGGCCACTACGAGATCGTGCGCGCCGATGACTGAGGTCAAGGCGATCGTCTCCGACTTCGGCGGGGTGCTGACGACGCCGCTGGTGCAGTCGTTCATGGCCTTCCAGGACCAGACCGGGATCAAGACCGAGACGCTGGGCCTGGCAATGCAGGCGGCCACCGAGGCCAACGGCGACAACCCGCTCTTCGAAATGGAGCGGGGCGAGATCAGCGAGGAGGCGTTTCTCGCCCTGCTGACCGAGCACCTCGAGCCGCTGCTCGGCCACCCGCCGCAGATGCACCGCTTCCGCGAGATCTACTTCGAGGCGCTGGAGCCGAACGAGCCGATGATCGAGCTGATGCGCGAGCTCAAGGACGCGGGCCACCGGATGGCGATGCTGACCAACAACGTGCGCGAGTGGGAGCCGCTCTGGCGCTCGATGCTGCCGGTCGACGAGATCTTCGAGACCGTCGTCGACTCCGGCTTCGTCGGCTGCCGCAAGCCCGAATCGAAGATCTACGAGCTAACCCTGGAGCGGCTGGGCGAACCCGCCGAGGCCTGCCTCTTCGTCGACGACGTGCTGGTCAACGTCGAAGGCGCCCGCAAGGCCGGCCTGCGGGCCGTCCACTTCCAGGACAACGAGCAGGCGATCGCCGAGATCCGCGCGGCGCTGGGCTGACGCTCAGCAGCCGAGCGCGTCGCGCAGAGCGGGGCACGCCTGACCCATGCCTCCTCCTCAGTTGTCGGAGCCGGCGCGGTCCCAGATGTAGAGCTCGACGGCCTCGAGGGCGAGCTCCATCTGGCGCGGTGAGGAGAGCAGGCCGAGGACCAGCTCGAGGGCGTCCTCCTCGGTGACGCCGGCGTCGACGGCCTCCTCGCCGCGGAAACCGGCGGCGAGCTTGAGCGCCTCGCGGCGGTTCTCGCCGAGCGAGCCGAAGGCGCCCATGAGGAAATCGCGGTTGGGGACCGGGTGGCCGACCTCGAGCGAGCCGTGCCAGGCGGCGAGCATCGAGAGGTCGTGCTCGTCGAGCTCGGCCAGCGCCTTCGCGTAGTGGGTCTCGAGCTCGTCGTCGGGGATCTCGTCGACCCAGGCGCGGACCGCCTCGCCGAGTAGTTGGCGGCGGGCCTCGCGACCGATCGAGTCCGCAATCGCCCTGATTGCGTCAGCTGGGTCGACGAAGCAAAGAGCCATCGGGATCCAATTTAGAGGGGGCGGAAGACGGCAAATCGCACCGGGTTTTCACCGCGGTTGCGGGATTTCGGGGCGCCGCGGCCAAACCTATGCTGGACAGCTCGCCGATGTCGCTGAAGCTGATCCAGGGACCACCGAACTCGGGCCGCGCCGGCCATGTCCGGCGCGGGCTGCTCGACGCGCTCGAGCGCGATCCCGTGCTCGTCGTGCCGACCGATGACGACGTCTACGCCTTCCAGCGGGAGCTGAGCGGCAACGGGGCGATCCTCGGCGCCAGCGTCGTCAACTTCGACGGCCTCTTCGCCGCCGTCGTCGCGGCGGGGGGCATGGCCTCACGGCCCAGCCTCAGCTCCGCCCAGCGCCGCGGCGCGGTCGCGGCGGCGGTCGAGGCGCTGCGCGGCAAGCTCGGGCCGCTGGGCAATTCCAGCCGCCGGCCGGGCTTCGCCGACGCGCTCGTGCGGCTGCTGGACGAGCTGCAGGGCGCCGGCCTGGAGCCCGCCGACGTCGAAGCCGCCGCCGGCACGCTCGAGGGCTCCGCCTACCTGGCCGACGTCGCGGCGCTCTTCTCGACCTACGCGGAGATTCGTGACAGCCTGGGGCGAATCGACGCGCACGGCGTCGCCCGCGAGGCGATCCGCCTGCTGCGCGAGGAACCGGCGACGTGGCGCTCGCGGCCGGTCTTCCTCTACGGCTTCGACGACCTGACCGGCAACCAGCTCGAGGTCCTCGCCGCCCTCGCCGCGACGAGCGAGGTGGTCGTCGCGGTGCCATTCGAGGAGGGGAACACGGCGTTCGCCGCCCGCCGTGAGCTGCTCGACCGCCTGGAGGAGATCGGGGTCGCCTCCCGCGAGACGATCCCAGCCAACCCGCAGTACACGGACTCCCCCCTCCTCTTTCACCTCGAGCGCTGCTTCGGCGTCCCCGGGGCGGATCGCGCCGCGCCCGACGATTCCCTGCGCCTGCTGCGCTCGGCGGGCGAGCGGGGCGAGGCGGAGGCGATCGGCGGCGAGGTGGCGAAGCTGCTCGCCGCCGGAGCCGACCCGGAGGAGATCGCGGTGGTCGTCCGCGACCCGGTCCGGCGCGGGCCGCTGCTCGCGGCGGTGCTGGAGTCCTACGGGATCCACACCGCGCTCGACGCCGACGTGGGGGTGGCGGGGACCGCGGTTGGCGGCGCCCTGATCGCGCTGCTGGAGGCCGAGCTGGGCGGCGGACGGGCCAGCGAGATGCTGCGCTTCCTGCGCGGGCCGGCGGGCGTCTCCGCCAGCCGGGTCGACTGGTTCGAGCGGGCGGTGCGCCGCGGGCGCATCCAGAGCGCGTCGGCGGCGCTGGCGCTCTGGCGCGAGCGGCGCGGGGACCTCCCCGAGGACGTGACCAGGCTGCGCGAGGCGAGCCGCGACCGGGTCTCCCGGGCCCTGGCGGCAGCCGACGTCGCGGCCGCGATGGCGGCCCGCGTCCAGGCCGGCGCCGCGGCCGGGGGCGAGCGCTCGCCGGGGATCGAGCTGGAGGCACGGGCCGCGGCCGCGATCGCCAACGCGCTGCGCGAGCGCGCGGCGCTGCCCAACCTGGCCCCGGAGCCGGGCGCGCTGGCGCCGACGCTGGCGGCGATGACCGTGCGCGCCTGGAGCGGCCCGACCACCGGGCGGGTGCGAATCGGCTCCCCGGACCGCCTGCGCGCCGCCCGCTTCGACCACGTCTTCGTCGCCTCGCTGCAGGACGGTGAGTTCCCGCGCCGCGAGGGCCGCGTCGACCCCTTCCTCTCCGAACGCCAGCGCCGCGAGCTGGGGCTGCCGCCGCGTCGCGAGAACGACGCCGAGGAGCGTTACCTCTTCCACGCCGCGCTCGCCCTGCCGCGCAAGCGGCTCTTCCTCTCCTGGCGCGATTGCGACGAGAACGGCGCCGCGGAAGCGCGCTCGCCCTTCCTCGATGACGTGCGGCGGCTGCTCGACCCCCCCGCCCCGGGGGGCGACGAGGACCAGTTGGAGGCCCAGCTCACGCTCGGACGCGACCTCGCCCGCGTCGTCCACCGCCTCGCCGACGCGCCCAGCGAGGACGAGCTCGCCCGCGCGCTGGCCGCCCGCGGCACGGCTGCGGACCCGGCGCAGGAGCTCGCCGCGGCGGGGGCTTCCCCGGCGACCGCCGAGCGCGTCACGGCGCGGCTCGCGGCGGCGACGCGGGCGGAGGCCACGACCAGGGCGCCCGGCCCGCTCGTCAACCCGGTCGTGCTCGAGCGCCTCGCCGCCGTCCCGGCCTACGGCGGTACGACCCTCGAGGGCTTCGACGTCTGCTCCTACCGCTGGTTCGTCCAGCACGAGCTGCGACCGCTTCGCCTCGACCCCGACCCCGACCCGCTGGTCCAGGGCGGCCTCATGCACGAGGCGATCTACCGGCTCTACGAGGAGCGCCCCGGCGGCGACGCCCTGCCCCGCCCCGGCTCGCTGCCGGCGTGGGTCGAGCGCGGACGGGCGCTGGTCGCGGACATCGCCGCCGAGCGCGGCCTCGATGCCCACCCGGCCGAGCGGGCGATGCTGCGCCGGGTCGAGGGCCTGCTCGGGCGCTTCCTCGCCGAGGAGGCCGAGCGCGATGACCGCTTCCGGCCCTGGTTGCTCGAGGCCGGCTTCGGCGAAGGCGACGAGGCCGCGCGAGGCCCGCTCCAGCTCGGCGAGTGGGGCCTGCACGGCGCAATCGACCGCGTCGACCGCGACGGCGACGGCCGCGCGCTCGTCATCGACTACAAGCTCGCCAGCTCGGTCACCCCGCTGAGCAAGCTGGAGGAGGAAGCGAAGCTGCAGCTGCAGCTCTACATGCTCGCCGTCGAGCAGCTCTGGGGGGCAGCGGCGGTGGGCGGGGTCTACTACCCCCTGCGCGGCTCCTCCCAGCGCCGTCCGCGCGGCGTCGTGCTGGAGGAGGCGGCCAAGGCGCTGGCCTCGCACGGGGTCTACTCCACCGACACGGTCGACGGCGAGCGACTCGATGCCGTGCTCGGGGAGGCGCGCGAGCGCGCGGACCGCATCGTCGCGCGCATGCGGGGCGGCGACATCCGCCGCGACCCCGGGCCGCGCCCCGGCCTGCGCGACCACGACGTCTGCCCGCAGTTCTGCGACCTGGCGCCGATCTGCCGCCGCGACCGCGCCCCGGCCGAGCCGGTCGACGAGGACGAAGAGTGAGCACCCCCATCGTCAGGACGACGTTCCGGTGCGCCCTTCCTCCGATATGCCGAGCAAAAGCGCACCGGAAGAGGAGGGAGGGAGCATGAGTGGGCGCCGGCCGACCCCCGAGCAGGCGGCCGCGATCGAGGCCACGGCGCGCTCGGTCATGGTCGAGGCGGGAGCCGGCAGCGGCAAGACCGGCGTGATGGTCGACCGCTACTGCCGCCTCGTCTGCGAGAAGGGCCTCTCGCCCGACACCATCCTCGCCTTCACCTTCACCGAGAAGGCGGCGGCGGAGCTGCGCGAGCGCATCCGCGCCGCGATCGAGGCCCGCGCGGCGGCGGGCTCGGAGCGCGCCCGCGAGCTGCTGCCGGCCCTGGGCAGCGCCTGGGTGACGACGATCCACGGCTTCTGCAACCGACTGCTCGTCGGCCACCCGGTAGCCGCCGGCATCGACCCCCGCTTTCGCGTGCTCGACGCGACCGAGGCCGAGCGGGCGGCGGGCGAGGCGTTCGAGCGGGCGCTCGAGGAGTTCCTCGGCGGCGGCGACGCGGACCGCGAGCGGTTGGTCGCGACCTACGACGTGGCGGGCCTGCGCGCCCTCGTCGTCGCCGTCCACGCCGAGCTGCGCAGCCGCGGCCAGACCGGACCGCGGCTGCCCGAGCAGCCGGCGCCCGACGTCGACGCCGCTCTGCGCTGCGCCGCCGCGGCCGCGGAGCAGGCGCTGGCGGAGCTGAAGCCGAGCAACGGAGAGCGCGAGCGGGTCGAGCGCGCGGCCGCGCTGCTGGGCGGGGACGCGACGCCCGGCCTCGACGCGCTGGCCGCCCTGCGGACGAAGAAGGGCGGCAGGGCGCTCGCCGGCTACCGCGAAGCGGTCGACGCGCTGATCAGCCGCGCCGCCGAGGCGGGAGAGGGCGGGGCGGCCTACCGCGATCTGGCGGCGCTGCTGGAGCTGTTCTCAGCGCGCTTCGCCGCCGCCAAGGAGCGGCGCGCGGGGCTCGACTTCGAGGACCTGCAGCTGCTCGCGGTGCGCCTGCTCGAAAACGAAACCGGCGCCTTCTACCGGGAGCGCTTCCAGCACCTGCTCGTCGACGAGTTCCAGGACACCAACCGCCTGCAGCTGCGCTTGATCGAGACGCTGCGCGGGCCGGCGACCCAGCTGATGGTGGTCGGCGACGAGCTGCAGTCGATCTACGGCTTCCGCCACGCCGACCTCGACGTCTTCCGCGAGCAGCGCGAGTCGATCGGCGGCGACCCCGACGGCGAGGTGCTGGCGCTGAGCGGCAACTTCCGCTCGCGGCCGGAGCCGATCGGCGCCGTCAACGCGATCGGCGAGCGGCTGCTGGGCGAGACATACCGACCGCTGCGGGTCGGCGCGCCGCCGGCCGCGGCCGAGCCCCCCGGCGGCGGGGCCGCGGTCGAGCTGCTGCTGACCGGGCACGAGGGCTGGGACGAGGAGGGGATCGACCTCGACCCGGCGACCGACGCCCGCACCCCGGCGCGCTCCCTGGCGGAGGCGCGCCAGCTCGCCCTGCGCCTACGCGAGCTGGCCGAGGCGGGCGTGCCGCGCGGCTCGATGGTCGTCCTGCTGCGCGCCTACACCCACCTCGACGCGCACGAGGACTCGCTCGAGCGGGCGGGACTGCGGCCCTACGTCGTCGGCGGCCGCGGCTACTGGTCCCAGCAGCAAGTCGCCGACGTCTGCGCGCTGCTGGCGACGGTCGCCAACCCGCTCGACGACCAGGCCCTGCTCGGCGCCCTCGCCTCGCCCGCCTGCGGCGCCTCCCCCGACGCGCTCTGGCTGCTGCGCGCCGCCGCCGGCCGCAGCCGACATCTCTGGCCGGCGCTGGAGCGGGCGCTGGGGTTGAACGAGGACGGGCTCGAGGAGCCGGAACTGCTGGGGGCGATTCCTAGCGAGGACCTCGAGCTCCTGCGCGGTTTTGCGACGGCGCTCGCGGACCTGCGGCGCCGGGCGTCGCTGCTCTCGCTGCCGGGCCTGATCGAGGCGGCGGTCGGCGCGACCGGCTACGACCTGGCGGTGCTGGCGCGGCGGGCGGGTGAGGCGCGCTTCGCGAACGTGCGCAAGTTGATGCGGCTGGCGGCCGAGTTCGAGCTGGCCGAGGGCCGCGACCTGCGCGGCCTGCTCGACTTCCTCGCGCTCCGCGCCGGCGCCGACGCCGACCCGCAGGCGGCGAGCGCGGTCGAGGGCCACGACGGGGTGCGGATCATGACCGTGCACAGCGCCAAGGGCCTCGAGTTCGACGTCGTCGCCGTCCCCGGCCTCTCCCGCGGCCTGCTCGCCGCCGCCCGCACCCCCCCGCTCGCGATCGGCCGCGAGGCCGCCTCGCCGCGGGTCGGGATGCAGCTACGGCGGCTCGGCGCCGGCGCAATCGACCTCTACGACTACCGCGACCTCTGCGAGGAGGAACGCGAGCGCGAAGCCGAGGAAGAGCTGCGCCTCTTCCACGTGGCGGCGACGCGGGCGCGCGAGCGCCTCATCCTCAGCGGCGTCGTCCGCCCCAAACAGCCCAGCTTCGTCACCGGAACGTCGGTCCTCGAGCGGATAGTCGCCGGCTTCGAGATCGACCGCGAGCACGACTCGGAGGTCCCGATCGCCGCGCCCGAGCCCCGACCCGGCCTCGACGCCTCCTTCCCCGCCGCGGCGATCGCGGTCCGGGTCAACCTCGCCTCGCCCGAGCGGGCGGCGGCGCTGAAGGCGATCCGGCCCGCGGGCGGCACCGAGGAAGTCGTCGCGAAGGGGCCGGCGCCGCTGCTCGAGCCGACGCCGCCGCCGCGCCCCGCCGAGCCCCTCTCCTACACCGCGATCGACGGTCGCCTCGGCGCGCCGGCAGATGACCAGCCAGCGGAACCGGGGCCCCTGGAGGAGCCCGCCGACTACGAGCTCGACCGCGAGCGGGCCGCGGCGCGCGGGATCGCGGTGCACGCGCTGCTCGAGTGGAGCCACGCCAACGGCTGGGCCGTGCCACCGGTCGACGCGGTCGAGCGCATCGCCACCGATGCGGTCGCGCAGAAGGGCCTCGAGCCCGCGACCGCGCTGGCGGCAGAGGACCTGCTGGCGCCGCTGCGGGCCTGGACCGGCTCGGCGCTCTTCGGCGAACGCGTCGCCTCGCCCGCGGCCCGCACCCGGGTCGAGGTGCCGCTGCTGATGCAGGTCGCCGGCCGGGTGATCCGCGGCTCGATCGACCTGCTGGTCGAGGAGGCGGGCAGGCCGCCCCTGATCGTCGACTACAAGACCGACCACGTCAACGGCTCGACGCCGGCGGAGCTGGCCCGGCGCTACACGGTGCAGCAGGCGATCTACGCACTCGCCGTGGCCGAGGCACGCGGGGTCGAGGAGGTCGAGCTCGCCTACGTCTTCCTAGAGCGCCCGGGGGAGCCCGCAGTCTTGAAATGGGGCCCAAAGGACCTCACCGCCGCCCGCTTGGACCTCGAATCGGAAATCCACCGCACCGAGGTGGCCTGACCAGGCAGCTCGGCGGACGCAGGGAGCGTGGCGTGCTCCGCCCGCGAGCGACCGAGGACTCCGAGATGCGCCGGTCAGGCCGCCTCGGTGTCGAGGCGAGCCGCCAACTCGTCGAGCCTCAGCTCCTTGAGCCCCTCGCCGACGGCGTCGAGCTCGCCGGTGCAGTAGGTGACCAGGTCGCGCCCCTCGCGGCAGAGGTCGAGGGTCTCGCGCAGGCCCGCCTGGCCGGAGTCGAGCCGGTCGATGATCTGCTCCAACCGCTCCACCGCCACCTCATAGCTCTCAGGCTTCTCGCTCACTTGCTCTCCTCGATCTCCGCCCCAACCGTGCCGTCGGCGAAGCGCAGTCTGACGTGCCCCGCGGCGGCTGCCGCGGCTCGATCCGTCACCGGCTCGCCCTGGCCGTCCTCGACCAGGGCGTAGCCGCGGGCCAGCGTGTGCTCCGGTTCGTGGGCGCGCAGGGCGACCTCGGCGCGATGCAGGGCGGCGCGCCGTCGCTCGGCTTCAGCGCCGGCGGCGCGGCGCGCGGCGCGCTCGAGCACAACCCCGGCGACGCGGCGCTGGAAGCCGAGCCGCTCGGCGATGCCGCGTTCGGAGGAGGCGCGGATCTCCCGCGTCTTCTGGTTCAGCGCCAGGCGCTCGCGGCGCAGCGCCCGGCCCGGGCCGCCGGCGAGGGCGACGAGGTGGGGCGTGCGGGCGCGCACCGCCCCGTCCGCCGCCCGGCCCAGCGCCGCCAGGCTGCGGCCCAAGCCGACGCGGGCGGCGCGGCAGTCGAGCGGCACCACGGCCTCCGCCGCGTGGGTCGGGGTCGAGCACGCGACCGCGGCGACGTCGTCGAGCAGGGTCGAATCGCGCTCGTGGCCGACGGCGCTGATCACCGGCACCCGCAGCATCGCGACGGTGCGGCAGAGCGTCTCGTCGCAGAAGGCCCAGAGGTCGGCGAGGCTGCCGCCGCCGCGGGTGACGACGATCGCCTCGACCCGCGGCTGGGCAGCGAGGCCCTGGATCGCCGCGGCGATCGCCGGCGCCGCGTGGCGGTCCTGCACCGGCGCGAAGGCCCAGACGACCGTTCCGCCCCAGCCGCGCCGCTCGAGCCCGGCCAAGAGGTCGCGCCGCGCCGCGCCGGCCTCGGCGGTGACGACACCGATTGCCTTCGGCAGCAGCGGGCGGCGCAGCTGCTGCTGCAGCTCGAATAGACCCTCCCGCTCGAGCGCCTTCCGCAGCGCATCGAGTCGCGCCAGCAGGTCCCCTTCGCCGGCCAGGCGCACGTGGGTGGTGCGGAAGGAGAAGCTGGGCGAGGCATGGCCGCCGCCCGGGTAGTAGTCGGGGCCGCCCGCGATCACCACTTCGGCGCCGTCGCGCAACGCCCCCTCGGGCAGCCCCGCCTTCTCCAGGTCGTCGAGCCAGATCGCGCAGGGGACCGCGCCCTCGCCGTCGCGCAGCTCGAAGTAGGCCTGGACCTTGCTGCGGCCGACGCCGGTTACCTCACCGATCAGCAGCACGCGGGCGCGGCGGCGCATCTCCTCCTGCAGCTTGCGCGCGTAGCGACCGACCCCGAAGGGCCCGGGCAGGTCGGGACCCGAGGCAGAGCCCGCCTCACCAGCCGCAAGCGCCGCGCCGCCGTCTAGGGAGCTTTGTTCCAGCGCTTCGCCCAACTCTTCAGCTCCGCGATCGCCGGCCCCAGCTCCGCGCCCTTCCCGGTCAGCGAGTAGGTGACGCGCACCGGCGTTCCCGATTCGACCTCGCGCCCGACCAGCCCCTCCTCCTCGAGCTCGCGCAATCGCTGCGAGAGCAGGCGGTCGGAGAGCCCGGGCACGGCCCGGGCCAGCTCGGCGAAGCGCTGCGGGCCCTCGGTGAGCGCACAGAGGATCGCCCCGGTCCAGCGCTTGCCGATCAGCTCGATCGCCGCGTGAAAGTGCGGGCAGACACCGCTAACAGCGTTGACAGCGTGATCTTGGGTCGCGGACCCGGCCTCCACGTAGTCAGCCGAGCTTACCGAACGTAAGTGACGGGCTGCATCGCTGCGATCCAGACGATCGATTCCACGGCGACAGCCGCGGAATCACGACTTCTTCCGGCCCCAAGTGGGCCGCCCGCGCGATGTTCGGCTCCGTGCGATCGATTGACCACCGTATACGTGGGTCAATCGAACGCTCGGCTCGCGGGCTCGCCCCAAGGTGCGGCTCAGGCACTACCGCCGTCTCAGCGGGTACAGGGGCCGGTGTCGGCGGGCGCCAGCGGCGCCGCCAACGCCTCTTCGACCACGGCGTCGGGGACGGCGAAGCCGCCCGCCGCGCCCGCGGTGGTCGCGGCGAAGACGGTGCCGAGCACACGGCCGCGGCCGTCGACCAGGGGGCCGCCGGAGTTGCCGCTGCGGACGCTGCCGCGCAGCGAGGCGATCGAGCGCCGGATCGGGCCACGGCCGTAGGCGTCGTCGCTGATCGTCTCGCGGGTCTCGCCGAGGCGAGCGGGGGAAGCGGCGTAGGGCCCGTTCTCGGGGTAGCCGAGCACCGCGCCAGCGGTTCCCGCAGCCGGGTCCGGCGCGATCGGCAGCGACGGCAGGTCGGCGTCGACGTGCAGGAGCGCGAGGTCGTTTTCGGGATCGAAGTAGACCACGGTGGCCGACAGTGAGGCGCCGCCCTGGGTGGTGATGGAAGTGTCGTCCTCACCGGCGACGACGTGGGCGTTGGTGACGATCAGGCCCGGCCCGGCGACCCAGCCAGAACCCTCGACACCGAGGCCGCAGGCCGTGCCGAGCACGCGCACGACCGAGTCGCTCGCTGCGAGGACGTCGGGGTCGTCGAGGAGCGCCGGGTCGGGGGGCGCCACCGGCGTCGCCGGCCCGGCGATCGAGGGGGCGGGGTCGACTCGGTCGAGGGCGTTCAGGACCGGCCCCGAGGGGGGCATGACATCGTTGAGGCTGCGCAGGATCAGCGAGCGCTGGACGTCGACCCGCAGCCGGTCGGTCCCCGGCGCGTGCAGAGCGACCGCGCCGAAGACCCAGACCAGGCCGAGCGCGACCGAGGCGATCAGCGCCGCGCCGCCGGCGCCGTCGGCCAGGCGCAGGCCCCGGCCCCGGATCAGTCGCGTGCGCAGGCCGAGCGCGAGGCTCTCCATCGTCACCGCCATCGCGGCACCCACGAGCAGCGCGCCTAGCGCCGCGCAGAGCGGCGTGTAGGGGGAGGCGGAGCCCTGATTGAGCACGAGGGGGCCGAGGCGGCTGCCGGCGAAGGCGCCGATCCCGAAACCGACCAGGGTCAGCGTGCCGACGATCAACCCCTGGCGATAACCCCAGAGGCCGAGCGCCAGGGTAAAGGCGACGATTGCCCAGTCGATAGCTGTCATGACCGAATGATGAGGGACACCCGATCCCTGCACTACCTTTCACGAAAATGAACCCTCGTTCCCGCGAGGTGGAGCGGCGCCGTCGCCTCATCACCCGCGCCCTCCCGCTCAGCCTGATCGCCATCGTCGCCTTCATCTTCGGCGCGATCGCGGGCGCGCCGGGCTCGCCGGACGAGGAAGCCGCGGCGCGCTTCGTGCAGGCCTGGGAACGCGAGGAATTCGCCGCCATGTACCGGGAACTGAGCCCGACCTCGCGCCGGCGGATCGAACTCAACGACTTCACCAGCGCCTATCGCGACGCGGCGGACATCGCGACGCTGCGCTCGCTCGAAGCCGAGGCGCCGGAAGACGCCGCTTCCCGCGACGGTGCCACCGTCGTCGCCGTGCCGATGCTGGCCCACACCGTTGCCTTCGGCAGCGTCGAAGCCGAGCTGGCGCTGCCCTTCGAAGACGGCGGCATCGCCTGGAACGAGAGCCTCGCATTCCCGGGGCTGCGGGAGGGCGAGCAGCTCGAAAGCCAGGTCGAACTGGCGCCGCGGGCGCCGATCCTCGCCGGCGACGGCACCCCGCTCGCCGTCGGCCCGGCCGCAGCGCGAGCGCACCCGATCGGCAGCGAGGCAATCGACGTGACCGGGGAAGTCGGCACGGCCGAAGAAGACGAAGCCGAGGCCCTGGCGCGACAGGGCTTCGCGCCCGATACCCCGGTCGGCGTCACCGGGCTCGAGCGGGCGTTCAACGCCAGGCTCGCCGGGCGCCCCGGCGGCAAGCTGCTCGCCGTCGGCGACGGGGGCGCCACGCGGACGCTCGCCGAAGCGGAACCAAAGCCGGGCACGGCGGTGAAGACCACAATCGACGTCGACGTGCAGCAGGCGGCGGTCTCGGCGCTGGCCGGCCGGGTTGGCGGCGTCGCCGTGCTCGACGCCCGCAACGGCGACGTGCGGGCACTCGCCGGCCAGGCCTTCTCCGCCCCCCAACCGCCCGGCTCCACCTTCAAGATGATCACCACGGTGGCGGCGCTGCAGAAGGGCGTCGTCTCGCTCGACGACGAATTCGAAATCGCCGAAGGCGCCAACGTCGGCGGCCGCTTCATCGAAAACGCCAACGGCGAGCTCTGCGGCGGCACCTTCCGCGAAGCCTTCGCCGAGTCATGTAACGCCGACTTCGCCCCGCTCGGCCCCGAAATCGGCAACGACGACCTCGTTGCCACAGCGGAACGCTTCGGCTTCAACTCGCCGCCGACGCTCTACGCGACGAAGTTCGTCAAGCAGGTCGAACCGGCCGAATCGACGATTCCAGCCGAAATCGGCGAAGACGTCGACCTCGGGGTCAGCGCGATCGGCCAGGGCGAGGTGCTGGCAACGCCGCTGGAGATGGCCAGCGTGGCGCAGACGATCGCCAACGGAGGCGTGCGCGAGCCGACGTCGATCGTCGCCAACGAGAAGCTGCGCCCGGAGGCGGAACCGGTGCGCGTGATGTCGAAGCGGATTGCCGCAGAGCTGACCGAACTGATGGTCGGCGTCGTCACCGGCGGCACCGGCACCGCCGGCGCGATCCCCGAGGCGCAGGTTGCCGGCAAGACCGGGACCGCGGAGCTGGGCCCGAAGCCGGGCGAAGAGGAAGCCGAAAACCCCGAGCAGCGCAAGGACGCCTGGTTCGCCGCCTTCGCCCCAGCCGAAAAGCCGAAGCTGGCGATCGGGGTGCTGCTGATCGAAGCGGAAGCGGCGGGCGGCGAAGTGGCGGCTCCGGTTGCTTCGGAAGTGCTTTCGGCGGGACTTTGAGGGTGGTTCCAGGGGGTGGTGGGTGAGTCCCTGCGGGAATTGATGTCGCACGCGCCCGCCTTGCGGGCGCTTGGCGACAATTTGAGAGCGCGGCTGCGCCGCGCTCAGAACCACGAGTGCAGCGGCCGCCTGCGGCGACATTCCCGCCGGGACTCACCCACCACCCCTCTCGAAGCGCCCTCGAGCTTCCAAGGAGCGCGCCTCGGAAGCAGCTCTCCGCTCGGAAGCTTTTCGACCCTGAGCTCCCGGCTGTTGCTGTCGCCGTTGCTGGGGCCTTTCGAGAGAGCGGCCAAACCGCTCCCCCAAAACCGCTACAGATCGAGCGTTACTTCGGCCGGCCCTTCGGGTCCCTCGATCGAGAGCGTCAAAGGACGGTTCTCGGAGGCCGAGGCAGGCAGTTCGAAGAGGACCAGCGAGCCCTCGATCGGGCCCTGCTGGGGGGTCGAGTCGGGGGCCGGGATCGGTTCCTGGGACTCGACCTCGCCGCCGAAGGGGAAGGCGTAGAGGCTTTCGCTCGGGATCGCCGCGAACTCCTGGTGGTCGGCGTCGGTGACCTTGAACGTTTCGGCGAGCTTCTGCGTCTCTTCGCTCTTGTTCTGGACTTCGAGGAAGACGCCGAAGTAGGAGGAGCCCTCCTGCGGTGCCGGCTGGCCGACCAAGTAGGCGGCGTCCTCGTTGTCGTTGGGGTTGAGGAAGCGCGAGAAGATCACCTGGTACTTGAGGTCACCGAGCTCGACGACCTCGCCCTCGACGACGTCCTTGGAATCGCTCGAGTAGCCGCATGCGGACAGGCCCAGCGCCAGCGCGGAGAAGACGAGCGCGGCGAGGAGCAGGGGAACGAATCGGCTGCGGCGAGGCATCGGCGGGCGAGAGCCTATAGGAGCCCAGAACGGAATGACCGGTACGGGCTCAGGGGATGCCGGTCGCGTGGCGATTGCCGCCGGCGACCGCGACGCGACGCTCGTCGAGGCGCTCCCCCTCGAGCAGGTCGCGCAGGCGGCGCAGGGCCTCGCGCCAGCGCCGTTCGTAGGGAATCGAGGCGGCCGAGAGCAGCTCCAGGCCGCGGTCGATCGGGCCGGGCTCGGTCCAGTAGGCAACGCGCACCCGGGTCAGCCCCCCGGGCGCCTCGGTCAGCTCCCAGAGCGTCCGCGACGGGATGCGGTTCGTGCGCCCGCCACGACCGTGCTCGAGGATCCGGTGCGGCGCCTCGAGCTCGACGATGGTCGTGTCCATCCAGACCCGGCGGGGCCGCACGTCGAAGCGAAAGCGCGCGCCCGCCCCGACGCCGGTGGAGGCGATCCGGGTCAGATGGAAGTCGCTGACGAAATGGTCGGTGAAGGACGGGCGCAGTGCCAGGTCGCCGATCGCTTCGAAGGCGCGCTGACGCGGCACGTCGATTTCGATCTCGGCGCTGACGGGGCCCATCGCGGCCGCGATTCTATGCTGGAAGCGGGTTTCGAGGCGACCATCTGCGGGAAATCACCGATGTGCCGCCCAACACTGCCATCTAGCATTCCTGACCGGCGGCATCGGGAAGGAGTCAGCACTATCCCCAGCACCAGCCCCCACATCGACGTGGACACCCTGAGCGCGGGCGACGTTCCGGGTTCAGGAACCTATTTCTGCTCGTCCTGCAGCTCTCACCTTTCGCTGCGCGAGAACGACCAGTTGCCGGAGTGCCCACGTTGCGGTGGCAGCGAGTACCGGCGCGACTCGATCTTCGAGCCGATGCAGGAGCACGGGCAGACGGCAGAAATCGCCCTCCCGGCCGCCGCCCCAGCTCCCGATTGGCTCTCCCTGGCGCGCTCGAAGCTTCCTGGCCCCGGTCGCTACATCGCCCTCCTCGATGAGGACGGAGAGGTCGAAATATTCTCGATCGAGCAGGGCTGGACTCGAATCGGCCGCAGCGCCACCGCCGACATCCGCCTCGACGACCCCAGCGTCTCGCGGCGCCACGCCCTGATCGTCTCCGAGAAGCCCGATTCGCTGCGCGTGCTCGACGATCGCAGCCTCAACGGCGTCTTCCTCAACGGCGACATCGTCGAGTGGGGACGCCTCCTCGACGGCGACGAACTGGCGATCGGCCGCTTCCGGCTCTTCGCGCTGGAAAAATAACCGCGCCGGGCGGGCGGCGTCCGACCTGCGGAAATTCCGGCCTCCCGCGCCCGTAGCATGGGCGCTGTGGACCGGTACGAGTCATCCGGCGAGCCCGCTGCCCCCGAGCCGCCCGAGGTCGCGGCCGAGCGCGCCCGCGAGCGCCTGCACCAGGAGATCGAGCGGGTTCGCGTTGGCGTCGAGGAGATGCTCGCCGAACAGGGCGAGGGCATCGACGAAGCGGCCCTGCGCCGCGAACTGGACGCCCTGCGCGCCGAGACCGACTTCCTGCTCAAGCGCCGCGTCCGCAAGGCCGAGAAGCGCCTAAACAAGCGCATCAACCGGGTGAGCGAGCGGACCGACGCCCTCGAAGCCCGCCTCGACCAGGTCGAGCAGGAGCGCCAGTACGCCGAGTGGCGGATCCACAGCAACACCGAGCAGCTGCTCGACGGCCTACTCCAGGAGATCCGCGCCATCGCCGACCTCCTGACCCAGCGCTAACCCTTCCACTGCGCCCTATCCCCGCATAGCGAAGCAAAAGCGCACGGAACAAACAAAGCGCCCAGCGGCCCTCAGTTCGAATCTTCGAATCGACCCCAGCCGGTCGATTCAACAGAACCCCACGAGCACAACAGAACCCCACGGGCAAAGGGCGAGCGAGGTTGCGAGCCCTGTGGCGCCTGAGCCGCACCTTGGAGGAGCCCGCGCTGCCCTGCGATCGATCGACCCACCTATACGGTGGCAAATCGATCGCAGGGCAGCGCCTGGGCGACCCATTTAGAGCGGGAAGGATCTCCCTTGCGGGAGTTGTCACGCCGATCCCCCACGCCCCACCTACTCAGTCGAGATGCTCGGGTCCGCCTGGACCTTGTGGGGGACGACCATCATGAAGTTGCGCGCCGCATCGGTCGCCAGGGCGAGCACGCGCTCGGCCTCCTCGTCCTGGCCCGTCGCCCGCAGCTCGTTGGCGTAGGCCCCGAGCAGGTCGTCGACATCAAGCTGGCCCTCGGCGTCGAGCTCTTTCAGCTCGACCTTGGCGCCCCTGCCGAGCCGCCGTTCGATCGCCTCGGCGTCGATGCCGAAGGCGTTGTGGCGGACGTAGACGCGGCCGCCGGTCATGCCGGCGCAGGCCCAGGGGCCGAGGTCGCCGAGCACGATCGCACGGCCCGAGGTCATGTACTCGAAGGCGAAGCCCTTGGCGTTGGCACGGTTGACGATGCAGCCGCGGCTGTCGTCGATGTCCTCCTCCGGCTCCCCCGCCAGCACCACGTCGGCGCCGGAGAGGCGGATGCAGAAGCGCGAGTCGGCCGAGCCCTGGACGAAGAGGCGACCGCGCTGGGCGCCGTAGGCAAAGGACTTGCCGACCGAGCCATTGACCCGCTGACCCTTGGCGCCGACGCCCTTGAGCACGGCGACGGAGCCGCCCAGCATCGTCTTGCCGACGCCGTCCTGGGCGCCGCCCTCGACCCGGATCGCGACGCCGTAGGAGTTGAAGGCGCCGAGACCCTGGCCGGCGACCGAGCCGCCGTTGAACTCGAGGCTGGCGAGCACGTCTTCGTTCGCCTCGGGGCCGTCCTCGAAGATGCGCGAGCGGGCGATCGAGCCGGCCAGCTCGGTGCCGAGCACGCGGTCGTTGGCGTCGGTGGCGCGCGGGAACTCGTTGCGGATCGTGCGGCCGGAGCAGACGTCGCCGGCGAGCGCGGCGATCTCGTGCGAGGCTTGCTTCGCCTCCATGCGGATCGGCCGGGCGACGACGAGGCCGGCCTCGGCGCGGTCCTCCTCGGCCTCGGCCACCGGCAGGTCGATCGGCTCGAGGTCGAGGAACTCCTCCAGCGGCGTGATCAGCGGCGCCAGGTCGACCTTGTCGTGGTGGGCGACCTGCTCGAGCAGGTCGTAGCGGCCGACCAGGTCCTGGGCGCGCTCGTAGCCGAGCGAGGCGACGACCTGCTTGACCTCCTCGCCCATCGCCTGGAAGAAGCGGGCGCAACTCTCCGCCGCGAGGTCGACCTCCTGCGGCGTGAACTTCTTCAAGCCGTGCTCCTGGGCCTGCTCGACCGTCTCGATCTGGGTCGCGATGCCGACGTGGCAGGTGTCGAGCTGACAGCCGCGGCAGATCGTGCAGCCGAGGCTGACCATCGCCAGGGTGCCGAAGCCGACCCGGTTGGCACCGAGGCAGTGCAGCTTGACGATGTCGTGACCGTGGCGGTAGCCGCCGTCGGCCCAGATCTCGACCCGGTTGCGCAGCCCCGCCTCCATCAGCGCCCGGTGCACGGCGCGGGTGCCGATGTCCGAGGGCAGGCCGACATGGCGCAGGGCGTGCTGGCGGGCGGCGCCGGTGCCGCCCTCGAAGCCGGAGAGCGTGATGATGTCGGCGCCGGCCTTGGCGATGCCGAGGCCGATCGTGCCGATGTTCGGCACCACCGGCACCTTGACCGAGACCCGCACGTCGGGGTTGACCGTCTTCAGCTCGTCGATCAGCTCGGCCAGGTCCTCGATCGAGTAGAGGTCGTGGTTGTTGGAGGGCGAGATCAGGTCGGT
>DASZSJ010000037.1:0-1872 GCA_035548675.1 Solirubrobacterales bacterium
ACCGCCCTCGGCACCCACGCCACCCCGAAGGCGATCGAGCGCCTGCACCACGAGTGGGGCCTCGATCGCTCCCTCCCCGACCAGTACCGCCTCTTCGTCGAACGCCTCGCCTCCGGGGACCTCGGCACCTCGCTGCGCTACGGCCGCTCGGCCGGCGCCCTGGTGATCGAACGCCTGCCGGTGACGATCTGGCTGATCGTCTACTCGACGATCCTCACCGTCCTGATCGCCGTCCCCCTGGCGCTCTGGGCGGCCTCAAAGCCCGGCGCCCTGCGCGACAAGTCGGTCCGCATCGTCTCGGTCGCCGGCCTCGGCATCCCCGGCTTCTGGCTCGGCCTGGTCCTGATCGAGTACCTGGCGGTCGAAGCCCAATTGCTGCCCGCCGCCGGCTTTGGCGAGGGGATCGCCGGCCACCTCGAATCCCTCCTCCTCCCCTCGTTGACGATCGCCGCCGCGATCGTCCCCCTCGTCGTCCGCTCCCTGCGGGCCGAGATCCTCAAGGTCGCCGAGTCTGAGTACGTCACCACCGCCCGGGCCAAGGGGCTCAGCGAGCGCCGCATCCGGTTGCGCCACGTCCTGCGCAACGCGCTGGCCCCCTCGGTCACCGTCCTCGCCGTCAACATCAGCTTCCTGGTCGGCGGCACCCTGGTGATCGAACGCGTCTTCAGCCTCGGCGGGGTCGGTGACCTGATGCTCTCGGCGATCTCGGCGAGGGACTTCCCGGTGGTGCAGGCGGTGACCCTGATCCTCGCCTTCCTCGTCGTCTTGGTCAACATCCTCGGCGACCTCGTCCAGGCCCTGCTCGACCCCCGGGTGGAGGCGGCCTAGGCGATGAGCGCCGCCCCCGACCCCCTGGTCCCCGGCCCCCAGCCGATCGGCGAGGGCGCCCCGATCCCCGCCCCCACCTCCGAGGTCGGGGTCGAGCAGCGCTACCCGCTGCGGGGCGCCGCCTTCGGGCAGGCGGTGCGGGGCCGGATCGGCGCCAACGCCTCGCTGATCAGCGGCCTGATCATCGTCGGCCTCCTGATGGCGGTGGCGATCCTCGCCGGCGTCCTCTCCCCCCACGACCCGGTCAAGCAGGAAATCGACAACACCCTCGCCCCCCCGGGCGCCGCCGGGCACCTGCTCGACACCGACCAGCTCGGCCGCGACGTCCTCTCGCGCCTTTTGCACGGCGCCCGCACCGACATCTTCGTCGCCCTCGGCGCCCTCGTCTGCCCCTTCCTGATCGGCACCTTCGTCGGCATCTGGGCCGGCTACCGCGGCGGCTGGTTCGACTCGGTCGTGGTCGGGATCATCGACGTGATCATCGCCTTCCCGATCCTCGTCCTGCTCATCGCCCTGGTCTTCGTCCTCGGCCCCGGCATCGCCACGATCGTGATCGCGGTCACCGCGATCGACTGGGTCGTCTACGCCCGCCTCGCCCGCACCTCCTCGCGAAGGGAACGGGCGATGGAGTACGTGATGGCGGCCCGGGTCGGCGGCATCCCCACCTACCGCATCCTCGCCCGCCACGTCCTGCCCAACATCATCGCCCAGTCGGTCGTCTACGCGATGAGTGACGCGGTGCTGATCATCCTCTTCATCACCACCCTCGGCTTCCTCGGCCTCGGCGTGCCGCCGCCCGCGCCCGACTGGGGGACGATGATCGCCGAAGCCCAGCCCTACTTCAACACCCAGTGGTGGCTGGCGGTGATCCCCGGCCTGGCGATCATCCTCACCGGCCTCGGCCTCTCGCTGATCGCCGACGGCCTCGCCCAGAAGCTGGACGCCCGCTGATGGCAGAGCAGCCCACCGGCATCGACCCCGCCGCGGGGGAGACCCGCACCCAGGAGCAGCGGATCGCCGCCGCCGCCCGGGCCGCCCCCGCGG
>DASZSJ010000038.1:0-2684 GCA_035548675.1 Solirubrobacterales bacterium
CGCGCGCATCGGGCAGCGCGCGCTGGGTGATGGTCGAAAGCGCATAGCTGAGATAGCGCTCCTCGAGCGCCTTGCGCAGGTCGACAACGACCGGGTCCTGTTCCGGCGGCAGCGTGGTGAGGTCGGGTTTCTTGGGCATGCGCGGCGTCCGAATCGTCGGTCGAAGGTGATGTAGCTCACAGTGTCATTCCCGCGAAGGCGGGAATCCAGAGCCGCGACCGTCAGCCGGTCCTGACCGCCCTGGATACCCGCCTTCGCGGCAGTGGCACCAGGGTCAGGCCGCGTGCGTCAGCGCCTCGATCAGCGCATCCCGCACCGCCGGGGGCTCGATCTGGCGGGCGTCCCACACGTGCATGTGGAGGAAATGGCCGGTGAGGCGGAAGGCGGCGGCGACGTCGGCGGCACTCGCCGTTGCCTCGCCGATCAGGAATTGCGGCAGCACCAGCAGCCGGTCGCAATAGGGCTTGGCCGGCTCGCGGCTGACCGCCCGGCCGGTCTTGGGCGAGACGTGGGTGAGGTCGGTGGTCTGGCCGGTGACGGCGCAGGCGCTGAGGTCGAGGCCGAAGCCGAGCTCGTCGAGCAGCGTCAGCTCGAAGCGGGCGAGCTCGGCGCCGAGCGCGAGGCGGTCCTTGCCGTCGTCCAGCGCCTCGACCGCGAGGCCAAGCAGGCGGTCGTGCGGATCGCGCTCGGGCAAGAGGCGCAGGTGGTCGCAGAGCAGCTGGCAGGCATAGAGCCGCGTGCGGTCGGCGATGAGGTCGGCGGCGCGGGCGTCGATCATTTCGACGCTCATGGTGCCCAGATGTTCCTCGAGCCGGGCGCGCCAGGTGAGCTGCACCGTATTGCCCGGCTGCAGCGTCGCCGCGAGCTTGCTCGACCGGCCGCCACGGATGAGCCCAAGCGTGCGCCCGTGGCGCGCCGCCATCACCTCGGCGATGACGCTCGACTCGCCATGGCGGCGGACGCCGATGATGAGGCCTTCAGAGGTCCACTGCATCGGACCAGCCGCTGAACGTTGGCTCCCCTCCCCATTGAGGAGAGCGATTGGGGGCTGGGGTTTGCCGCACATATTGAGCGTGGGGCGACCCCCACCCTCGTTCCCTCCCCACAAGGGGGAGGGAGGCCCGACTGCGACAACCGCAGCGCGCTACTTCGTCCATTCCAGCCCCATCTCGCGGTAGCGCTCGGGGTCGTCGCCCCATTTCTCGCGGACCTTGACGAAGAGGAAGAGGTGGACGGGCGTCTCGAAGATCTCCATCAGCTCCCTGCGGCTCTCGGCGCCGATCGCCTTGATGGTCTGGCCGCCGGCGCCTAGAACGATCTTCTTGTGGGTGTCGCGGGTGACATAGATCACCTGGTCGATGCGGTAGGAGCCGTCGTCCTGGATGGTGAACTTTTCGGTCTCGACCGTCGCGTTGTAGGGGATTTCGTCGTGGATGCGGAGGAACAGCTTTTCGCGCGTCACTTCGGCGGCGGTGAGCGCAAGCGTCAGGTCGGTGAGCTGGTCCTCGGGGAAATGCCAGGGTCCCTCGGGGATGTGCCCCTCGGCCCAGGCCAGCAGGTCCTTCACCCCCGCGCCCCTGAGCGCGGAGATCATGAAGGTCGCCTCGAACGGCAGGCGGGCGTTGAGATCGGCGGAGAGGCCGAGCAGCTTTTCGTGCGCGATGAGGTCGATCTTGTTGAGCACGAGCAGACGCGGATGCTTCACCGCGCGGAGACCCTCGAGCAGCGCTTCGACCTCGGGCGTGATGCCGCGCTCGGCATCGACGATCAGCGCGACGAGGTCGGCGTCGCCCGCTCCGGTCCATGCCGCTTCGACCATCGCGCGGTCGAGCCGGCGTTTCGGGGCAAAGATGCCCGGCGTGTCGATGAAGACGATCTGCGCCGCGCCCTCGGTGACGACGCCGCGAATTTGCGCGCGGGTCGTCTGCGCCTTGTGGGTGACGATCGAGACCTTCGTGCCGACCAGGGCATTGAGCAAAGTCGACTTGCCGGCGTTGGGCGCACCCACGAGGGCAATGAAGCCGCAGCGGGTGATGGCGTCGGGCGCGCTCACGGGGCGCTCCCCTGCCACACTTTTTCGCGCACCAGGAACGCTTCGGCGGCCTTGTGCTCGGCGAGCTTCTTGCTGGGGCCGCTGGCGGTCAGCTCGGCGAAGCCGCCGAGCCGGACGGCGATGGTGAATTCGGGCGCGTGGTCGGGGCCGTGCCGCTCGACCTCGACATAGAGCGGCGGCTCGAGCCCCCTGCCCTGCGCCCATTCCTGGAGCGCGGTCTTGGCGTCGGCGCGCTCGGTGCCCGACTGTCCCATGTGTTCGCCGAACAGCCGCTCGATGATCTCGAAGGCCGGGCCGAGCCCGCCATCCATGTAGACCGCGCCGATCACCGCCTCGATGACGTCGCCGAGGATCGCGTCCTTGTCGGCGCCGCCGGTTTTGGCCTCGCTGTCGCCGAGGTTGAGCTCGGGGCCGAGCCCGATCTCACGCGCGATCATGGCGCAGGTCTCCTTGCGCACGAGCGCGTTGAGCGAGCGGCTGAGATCGCCTTCGGTGGCGCGGGGAAAGCGGCGGTAGAGGAGATCGGCGACGACGAGGCCGAGCACGCGGTCGCCGAGGAATTCGAGGCGCTGGTAGGATTGCTCGATGCGCTTGGCCGGGGCGATGGCGCTCGAATGGGTCAGGGCGCGGT
>DASZSJ010000039.1:0-24904 GCA_035548675.1 Solirubrobacterales bacterium
GGCGTTGCCGAAGACGGCACCCGGCGCCGCCGCCGCGGCCGCCTCGAGGTCGGCGTCGGCGAAGACGACGTTGGCCGACTTGCCGCCCAGCTCCAGCGTCACCCGCTTGATCGTCCGCGCGGCGCCGGCGGCGATCCCGCGGCCGACCGCGGTCGAGCCGGTGAAGGCGATCTTGGCGACGTCGGGGTGCTCGACCAGGCGGGCGCCGCAGACGCTGCCCGGCCCGGCGACGACGTTCAGCACACCCTCCGGCAGGCCGGCGGCAAGCGCGATCTTCTCCAGCTCCAGCGCCGTCAGCGGCGTCAGCTCGGCCGGCTTGAGGACGACGCAGTTGCCGGCGGCGAGGGCCGGCGCCAGCTTCCAGGCGGCGATCGTCAGCGGGAAGTTCCAGGGGACGATCAGGCCGACGACCCCGAGCGGCTCGCGGAAGGTCATGTCGACCCCGCCGGCGACCGGGATCGTGTGGCCGAGCAGCCGCTCCGGCGCCCCGGCGTAGTAGCGGAACGTCTCGACCACCATCCCGATCTCGCCGCGAGCGTCGCCGATCGGCTTGCCGGCGTTGCGCGCCTCGAGCACGGCCAGATCCTCGGCCCGCGCCTCGATCGCGTCGGCGAGGTCGCGCAGCAGCGCCGCCCGCGCCGCCGGCGTCACTGCCCGCCAGGCCGGGAACGCCGCCTTCGCCGCGCTCACCGCGGCGTCGACCTCCTCCACCCCGGCCCGCGGCAGCTCCGCCATCACCCGCTCCGTCGCCGGCTCGATCACCTGCAACGCGCTCATGCAACCTCCTTGCCTGTCGACTTGCTCTCGCTATGCGAGAGGAACTCGCCACGCGCCGCCGTGACCAGCGCGGCGATCACGTTGCTCCGCGGGTCCTCCTCGGGATGCCAGACGACGCCGAGCGCGAAGCGGCGCCCGGGCAGCTCGATCGCCTCGATCAGCTCGTCCTCCTCGGCGCGGCCGCTGACCCGCAGCCCGGCGCCGAGCTCGGCGACCCCCTGGTGGTGGTGCGAGAAGACGGCCAGCGCCTCAACCCCGGCGGCGGCGCAGGCCAGCGAGCCGGGATCGAGCCGCACGTGGTGCTCGCCGAAGCTGCCGGGGACGCGCCGGTGCGTCTCGCTGCCCAGCGACTCCGGCAGGTGCTGGTCGAGGGTGCCGCCGAGCGCCACGTTGAGCAGCTGCATGCCGCGGCAGATCCCCAGCAGCGGCAGGTCGCGCTCCAGCGCCCGCCGCGCCAGCGCCAGCTCGAAGGCATCGCGCTCGGGCCAGGTGCCGCGCGTCTCGGGGTGCGGCTCGGCGCCGTAGCTGGCCGGGTCGAGGTCGGCGCCACCGACCAGCAGCAGCCCGTCGAGGCGGTCGAGCAGCAGGTCGGGATCGGCGACCGCGGCCTCGTCGGGCGGCAGAACCAGCGCCAACCCCCCGGCCCGCTGCACCGCGGTCGCGTAGGCGCACGGCGCGAACGCCACCTCGTAGTCCTCCCAGACTCCCCAGGAGACGCGCTCGATCGCGGCGCAGATGCCGATCGTTACCGGACTGCTCGCCATCAATGTTCGTTCCGAGATCGACCCAGCTCATCGTCACCGGAGATCACTGTGTCGATCTCTCCACTCACAGCCGCTCGAAGCCCCGGTAGCGCTCCCAGTCGGTGACGGCCGCCTCGAAGGCGTCGATCTCGACGCCCGCCCGGTTCAGGTAATGGTCGACCACGTCCTGCCCGAAGGCCGCCGCGGCGACCTCGCTGGCGGCGAAGGCGGCGCGGGCGTCGTAGAGGTTGTGGGGGACGCGCGGCTTGTCGGACTCGTAGGCGTTGCCCTCGAAGGCCGGCTCCAGCGGCAGCTCGTTGTCGATCCCGTGCAGGCCGGCGGCGATCAGCGCGCTCAGCGCCAGGTAGGGGTTGACGTCGGCGCCGGGCAGCCGGTTCTCGACCCGCAGCCCCTCCCCATGCCCGACCACCCGCAGCGAGCAGGTGCGGTTGTCGCGGCCCCAGGCGATCGCGGTCGGCGCGAAGGAGCCGGGCGCGAAGCGTTTGTAGGAGTTGACGTGGGGGGCGTAGAACAGCGTCAGCTCCTCCATGCAGGCGAGCTGGCCGCCGACGAAGTGCTCGAACAGCCCCTGGTCGGCGGCGAACGCGTTGGACCCGTCCTCGCGCGCCAACGAGCAGTGGACGTGGCAGGAGTTGCCCTCGCGCTGGTTGAACTTCGCCATGAAGGTGATCGCGTGCTCCTCCTGGGCGGCGATCTCCTTGGCCCCGTTCTTGTAGATCGCGTGGTCGTCGGCGCAGCGCAGGGCGTCGGCGTAGTGGAAGTTGATCTCGTGCTGGCCGAGGTTGCACTCGCCCTTCGAGTTCTCCACCGCCATCCCCGCCGCCGCCATCTCGTTGCGGATCCGCCGCAGCAGCGGCTCGACCCGCGCCGTCCCCAGCAGCGAGTAGTCGATGTTGTAGAGGTTGGCCGGCTCGAGGTCCTGGAAACCCTGCTTCCAGGCCTGCTCGTAGGAGTTGCGGAAGACGATGAACTCGAGCTCGGTGGCGGCATTGGCGCTGAGCCCGCGCTCGGCCAGCCGCGCCAGCTGGCGGCGCAGGATCTGCCGCGGCGAGGCCACGACTTCGCGCCCGTCCGCCCACTGCAGGTCGGCCATCAACATCGCCGTCGCCGGCTGCCAGGGCACCGGCCGCAGCGTCGCCAGATCCGGCTTCATCTGGAAGTCGCCGTAGCCGGTGTCCCAGGAGGCCATCGCGTAGCCGCCGACCGTCTCCATCTCGACGTCGACGGCCAGCAGGTAGTTGCAGCCCTCGGCGCCGTGCTCGAGCACATCGTCGAGGAAGTGCGCCGCGGTCAGCCGCTTGCCCTGCAGCCGCCCCTCCATGTCGGCGATCGCCAGCAGCACGGTGTCGACCGTGCCGTCGGCGACCGCCTTTCTCAGCTCCTCGACCGTCACTGCTGCGGCGACTCCGGCGGCGACCCCTCGGCGGGCGCGTCCATCCGCCCCCCGGCGCGGATGTCCTGTTCGCTGTGTGGGTGCTCCCAGCCCTCGAGCCGGGTGTGCGCGTAGCCTTCGGTTTCCGGGTGGCCGTGCTCGCCCTTGGTCATCGCGAACTCCTCCTCCGGCGAGAGCACCAGTTTGTGGCGACCGGCGATCGCGAAGTAGGCGAGCGCCACCAGATAGACGATCGCGACACCGTACACACCGGGTCGGTACTCGTCGTTCCAGAGGATCGCGATCAACGAGGCAAGCGCGATCAGCCCGGTGATGATCGCTCCCGGCACCCCCACCGGGCTGCGGTAGGGACGTTTGATGTTCGGGAACTTGCGGCGCAGGAGGATGAACGAGACGCACTGCATGAAGTAGGAGATCACCGCGCCGAACACGGCCATGTAGAGGAGTGAGGCGCCGACGCCGGAGGTGCCCTCCTTCCAGATCACGTAGGCGGCGATGAAGCCCAGGACCGCGCCGAGCAGCAGCGCGACGTGTGGGGTTTCGCGTTTGCCGTGGGTGATCGAGAGCGGGTGCGGATAGTAGCCGGCCCGCGAGAGCGAGAAGATGTTGCGGCCGTAGGCGTAGATGATCGTGTGGAAGCTGGCGACGAGGCCGGCGACCGCGACCAGCCCGAGGATCGAGGCCGAGGTGCCGGAGCCGAAGATCGTCTGCAGACCTTCGAGCAACGGTTCTTCGTTTTCGGCCAGCGACTTCGAGCCGGGCTCGATCCCCGAGTTGAGGAAGAGGACGAGGAAGCCGGTGACGACCAGCGTCCGCAGGCCCCAGATCGTGCCTCGCGGGATGTCCCTGGTCGGGTCGGCGGACTCCTCCGCCGCCAATGGCAGCTCCTCGATCGCCAGGTAGAACCAGATCGCGAAGGGCAGCGCGTAGAAGACGCCGGGGACGCCTTCGAGGAACCAGCCGCCGTTGGTGTCGATCGCCCAGCGCTGGAAGTCGAGGTTGGGGATCGCGCCGATGAAGAAGACGAGCAGGATCGCCAGCGAGGTGAAGCAGATCAGGACAGTGAAGCGGAAGCTGGCCTCGACCCCGAGGTAATTGAGACCGACGAAGATGACGTAGAAGATCAGCCACCACCAGGGCAGGGTCAGGGTGAAGCTGAAGAGGTCGTCGGTGATCGAGTTCATGTAGTTGCTGATCCCGACCACGATCACCGCCGGGGTGACCACGTACTCGATCGTCTCCGCGACCCCGGTGGCGAATCCGCCCCACGGTCCCATCGCCGAGCGCGCGAACGAGTAGGCGCCGCCGGTGTGCGGCAGCGCCGGTGACATCTCGGCGATCGAGTAGCAGAGGCCGAAGTACATGACCGTGATCACGACCATCGCGACAAGCAGGCCGCCGAAGCCGTAGGCAAGGCCGAACTGCCAGCCGAAGAAGTCTCCGGAGATGACCGCCGCGACCCCCAGCGCCCATAGCGACCAGACGCCGGCGTGGCGGCGAAGGGTCCGTTTCGCGAAGTACTCCTCGTCCGCTTGGCGGTAGGTGATCGCTCCCACCTTGGTCCTGTCAGCCACTCCCAGACCCTCCTATGTGCAGCCGCTGGCGGCTAAATGGTTGGTGCAGCCGACCTTATGCGCATGACTCCACCGCTGTCAAGAAAAATCGCGCGGTGGACGCGCCGCGCAGGGCGCCGGGTGGATGGGTCGCCGGAGCGGGGACTCAGACGGCGGCGAGCTGGGCGGAGGTGGGAGCGGGGAGCAGCCCGGCGATGATGTGCTCGGTGCCCTCCATGTGCTCGCGCATCAGCCGCACCGCGCGCGGGCCGTCGCCCTTGCGCAGCGCCTTGACGATGCGGCCGTGCTGCTCGTTGGAGCTGGTCAGCACCTCGGGCGGGTGCGGGATCAGGGCGATCAGGTCCGACATCTGCCCCTGCACGTCGGTCATCGCGCTGAGCAGCCGCGCCGACGCCGCGGCCTCGGCGATCCCGATGTGGAAACGGACGTCGGTGCGCCGGTACTCCTCGAAGTCCTCGACCTCGGCGGCCATCTTCTCGACCAGCTCCTCGAGCCGGTCGAACCCCTCCTCCTGCCCCCGCTCGCCGGCCAGCAGCACACAGCCGCTCTCGATCGCGACCCGGTAGTCGAGCGCCGCCCAGGCGTCCTGGTCGAGCGGGTCGTCGAGGCGGTCGGTCAGCGGCGGCTGCTCGGCGACGAAGGTGCCGCCCTTGCGCCCCCGCAACGAGACCAGGTGCCCGCTCTGGACCAGCGTCGTCAGCGCCTGCCGCAACGTCGAGCGCGAGATCTTCAGCTTCCGCGCCAGCTCCCGCTCCGCGGGCAGTTTGCTCCCCGCCGGCAGCAGCCCGAGCCGGATCGCCGTCCCCAACCGCTCCACGGTCTCCTCGAAGGTGCTCGGCGGCTGCACCGGCAGGAAGACCGCATCCAGCGCGGGATGGCTTTCCATGTACGACACGGTACCGGCTAGGACTCCAAGTACCGCTGGAGCGCCTCGCGAGCGAGCTCGCTGATCGACTTGCCTTCCTCGTCGGCGCGCCGCTGCGCGGCGGCGTGGAGGTCGGCGGGCGCCCGGAAGGTGAGCCGCGGCGAAACTCCGTTCTCGCTCAGCGAGGGTCGCCCGACGAACTGCGCCCTCAACTCCCTCGGGTCGTACCCCCGCTCTGCCTCCTTCACGAGCTCGTCGATCACCTCAGGGGTGAGCTCGACGCCCGACCTCGTGAAGTAGCGCTCTTCCTCGTCCACCTTCTTCACCTTTGCCATCGCTTTGCCCTCCAATACAGGCCGACGTGCTTGCGTCGCACCTCCATCGCGTGAATGACCCGAAAGGCTTCGTCGCCAACCTCGAGCGCGACAACCTCGAGCCCGATTCCCTCGTTGTCGTCGCCCAAAAACATGATGCGGCTGTCCTCAAAGGACAGAGGACCGTCGTGCGAACGCCAAGCGAACCGAAGCGCGCACGTGCGGACGACATGTGCCGAGCGCTCACGGGAGATCCGATGCTTCGTCGCCGAGCGAGTCCAGCTGATCTCGATGCGGTCGGGTTCCCATTCATTGTGTCCGACAAAACCGTACCAGTCCCTGTGCGCCAGGTCCTCCCTCACGGCGCGCGCGAACAACCACTCCTTCTCCTCCTCCTCGTACCGCTGATCGCCGAGATAGACGTACGCGCGACTGTCGCCGTCGAGGAAGAGGTAGTTCCGAGTCCAGCGGTGCTTGTAAGCCTGGACCCGGCTGCCGTCCTCGAGCTCGACGGCGTACATCCACATGAAGTCCTCGACGTGCGCCTCCGCCAGGTCGAGGAGCGGTTCCCATTCGGGCGCCTCCAGGGGGAGCATCCGTCCCCGCTTTCCTTGCTTTCGAGCCATGCCCCGACCCTTCCGAGCAAGGACAGACCGAACAAGACATGGACGTGCCAACTCTGGGCCGACTCTGTGGCAAGATCCGCGCGTGCTCGTCCGCCGCCTCGCGCTGCCAGCCCTGCTTGCCGCCGCGGTGCTCACGCTGCTCGCCGCGCCGGCCTCGGCGCGCTGGTTCGGCGGCACGATGAAGGGCGGCGCCAACGTCACCTACGGCTGCGAGTCGGCGGCGATCCTCGGCGCCCTCGGCGGGGTCGAACTGGCGCCGACCGGGCAGCGCAGCTGCACCTACCGTCACAGCGGCTACTTCAACCTGCTGCGGCCGACCGCCCTGGTCCCCGGCAACGGCCGGATCAAGCGGATCCAGGTCAAGGTCGGGTCGCGGCCGGCGAAGCTGCGGCTGACGATTCTCACCGGCTCCAGCCGCGTCGACACCTTCACCGGCGAAGATCTGCCCGGGACCTACACCTGCTGCACCGCCCGCTACGTCGGCCCCGCCTTCCGGCCGAAGGCTAACGCGGTGACGACGCTGAAGGTCGACGTCCCGGTCCACGACCTGCGCAGCAAGGCGATCCAGAACCGGATCCACTCGACCGACGTCGTCGCGATCAGCGCCGCCGGCCCGGGCACGCTGCCCCTCCACGCGACCAACGCGCTTGGCGGCTACGAAACCGGAACGCCGCTGCTGACCGGCTATTGGCCGCTGACCAAGGTCGGCGAACCGCGGGTCGACGGCTACACCCTGTCGGGCATCGACCTGCTGTTCCGCTGGGACTTCCGCCCCACCCGCTGAGCGACCGGCCCATCCTCCGGCCGACCGTCGCCGGGTACAGTCAACCGACACGACGAGAGGAGCCGCGATGGCCGCATGCACCCACCTCGATCAGGTCCGGATCACCCAGCTGCCCGACTCGGTCGCCGGCTGCGAGGACTGCCTCGCCGAGGGCAGCGGCTGGCTGCACCTCCGCATCTGCCTCGGCTGCGGCAAGGTCGGCTGCTGCGACGACTCGCCCAACCGCCACGCCCGCTCCCACGCCGCCGAGTCCGGCCACCCGATCATCCGCTCGATCGAGCCCGGCGAAGACTGGTCCTGGTGCTTCATCGACCAGCTCGGCATGGTCCTCCCCGAGGTCAAGGGAGAACCCCAGATCCCACCCTCCCCGCTCGGCGGCTGACCAACGCCGCGACGGCAGCGAGTCAGCCACCGGCAAGGCGGACCACCACGACCGCCACCACGAAGCCCACGAGAGCCACGTAATACACGCCCATGGCGAAGTCGAGGGTCCGCCTCCGAGACTCCCTGAGGTGCTCGTCCAGCCGCCAGCTCACCTCCCGGATCTGCTCTTCCATCTTCCGGCGTTCCTCCCAGCGGCCGTCGCGAAGCCTCGCCAGCTCGGTCCCCATCCGCTGCAGCTCTCTCCAATCGAAATCGTCCACGGACCGAGTGTTGCAGACAAAAGGTTGAGGCGAGATTAGGCAAATGCAAGTTCTTTGTGTCGTCCCGACGCCTCAACCGATCTGGGCGACCTGGTGATCGAGAGCGCCGGTACGACCTCCCGGGCCTTCGTGGTCGGGAGCGTGGTGCGAGGCCGAAGCAGGATGCGACTCATCTGACGGATCAGAGGCTGGCATCCCCTTGGGCCCCCGCCGCTAGCATCACCGCATGAGCACCGAACATTCGGCAGCCGCGGCGGCGGAGAGCGTGCGGTTGCGACGCCTGCGCGAGGATGCGCGGCGGCCGATCAGCACGAACCTGGTCGAAACCATCGCTCTCAGCCACAAGATCATGCGACTCGCTGGAGCTGCCCGGCGTAGGTGACCGAGCCGGCGTTCGACGAGCTGCTGAAGCGCCTGGCCGCCGCCGAGGCGAAGTTCGTCGTGGTCGGAGGTCTCGCCGTCGGGGCCTGGGGAGTCGTCCGGGCAACGAAGGACGTGGACGTCGTGATCTCGCCCGAGCCGGAGAACTTGCGCCGCGTCGCCGAAGTCGCGGTCGGCGCCAACGGTCGAGTTCATCTTGGCGAGACCCTTCTCGGGAGCTTGCCTTCGATTGCCTCTGCATTGGCGAGCGGTGACCAGGTCGCGATCGAGACCGACCTCGGACGTCTCGACGTGGTTCAAGGCCTGGACGGAGTACCCACCTACGACGAACTGCGGTCGCGCGCGACCCAGGCAGACCTTCTCGGGGTCACCGTGCTCATCACCTCCATCGAGGACCTCAAGGCGATGAAGCGAGCAGCGGGTCGAACTCGGGATCTCGCCGATCTCGAGGATCTCGAGTCCGCGAACGACTGAGCGCCCTCGGTCCCGCCAACTCTCAGCACGCAGTGGCGCGCTGGCGTCAAGGCGTTCGCCCGCCCAAAGGCCAGCCTCCCTGCATGCTTGCCGGACCCGCCTGATGTCGCCCTCAGGGCCGACTCAGCACAGCGGTCGCGAGGGCGATTGCGCACACGCCCCCGACGCCGACGCTGATCCGGATCAGCAGCCGGTGCAGCGCCCTCAACTCGGTCTCGATGCCGCCGAGGCGCGCTTCGACCCCGCCGAAGCGGCTGCCGATCGCGGCGAACTGTCCGTCGACCCGGGCGAAGCCTTCCCTCATCTCGGTCCGAACCGCCTGGAATTCGGCTCGCGTCCGGTCCTCAGCCCGATCGAGCCTCTCGCCGACCCGGTCGAAGCGCCGATCCACAGAGGCCGCGAGCCGATTGACGTTCGCGCTGAGCTCGTCGAGCCGGTCGTCGCTCCAAGTCTGTCGCATCGCCTCCATGATGGCATGCGTTGCAGACAAAAGATTGAGGAAGTACTGGGGCAGATGCAAACCCGGTATTCGAGTCGCCTCCCGAGGACGTCAGGGTAGGACCTGTCGTCATCGGTACAAACCGCTGTATCAGTGGAGCAACTTTTTGTATGCGCAGCAGTCCTTGATGTAGTACGGTCCCATCAATCCATAGCTTGCGGCAGGGGCGATGTTCACCAGGTGCCGCTGGGCTTCCCGATTAACGATCTCTTGCAGCAGTGAGCCGAAACTCGAAGCGGTCGATCTCCTCGCCAACGCAGGTGAGAGAGGCTCTGGCAGATGCCCTCGAGAGCCGGTTTGCCGAGGTGGAGGCAGCCGTCCTAACGAAGGTTCATGCCATCTCCATCGACCCCGACGACGTCGCGCCGGAGTACGCGGTCGGCCTGCGAGCGGCCGTACCGGAAGGCATCCGCTTTGCGATTGCCGCACTCCGCTCGGATGACGCGACCTTGCCCCCTCCACCGCAGCGCTTGGGCCTACAGGCAAGACTGGCGGCGCGCCACCACGTCGGGATCGAGAACGTCATGCGCCGCTACATTGCCGGGTGCTGGGAGCTGGGTGGCTTCCTGCTTGAGGCACTTGAGCAGTTCCCTCGCTTGGGCCGCTCCGAGCTGGCAGGTCTCCCGGCGCCCTTGCCGGCAGCGCTCGATCGCCTGATGGAGTTCGTCGGCGAGGAATTCCGGGCAGCTCGCACGGAAGCCGTCCCACGCTCACAAAGACGACTCGATCACGTGAGCAGGTTGCTTGCGGGCGAGTCGGTAAGCATGCGCGATCTGCACTACCCTTTTGACTACCACCACTTGGGGCTGGTGTCAGAAGGAATCGACTCTCCCCGGGCAATCCAAGCACTCGCCGGCGCCCTCGACGGTCAGCTTCTCCTCGTGAAGGCCAGCCCTGAAGTGTGCTGGGCCTGGATCGCAAGGCGAAGTACTCCTGGTCACGAGTTGATGCAAGAGGCTCTTCGTCACACCTGGTGCGAGGACATACCGCTTGGCGTGGGTCTTGCAAGCAAGGGCGTGGCCGGATGGCGCCGCACTCATAAAGAGGCGCGTGTCGCCTTCGCGTACGCAGTTCAAGGGCATTGCTCCCCGACCAGTTATTCAGATATCGCCCTCGCGCACTCCATCCAAAGTGATCCCCTCTATTGCTCCGCCTTGCACACCCTCTACATCGCGCCGCTGAGCGCCGCGCGTGATCGCGGCGAGCACCTGCGCGACACCTTGCGCGCATACTTTGCCTCAAACCGTAATGCTGCCTCCGCCGCAGCCGCACTTGGCGTGGCTCGTCAAACCGTGGCGAGCCGACTTAGGGCGGCGGAGGAGCTCCTCGATTGTTCGCTTATTGAGAAGGCGACTGAGGTTGAGCTGGCGCTCAAGCTCGAGGACCTCGCACAGCCCCTGTGACGAGCTACGGTCGTGACCGTTTGCTCTCAAGCTGCTCAAGGACGATGGGCTGCTTGCCTTGGTCTACGAATACACCGTGGCGAACCTGGAGGGCACGCCGCACCGCCCCTTCTCGCACTGTGGCGACCACAGCCCAGTCGGGGACAAGGCCGACTATTCGGAACTCTTGCGGCTGCGCACGAGCTTTCGAGCGCATCTCGAAGGTCCCAAGCGTCAGTCCATGCCCGATGAACGCGGAGGTGACTTCGCATCCAAAGGCTCCCGCCTGATGGGCTTCCGCAACGCACGTCACGTCTGGACCGGGTACCAGCCAGAGTTCCGTTTCTGCAACCTGGACGTGCTGTGCCTTAGCCCAGTAGAGACTACGGCTCGACCGCTGCGTAATCGCCATGATCAAGCGGCGTGCCTGCTGCGGAACCTGCTCGCTAGGCGTTCGAAAGACCACGAAATTACCTTGCAGAGCCTGCCATGTGGAATGCGTCACAAGACTGCGCCGTGACGGCGGTGGCCTGACTGGCTCCTGGTCCAGGGCACCGACAGACATTGCGGCGACCAGAGCGCCTGCGAGCGTAAGCAGGGCGCCGCACACGATCCAAGTACGCGTTGCCATAGCCAATGCGGGGGGCTGGCACATCGCAGCCCCCCGCCAAGGCGCTTTGCGGCTATTCCACCAGACTTCTGCCGTGGACTACGTTCCAGCCCGGCGCCTGATTCTCAATCCAGGGCGTTCCGGCGATCCAATAGCCGAGTTCAGAGGACGTATAGACCCCCGCGCCCGGGCCGCCGGAGCAGCGGGTAACCATGTACGACATTCCAATACACACGGAGTGCTGGTCTCCCCATCCCATCAGTTCATGCGCGACCCGATTAGCCCCGTAGCAGTAGATACTCCCGGATTCCTGCCATCCCGGCAGTTTCTGGTTGTTGCAGTAATTCGTCCACGTTGCTGCCTGGGCGAAGCCGGGCATCAATAGGGCTGCGCTCACAGAGAGTGCAGCGGCCGCTAGCAGGGCTAGGACTCCCTGTCTGACACGAGTGGTCATCGTGCGTGCTCCTTTCTGAGCCGAACGTAGCTCATACGCTTTGAAGCGACGCTATCCGGTTGCTAGGTGACCGCCATGCACACTGTGTGACGCGCAAGGGGGTGTCTGCCTGACAGACTGCTAGCTGACGCGGTGCCCGCAACCCCTGATACAGCGAATTACTTGCCGGTCTGTTCGAAGGTGTGCTGGTAGGTGGTGGCTTCGCCGCTGCCGTAGATCGACTTGATCGGCGACTGCTGCTTGCAGGTCGGTGCGGGCACGGTGGCGGTGCTGTCCTGTTCGGCGAAGGCGAGGCGTTTGATACGTTCGAAAAAGGATTTGGACCTTTCGAGGATTTCCTCCTCAGTGCGCGACGATCCATCCAAGGGTTTGGTACGAGATACGTGTTCCTGGAACCCTTCGGATTCGTAGGAACTGGGGTTGAGGCTCGCGGTACTGCCCGCGGAACAGGCAGCGGTCGTGAAGCTCGGCAGGCCGTCGATCAAATTCTTCGCCCACTGAGGCGGACTGTAGGCACTGGTGCGACTCGTAGTGAGACGGCTTGGGTAGGTCGAATAGCTTTCGGGGTCGAGCCTGGCGCCGACGCGGATGAAGAACGGGTGTTCCCCGGTTCCCTTCCCGTTGACGACGAATTCTTCGGTCAGCGACGCGTTGCTCGCTGCTGCCAGGTTGCCGAAGAAGGCCGCGAGCTCGCGTTTGTAGAGGTTGAGCCCGGTCAGCAGCGGGTTGAGATTGCGGATGAACGGGTCGAGCGCCCGCAGCAGCGGCGGGAACTCGTCGCGGAAGATCTTGCGCAGGGCCGGGAACCCCGACGGGGCGCGGTTGATCACCGGGATCAGGCCTTCGAAGAACCCCTTCGCTTCCGGCGCCAGATTGCCGAAGGCGACCAGGGTCGGCGAGAGCTGTTCGGCCGCCGGCACCAGCTGCTTCATCAGCGGGTCGGCGTTGACCGAGAAGTCCTTCAGCCGGTTCAGCGTCAGCTTCGACTCGTCGAGGAAGGTCGGGAAGGCGAGGAAGAGTGCTTCGATGTCGCGGTTGCGGCGGGCGGTCGTCTGGAAGACGGCGTTCGAGCTCTGGATCAGGCTTGCCAGCTCCCCTTCGCGCCCGCGCAGGGCGTTGAAGGTGGTGGCGCCGTTGCGGAACAGCTGCGCGACCGCGAGCCGCTGCGTGTCCAGCGCCCGGAACAGCTTGTCGAGTTCAGAGAAGGTCGGTTCGAACTCGCCGAACGCCGTCGAGAGCGCCTGGCCCTGGCCGTTGATTGCCACCGCCCCTTCCTGCATCCAGGTCTGGAATGCCTTGCGCGTCTTCGGGTTGAAGGTGCGGAAGATCTCGTCGAGCTGGACCGACTGGGCGACGTTGGCCTCCGGCACGCTGCCGCCGTCGGCGAGCTGGGGCCCGTCGCGGTTGCCCGGCGTCAGTTCGATGTAGGTCTCACCGAGCAGCGTCTTGGTGCGCAGGATCGCCCGGGTCGACTCCGGCAGCGGCGCGTATTTATCGTCGATATCGACGGTCGCCAGCGCCTGCCTGCCGTTCGGCGCCAGCTCGATGCTCTGGACTTTGCCGACGTTGACACCGGAGATGCGGACGTCGGACTGTTCCGCCAGCTGCGTCGCCTCGTCGAACGGCACCTTGATCTGGTACGGCTTCGCCCGGAACGGGGTCGGGCCGCCGAAGGTGACCCAGAGGAAGAGCAAGATCCCGAAGCACGACAGCGCGAAGCCGACGATGACCAGGAGCTGCGTGGTGCTAGGGGCCTTCTTGCTCACTTGGGCGGATTCGGGTTGGTTTTGATTTCGCAGAGACCGCTGCGCGACTTTTCACCTTTCGGAACCGGAATTTCCTCCGGGCGCGGAATTGCCGCGGTCTGCAGCAGGGTGTTGAGGAACGGCTTTTCAATCCCACCAGGACCTTCGGCGATTACGTAGTACGCCAGCGACGAACCCGTACAGGTGAGGCTGACCAGGTTACGGAGAACTGGACCGCCACCGTCCTGCAAATTGAATGCGGCGTTGAAGTCGTGGTTCAGCCAAGGCAGGTAGAAGAGTGCGCTTTGCTTCCTCGCACCGCCCGGAGGCTTGTAGGCGAGCCCGTTGAGGAAGGCGTTGAACCCGCTCAGCGAGTTGCCGAAGTTCGTCACCGTCTTGCCGAACGGCTTCGCCGCTTCGTTGGCGTGCGTCAGCACCGGCCTGACTTCACGGGTGAAGGGTCGGATCTGGTCGCGGATCGGGACGGTGGTTTCGCGGAACAGCCGCTCGAGCGCGCGGAACGCCGCCGGCGAGGCCTGGGCTTGGGGGATCAGCTTGGTCAGCGCCGGGTAGGCCGCCTGTGAGAAGCGGTTGGAGCTGGCCAGCCCCGCCTTCCACGCTTCCAGGGTCGAGGGGAACTCGCGCAGCGCTTCCTGGATCGCCTGCTGCTGGTTGGCGAAGTTGCCGAGCGCGGCGTCCGAGGAGGTGACGAAGCGCCGCACGGCGCTGTCGTGGCGGGCCAGTTCTTCGGTCAGCAGGCCGAAGTCGTGGATCACCCGGGCGAGGGCGCGGTGGCGGGCGGCGACCGCCTTGTTCAGTTTCGCGGTGTATTTGACGAACGGCGCGAAGCGGCGCAGCGCGTTGCCGAGCTGCTTGCCGCGCCCGCCGATCCCTTGGGCGCCACCTGCGACCAGCAGCTGCAGGTACTGGCGCGTGTCGGCGTCGAGGCTGGCGAGGAAGGCGTCGAGGTTGGTGTTCGGCTGCGTCTGCGCCAGCGTGAATTCGTGACCGTCTTCGATGCTCTTGCCGCCGCTGCCGGGAGAGATCTCGACGATCATGTCGTTGAGCCCGGTTTTCGGCCGCAGGAGCAGCGTCGCGTTGGGGTGGATCAGTTCCATGTACTTCGGCTCGATCTCCATCCCGACCACGGCGTGTCCGTCTTCGAGGTCGACCGAGGCGACCTTGCCGATCTGGATGCCGGCGATATCGACCGACTGCCCCTGGCCCGGCGTCACCGCCTGCGCGGTCGAGAACTCGGCGCTGATGTGTTCGAATTCTTCGCCGACGAACGGCAGCCAGGACGGCAGTGACGCTTTCTGCTGGGTGAAGATCCCGAGCATCATCACGACGCCGGCGACGGCGAGGACAACGATCGCGATCGTGTCCTTGCGGTGCCCGCGCGCCTGGCGCGTGATCCAGGCTTTGAAGTGCCGCCAGCGGCTGGTCTTAGGCGTCGGCTCGGTCATCCTTCTTCGAACACCCCCGCTTTGGACGGGCTCGGCGGGCCGACCTGCGACAACTCCCCGTTCACGTTCGGGCCCGGGTTCGTGTAGCAGCGAACGCTCGGCTGGAAGGGCGGCTGCGGCCCGAGCTGCGGCTGGGTCCCGATCGGTTCCGTTATCGAAGAGCTGTAGTTGATCTGTTCGCTGAAGGTTTCTTCGGTGACGTACGGGTTCGGTTCGCCGAGCAGCACGCCGCCGCCGCCTAGCTGGCCCCGTAGGTACGGCCCGTTACCGTCGAAGTTCTGTGCCGCGCCGGCGAAATCGGCCAAGGTGAAGAAGAACTCGCGGTAGTTCGGCCCATGGGTACTAAAGCGGTCTGCGATCACCTGCTCGGAGGTCGGCACCATCACCTTCGTCGTGCAGAGGCTGAGGCGGTTGATCTGCGGCACCGTGTTCGACTTGCCCGCGTGAGCCGCTTCGGCGAGACCGGGCGTCGATTCCGCCAGCAGCTTGGCGACACCGCCGGCCTCCTTGCCCGAGAGCAGCGGCCGCACTTGTTCGAGCCACGGTTCGGAGCTGCTGATCAGTTCCGGCAGCTCGGCCACCGCCGGCGTCAGCTCGATCGCGTAGGTGCGCAGCGGCGGCAGGGTTCGGTTGAGGCTGATGAGGGAGGCCTCGGACACCTTCAGCGTCGGCGCCAGCAGCCGCACCGTCTTCGCCAGGTTGTCGGACTGCGCCGCCAGCGCTCCGGTGAAGACGTCGAAGTTGGTGATCAGCCCCTGCAGGTCGGCCTGGCGGCTGGCGAAGGCGCTGAAGCTGCGGCCGGCGGTGGCGACCAAGCGCGAGAGGTCGTCCGGCTCGGTGCCGAGGAAGGCGTTGGTCACCTGGGCGCTGTAGCGGCCGGCGTCACCGCCGTAGCGGAACGCCTTGTTGAGCGCTTCGGCGCCGCTGATCCCTTTCACTTCGGGCAGCTGGTCGAGGTCTTCCTCGGCGCTCGGCTTCTCGTTCAACGCCTTGCCGTAACTCTCGAGGAAACGGCTGAGGTCGGCGCGGACCGGCCCCTGCAGCGCGGTCAGGACTTCGTCGAGCTGGACCGCGGTCGAGGTGCGGCTGACCGGGATCGTGCCGCCGCTGGCGAGCTCCGGCGCGCTCGGGCTGCCGGGGTCGAGTTCGATGAAGAAGTTGCCCTCGAGGAAGATCCGCGGCCGGATCGCGGCGAAGGCGTCGTCGTGGACCGGCCGGCCGGAGCCGTCGACCGTGAAGGTGACAGTGGTCGCGTTGCCGTCGCGTTCGCTTTCGATCACCTTGCCGACGTCGACCCCGGCGATCCGCACCGGCGAGTTGGTCGCGATGTTGGCCGAGTTGGCGAAGGTCGCCTTCACCGTGTAGCCGTAGCTGGTGAACGGCACGTGCCCGGTGAAGGCCAGGTACGGGCCGACGGTGAAGATCACGATGAAGATCACCGCGATCATCGCGTTGCTCGGGCGCCACCGGATCCGGCGGTTGGCGGCGGCGCGCTGGTCTCTCTCGGGCAGGCGGCTCATTCCTGCCCTCGCGTTTCGTTGCCCCAGAGTTCTGAGGCATGGCCGATCACGGTCTTGCCTGGCGCGTACTTCTCATTGCCTGCTTCACAGATTCCGTCCTGACCCGGCGCGGCGGTACGCGGGAACGGGTTGTAGTGGAGGTAGTTGCCCTTGGCGATGAGACCGGACCCTTCACCGCTGGCCGGCGTCGACGCTGGCCCGGCCTCGGCGTTGACGCCTTCCGGCATCGCTCCGCCCAAGAGGTTGAGCCACTTGCCGTTCTTGTTCCCCTGCCGGTTGCCGAGCGAGAGGTTCTGGAAGAGGATCGTCGCGTAGTTGCAGACCGTCTGCGCCGGCACGGCGTATTCGAGCGGCGGCTTCAGGATCCGATTGGTGTCGGTCAGCAGGTTGAGGCCGTTGAAGACGCCCGGCGCCTGCTGGAAGGCGAGCAGCGCTTCCGCCGTCGGCTGCAGCTGGTTGTTGAGCACCGGGCTCGAGTTGAGCGCCGGGACGCCGGCGTGCAGCGATTCGGCAACGACGGGCGAGGTTTCGGCTAGTGCCTTCGCGCCCGGGCGCAGGGCGACGAAGAAGCGTTCGGAGTCCTCGAGGAAGGGTCGAATCGCGGGCAAGTCCTGGTTGGCGGTGTCGAGCGTCGAGGGGCTCTTTTCGATCGTTTCCTGGATGTAGGGGCGGGAGACGCGGGCGAAGGCGCCGAAGGTCGCGTCGAGGGCGACGAACATGCTCGCCTGGGTCTCGGCCACCGGCGCCACCGTCGCCGAGAGCGCCTCCAGCGCCCGCCAGAAGCCGCCGAAGTCGGTGCTCGGCGCGACCAGCGTCGCCAGCACCGGCTGCGCCTTGACCGCGGCCCGGCTCAGGGCCCCGATCCCTTCGTTCAGCTGCGGCCCGCGGCCGGCGAGTGCGTTGCCGAACCCAGCCAGGCTCTGGCGGATCGCCTTCCGCGTCCGTTCGTCGAACATGTCGAAGAACTGGTCGATGTCGACCGGTTCCGGTTTCGCCGCCGCCAGCGGGATCGTTTCCCCGGCGGCGAAGCCTGCGGTGGAGTCGCCGGGAGTCACCTGCAGGAACTTCAGCCCCAGCGCCGACTTCGGCCGCACCATGATCGTCGAGTCGACCGGCAGCGGTTCGGCGCTCCTGTCGAGGCTGAGCGAGAGCTCGGCGGCAACCTCGCCGTCGTCGAGGTGGACGGCTTCGACCGACTTGACGACGCCGACGCGGACACCGCCGATCCGCACCTCGTTGCCCTTGACCAGCGCGTCGGCGTTCGGCACCAGCGCCTTCAGGTCGTAGGTCGAGACGAACGGCAGCCCGTTGTTTGCGTTGTAGGCGAGGAAGACGGCGACGATCACGACCAGCACCGTCACCGCCCCGACCAGGACGGGGCTGCTCGCGATTCCCTGGAGCCCGCCGCGGTTCCTCATTCTTCTTCACCAAGCAGGTAGTCGAGGAGTGGGGCGGTGCCCCCGGTCGAGGAAGCTTCGCCGAGCGCCGGTTCTGCTTCGGTCGCATCGGCCTGGCCGACGCCCGCGGTGGGGCCAGAGAGGATGCCGGTGCCGCCGTTTTCGCCCGCCTGCCGCTGGGCGAGCAGCTCGAGTAGCGCCCTGGCACTGACTTCGCCGCCTCCTCGAGCCTGAGGACCGTTGAAGTTTGCGACGCAGCCGGATTCACCCGCCGGTTTGAACGAGTATTCCGGGCAGTTGGCGAGCGCCACATGCGTGCGCCCGTAGTGCCCGTACTGGTCGAACCCGTTCAGCGCCCCGGCCGAGTTGTAGATCAGTTCGACCAGCGCCTTCCAGCCGCCGGTCCTCTTCAACCCGACCAGCAGGCTCGCCAGTTCCCGCGTCGGCACCACGCCCGACTTTGCCAGGTCGCGCGACTTCTTCACCACCGGGTCGGTCCGGGCGAAGATCGGGCCGGAGGCTTCGCCGGTTTCGCCGAGGCTCTTCAGCGCCACCGTCGCCGCCTGCGAGAACGGCGTCAGCGTGCGGGTCGCGTCGGTCAGCGACGGCGCCGCCGCGCCGAGGTCTTCGAACAGCGGCGCCCCGGCATCGGAGAAGCCCTTGAGGCTGACCATCGTCTGCCGGAACTCGGCGAGGAACTTGGGGAACTTCTGCAGCGATTCTTCGAGCTGGGCGCCCTTTTCCGAGCTCGCTTCGGCGGCGGCGCCGGCGTTGGCGAGGAAGCCGGCGACGTGGGCGCGCTCGCGCGACAGCGGCCGCAGGATCGTCTCCGAGTCGGTGGCCAGCTGCGCCAGTTGGTCGCGCTGGTCGGAGAGGATCCCGAACAGCGTGTCGACGTCGCGCAGCACCGGGTTGGCGCGCTTGACCAGCTCCTCGATATCGGCGCCGCGACCGGCGAGGCCGGCACCGAGTTCGTTGAGGATCAGCCGGAAGCGCTGCGCGTAGGGCAGCGTCTGGATGTCGTTGATCAGGTCGGGGTCGACGCTGGTCCCGTTGCTGCCCAACGGCAGCAGGTACTCGCCCTCCCCCGGGCCCGATTCGATCTTCTTCAGCGGCGGCGGCACCGGCGAGCCCGGCGCTCGCGGCAGCGTCGGCCGGCAGTCGACGAACTTCTCGCCGATCAGCGACTGCGGCCGGATCAGGCAGGTCGCGTCCTCGCGGAAGTCCTGGAAGGAGGGGTCGGTGATGTTCATGACGATGATCGCCTTGCCCGGCACCGCGACCCCTTCGCCGTCCTTGTAGGCGACGGTTTCGCCGGGGCGCGAGACGCTCACCGATTCGATCGTGCCGACGTTGGCGCCGGCCACCCGCACCTGCTCGCCGGTCACCATGAAGGCGCCGTTGTCGAAGATCGCCCGCACCCGGTAGCCGCCATTCGAGTCGCCGCCGGAGACCAGCAGCACGATCACGACGACGGCCGCGACGACCAGCGCCGCTGCGATGATCCCCCGCCGCCTCATGGTCCCGGGGGCACGTCGTCGGGGTTGCATTCGGAGGTGCTGACGCTGCTGCCCGAGAAGGGCGGGTTGGTGAACGGATTGGAGCCGTCCGCCGCCTTCTGCGTCACGCCGCCCGGGCAGGGTCGCTTGACGGGGGCTTCGGGACCGAAGGCGTCGAACTGTTCGCTGCGCGAGATCGGTTCCAGCGAGCCGCCTTCGTCTTTGAACAGGTTCTGGTTGGAGGCCGAGGCCCTCACGTAGTGCCCGTTGCCGTCGTAATAGCCCGCCACCGCGCCGAGCTTGCCGATCGCGTTGAACAGATCAGGCGTGTAGGCGCGGGCGAACTTGAGGTTCGGCAGGAAGGCGGCGACCGCCGCTTCGGCGTGCGGGAAGGCGGTCGAGATCTGGCCTTGCAGCGACGGCAGGATGGCCAGGGTTTCGGCGAGGTCGTTGTTGGCGCCGGGGCGGGCGACGGTCAGCCGCAGGTTGCGCGTGACCGGGATGAATTTCTGCACCACCGGCCGCAGTTCGGCCAGCCACGGCGCCAGGTTCTTCGTCGCCGGCTTCGCCGTGTCGATCAGCGGTTCGACGTCGTCGAGCGCCGCCCGCAGGTTGACGAACGTCGTGTTCGACTGCCGCAGCACCGGCGGCAGCCGCCGCAGGGTCTGGTCGAAAGCCCGGTTCTGGCTGGCGATCGCGCTGAAGGCGGTGTTGGCGTTGGCGATCGCGCTGGAGAGCTGCTCGCCGCGGCCGGCAACCGCCGTCGTCAGCTTCGCCGAGCTGACGATGAAACGTTCCAGCAGCCGCTGGTCGGAGTTGAGCTCGCCGAGGAAGGCGCGGGTTCGGTTCAGCGCCGGGCCGAAGTATTCATACGATTCGTTCGCCGCTTCGCCGTAGTTTTCGAACGTCTTCGCGTTGCCTTGGATGAAGTCCGCCAGGCCCTTGCGCACCGAGGGCGGGAAGGTGTTGAAGAACTGGTCGATGTCGACCGGGGTCGTCGTCTCGGCCAGGCCCAGTTCCGCCCCTTCGTCGAGCGCCGGGTTGCTGTTCGGGCCGGGGCTGATCGAGACGTAGTGGTTGGCGACGCCGGAGAGCGAGGTGGCGCGGATCACCGCGGTCGAGCCCTCGTGCAGCTGCTGGTCGATCTCGACCTTGACCACGGCGAGGTTGTCGTCGCTGAGCTCGATGCTTTCGACCGAACCGACCGGGGAGCCACCGATCAGCACCTGGTTGTCGGGCACCAGCTGGCCGGCGTTCTGGAATACGAGCGTGTACTTGTGGCCGCCGTTGCCGTTGAAGAAGATCCAGGCCAGCACGATCACCGCCAGCGCCAGCGCCGCGATCACCGCGATTCGGGCAGGAGTGACCCCTCGGCTCGGAGCCGAGCTTTTCTCCTCGCCTAAGGGTTTAGCAGCCACGGATCGTCGCTCGTGATCGTCCCCCGGCCCCTCCGACCCGGTGGAACGGCGGGCGAATCGTATCCGAGCGTCTCCCGGCCAAGTGACGCCTGAGCGGGGACTTAACTGGAATTCAACGCACCTGCGACCCGCTACTCTGGAGTGGGTTTGCGGTTAGGGGAAATGGGAGGCGCCCGCCAAACGTCTACTGGAGGAGCGTCTGAATGCGGAAACGTTCAATTTTGATCGTCGGGCTCGCGATTGCCGCGACGACCGCGATCGTGACCTCGGGGGCGATCGCCGGGCCGACGGGGAGCGCCGTCACCTCGCCTGACGGCAACGCCCAAGCGGTCGGTGCCGTGCTGAAGCCGAAGAAGCTCTACAAGAAGCAGTGGACCCCGGCGGCGCTCGAAGTCACGACCGCGCTCAGCAACTCGACCCGCGCCGGCGGCGTCCCGGTCCCCACCACCCGCGTCGTGATCGACTTCGACAAGAACACCAAGGTCTTCAGCAAGGGCTACCCGACCTGCGAGGCTTCGAAGCTGCAGAGCGTCTCCACCGAAGTCGCCCGCCGCGAATGCAAGAAGGCGATCATCGGCACCGGCAACGCCGAAGCGCTGCTCCCGGTCGGCAGCCAGGTGTTCAACGTGAAGCAGGAAGTGACCGCCTTCAACGGTGTCCCCCAGGGTGGCAAGCCGGTGATCCTCCTGCACAGCTACGGCACCACCCCGATCCAGACCGCGCTGGTCCTGACCGGCGTCGTCACCAACTACAACAAGGAAGGCTACGGCCCCCGCCTAGACGTCGAAGTGCCGCTGATCGCCGGCGGCGCCGGTGCACTGATCTACTTCAACGTCACCGTCGACAAAAAATATTCCTACAAGGGCAAGAAAGTCAGTTACATCCAGGCGAAATGTCCCGCTTCGAAGAAGCTGAAAGCCCGTTCGGTCTTCACCTTCCTCGACAACCAGACCTCGAACCCGATCTTCACGGCGAGCTGCTCGCCGAAGCCGGAACCGAAGAAGAAGTAAACCCAGGCCGCGAAGCCGCGCCGACCAAGCGCCCGTGCCCTCCCGGCGCGGGCGCTTTGGGTTTCAGCCCCTGTGTCGAAACCGAGCCAGGAGCCTCGAGAGAAGCGGCCGAATGCGCGGCTGGCCGCCAAGGGTCTCGGGCCTGCCGATCTCGAGCAAGGGACGGGGTCGCGGCGGCGGCCCCGCCTGGTCGGTCAGCAATCTTGACTTCGGCTCCATGCTCAGGCAAGCGTACCGCAGAGGAGTGCAACCAGGGACGCGACCTCGATCACCAGCGCTCCGGCCCCAAGGTGGTAGCCGACGGCCATTCGGTGAATGGTGGTGTCGTTGCTCTCCCAGAAGCAATCGAGGGTGTAGGCGAGTAGCCGGTACACCTCGTCCATGTCGTTCCGGACGGGGAAGAGGGTCTCGTAGAGATCCCCGCCGGTCTGGGCGAAGACGAGTCGGCGTCGCGGAATGAGGATGTAGATACTCGCCGCTACCGACAGGCAGAACGCGCCCATCGCGATGATCGCGAGCAAGCGCGGTTCCGGCCGGTGGAACGCCTGCTGACCAAGGAACGATGCCGCAAGCGAGGACGCGGCAAGCAGGACCCCGGTGCGGCTGCGCATCTCCTCGAGCAACCCCTCCTGCTTGTCCAGGCTGCGAACCGCGGCCTCGTACGCCAGCTTCTCGAGCTCTCCCGCCATCCCCCCTCAAGGGCTGGGGGCGACGGATCCTCCCCCCGTCCGCCGCGCGGCTCAGACGCTGAGCTTGGGCAGGCGCTTGGCGAGCGGCTTCGGCAGCCACCAGACGCGCTCGCCGAGCAGCAGCATCAGGGCGGGCAGGAGGACGATGCGGACGACGGTGGCGTCGAGGATGACGGCGACGGTGAGGCCGACGCCGAGCTGGGAGACGGTCGCGATCGGGGCGCCGGCGAAGGCGATGAAGACGGCCATCATGATCGCCGCCGCGCCGGTGATCACCGCCGCGGTCTTGTCGAGGCCGAAGCGGATCGCGGCGCCATGGTCGCCGTGCTCGTCGTAGTGCTCGCGCATGCGGCTGAGGAGGAAGACCGCGTAGTCGATCGAGAGCCCGAAGACGACGCCGAAGATCATCGTCGCGCCGACCGCTTCGACGTAGTTGTGGCCGCCCAGCGGCCAGTCCTCGGGGATGTGGAAGAGGATCGTCAGGACGCCGAAGGCGACCGCCACCGTCAGCAGGTTCAGCGCCACCGCGATCGCCGCCAGCAGCGCCGCCCGCAGGACGAGGACGAGGACGAGGAAGGTGACGACGGTGATCGCCGCGATCACCCAGGGGATCCGTTCTTCGGTCACCGAGCCGTAGTCGTTGAGCTGGGCGGCGCCGCCGGCGACCCCCGTTTCCAGGTCGGCCCGGTCGGCGAGCTCGCTCGCTTCCGCGTCGAGCGTCTCGTTCAGCGCCTTCGAGCCGCTGGAGTTGAACGGGTAGCGCGAGATCACCAGCACCGAGGCCGCCTGGCCGCCGCCCAGGTCGATCGTTTCGCCCGCTGTCCGCCGCGTTTCCGGCGGCGCCCCGTCGACCGCCGAGAGCACGAAGTAACCGGAGTTGAAGAGGCCCGGGGTCGCGTTCCGCACCCGCCGCGCTTCGCGCCGGATCCGATGCTTGCCGGCCAGCACCCGCACGCTCGCTTCGGTCAGGCCGCTCTGCAGCGGCGCCACTTCTTCGGCCCCCTGCGCCAACGCCGCTTCCAGCGCCTGCGCCCCCGCCCCGAGTTCGTCGATCCCGGTGACGAGCCGGATCGAGCCGGCGGCGAGCGCTTCGATGCCGGCGCTGAGCCGCTTCGCTTCCTTGGCAAAGCGGTAGGCGCCGAAGGTGATCTTGCGGCTGCCGTAGTGGATCTTGTTGATCCCTTCCTTCAGCGCGTTGGCGCCTGCGGAGGCTTTTTCGATGTAGTCGAGCGTCTGTTCCAGCAGGGTGACGACCGCCTGCGCTTCGTCTTCGTCTTCGGCCAGCCGGGCCGCCAGCGCTTCCCCTTCGGCGACCAGCCCGGAGTAGCCCTCCGCGTAGGGCTGCCCGGTGGCGGGATCGGTGCCGGTGGCCGCGGCGACCCCGTGGCGCAGGGTCGCGACCAGCTCCGCGTAGCGCGGGTCGGCCTGGCCCGCCGCGAGCGCTTCCGCCTCTGCCAGGGCGCTGGTCAGCTCTTCGACCGTCACCTTCGTCGGCGCCGCCAGCTTCGGCAGCGTTTCGGTCACCTCCTGGTGCAGTCCCTTTTCGACCTTCCTCGCCTTCGTCAGGGTGTTGGCGCGCAGCAGGGTGGGGAGTTCGCTGCGCAGGAAGCCGGCCAGCCTCACCGCCGCGATTTCCGCCTTCTGCAGCGCCCCGGTGAGCTTGCGCGAGCCTTCGGCGAATTCGTCCAGCGCCGCGATCGCCTGCTCGCTGCCGCTTGCCGCCCGCGTCAGCCCGCTGGCGATCTGCTGCGCCCCTTCGCCGGCGCGGCCCGAGCCGGTCGCCAGCAGCCCGGCGCCGGCGCTCGCTTCCGAGATCCCGTCGCGCAGTTCGGCCACCCCCGCCGCCGCCACCCCGAGTTCGCGGCCGAGTCTGCCGAGCTGCTTGACCGGGCCGATGTTCCCTTCCTGGGAGAGGATCGCGTTGCCCTGTTCCTGCAGCGGTTCGACCCGCTCCGCGACCTGCGCCGGCCCGACCACGGCCTGCACGCCGGGCAGGTCGGCGAGGCGCTTCTGGAAGCTCTCGAGCGCCGCCAGCGGCTTGGCGTCGGTGATCGGCCCTTCGTTGCTGACCGCGACGACCTGGAACGGCGCGTCCCAGCCCGGCCCGATCGTGCGGTCGATCAGTTCCGCGTTCTGGCGCGCCTCGGAGTCCTTGGCCAGCTCTTCGGGACTGGGCGGACCGGTCTTCAGCCCCAGCGCCGGCGCCGCCAGCACCAGCAGCACGGCGCCGATCAGCGCCGCCACCGCCGCCGGCCGCTGCAGCGCCGCGCCGACCACGACCATCAGCCGCGAGCGCCCCGCGCCGGCCGGCTTGCCGATCCGCCAGCGGTCGACGTTGGGGCCGATCAGGGTCAGCAGCGCCGGCCCGACCACGGTGGCGACCGTGACGCTGAGCAGGACGACCATGATCAGCGTCCCCGCCAGCGAGGCGAGCAGCGATCCCGGCAGGATGAACAACGAGACCGCCATCGAGAGCACCAGCGTGCTGCCGGCGAAGACCGTCGTCCGCCCCGCGGTGCGGCGCGTGCGGCGCGCCGCCAGCGCCGGCTCGGTCCCCGCCGCCAGCTCCTCGCGGAAGCGCGAGACCATCAGCAGCGCGTAGTCGACCCCCAGCGCCAG
>DASZSJ010000040.1:0-6278 GCA_035548675.1 Solirubrobacterales bacterium
GCAGGGCGCCAAGCGCAGGGGCCCCACCTACACCCTGCCCGTCGCCGGCGGGCAGATCGACCCGACCGAAGGCAAGGGCGAAGCCAAGGCCCAAGGGATGCTCTTCTTCACGGCAAAGTCAAAGAGCGTCCCGCTCAGAGACCTCAAGGTCAAAGCCACCCGCCAGCCCCTGATCGCCAAGGTCGGAGGCAGCCAGCTGAAGCTCGCCACCTCAAAGCAGACCTCCTCCCGGCGAGCGGGCTTCGGCACCAAGCTCACCTCGACCAAGCTGAAGCTCACCCAGAAGCTCATCACCCGCCTCAACAAGAAGCTCCGGCCCAAGCTCCCCTTCAAACCCAATCAGCCACTCGGCACCCTCACCGCCAACGCCCAGCCCGCCCTGGTCACGATCACCGAAGAAGGCAGCGCGACGCTCGACCTCGACCCCGCCTTCCTACAGAAGCTAGATCAGCACTTCGTCTCCTTGAACCCGATCGCCCCCGCCCAGCGCTTCGGGGCGCAGGCCAGCTTCCCGCTCGCCCCGGGGGGAGCGATCTCCCCCGACGGTTCGAAGGGCACCCTGAGGACAGCCGGTGCCCTCGAATTCCTCCAGCTGGGAGCCGGACAGGTCTTCTGGAGCGAGCTGTGGCTCGATCTCGGCGCCAACTCCGACACGGCCGAGGTCGACGTCGAGCCCACCCCTGCCTTCCCCGGCAAGGTCGGGCGGGTGGGAGTGCTCGACTACGTCCCCACCGGCGTCTCCGCCGATCCCAAGGCGCGGAGGATCTCCGCCGCGGGATCGCTCTCGCTCTCCGCCCAAGCGGCGGCCACCTTCAACGAAGCCTTCGCCCAGGGCCAGGGGGCTGTCTTTGCCGCGGGGGAAGCGGTGGGGACGTTGGGGTTCGGGGCGGTGGGGGAGTAGGGCTCTCAGCGTGCGACTACGGCCAACTCCTCGCTCGCGACCTCATGTCCCTCATAGGGCAGCACAGCGAAGTACATCAGCGAGGGCAGGAGGTCTCCGAGCCCATCGGTCTCGCCCCGATTGAGCCGCGAGTAGAGGAGCGCCTCAATACCGCCGACGATGCCGGCGGCCGCGATTGCGCTCGGTGCCTCGCCGGCGGGGGCCTCGGCGCGCACCATGCCGTCGAGGCAGGCCGCGAAGTGGTCGAGCAGCTCGTCGCGGCGCTCGAGCGCCGGCGGGCAGGCGGCGCGGCCGTCGACGATCAGGCACATCGCGGCGTCGGGATCCTCGCCGACGAAGTGGAGCAGCTCCTCGAGGCCGAGGCGGAGGCGCTCGCGCCAGCCTTCGCCGTCGCCAGCGGCGGTCTCGATTCGCTCGCGCAGGCGCGAGGCGGCCGCGTCGAAGGCCGCCAGGAAGCCGGCTTCCTTGTTCTCGAAGTGCTCGTAGAAGGTGGGGCGGGAGACGCCGGCGCGCTCGAGCACGTCCTGGACGCTCACATCGCGGTAGCCGATCTCCGCGGTGGCGCGGAGCGTTGCGGCGAGCAGGCGCTCGCGCTGGACGGCGCTGACCAGATCCGAGGGGAGGGAGCGGATGCCGGAGGGGAACTGGCCTTCACCGCCGGAGAGCAGCTCGGCCGCCGCGTTGACCTCGGCCGGCGACCAGCTGTCGCCAAGCGCAGCCAATAGCATCTCGTTGCTCAGTTCTACCCTGTCCGGCGCCATAGAGAAACTCAGTCGTTTCTGTTATAAACCTACTGAGTTCTCCAACGGTACCATTTGAGTCGCTACCGTGCAAGGAACTTGCGTGTTCCCAGGCTATCCTTGCCCAATGCCGCCGCGCGCAAAGGCCGGTTCTGGGAGAGAGGGCGATTCGGTGCCGGTACGCCCAACGCTGCCGCGCGAGTTCATCGCCAGCCACAAGCGGCGCCGGATCATGGACGCGATCGCCGAGCTGACCGCCGAACAGGGCTATGACGCGACGAAAATCGGCGACATCGTGCGCCGCGCCGGCGTCGCCCGCAAGACGCTCTACGACAACTTCGAGGGCAAGGAGGAAGTCTTCCTCGCCGCCTTCGACACCGCGATCGACGAGGTGGTGGGGCAGATCGAAGCCGACTGCGCCGCGGCCGAGGGCGATTGGGAGGGCCGTGTCCAGGCCGGTCTCGCCGCCTTCCTGCGTTACATCGCCGAGAACCCGTCCCTTGCCCGCATGTGCATGATCGAGGCGCTCTCGGCCACACCCGCCGCAACCGAGCGCTACGAGGCGGCGATGCAGCGTTTCGTCGAGCTGGTCAAACGCGCTGTGCCCCAGGACGAGCAACTGCCGGAGACGATCGAAGAAACACTGGTCGGCGGCGTCGCCTGGATCGTCTACCAGCAGATCCGCCGTGGCGAGGCCGAACAGGCGGAAGATCTGTTGCCCGAGCTCTCCGAATTCATGCTGGCTCCCTTCAACGGTTCCGCCGAGGCCGCGGAGAAGCGAGCAAACGCCTGACCTGTGGCGCTGGCAGACTCCAGCGCCACAGTGGAACGACTGCCCCGCGGCCGACATGGTCTTCCCCGCGAGTTCGTCGCGCAGAACCAGCGCGAGCGGTTGCTCGCGGCGCTTGCCGAATGCCTGGAGGAAAAAGGGTACGAACGCACGACGGTCGCGCTGATCGGCAAACGCGCCGGTGTCTCGAAGAGCGACTTCTACAAGCACTTCGAGAGCAAGGACGCCTGCTTCGTCGCCGCCTATGACGATGCGGTGGAGCGGATCCGCGCGCGGGTCCAGGAGGCGTGCGCGGAGCGGCAGGACTGGGGCAGCGGCGTCCTCGCAGCGCTCGACTCGCTGCTGCGGATGTTCGAGGCCGAGCCCGCGCAGGCGCAGCTCGTCCTGGTCGAGGGGCTGCGCGCCGGTCGCGGCGTCTACGACCGCTACCAGGTGGCGCTGCAGGGCTTCGTTCCGCTGCTGCAGGACGGTGCGCCGGCGCCGGCCGGAGCGGAGCGGCCGCCGGAGGCCACCGATGAGGCGATCGTCGGCGGCATTGCCTCGTTGCTCGCGCGCCGCGTGCTCGCCGGCGAAGCAAAGAAAATGCGCGGATTACTGCCGGACATTGCGGAGTTTGCGCTCACGCCGTACCTCGGTACCGCTGAGGCGCGCCGCATAATCTCGGCATGAGCGAGGCGGCGGCAGCGGCGAGCGCCCCCGGCGGGCCCGCCGGCACGGTGGTCGACGGCGTGCTCCCCTCGCAGGCCCTCGAAGCGGTGATCGCGGCCGGCTGGGTCAGCTCCGGCGACTACCGCATCCATCCCGAGGCGATCCAGCCCGCCAGCGTCGACCTGCGCCTCGGCGATCACGCTTGGGCGCTGCGCTGCTCCTTCCTGCCCGACGTCGATTCGACCGTCGAGGAGAAGATCGAGGGGCTTGCTTTCCAGCGGATCGACCTGCGCGACGGCGCCGTGCTCGAGCGCGACCGCCCCTACCTGGTGCCGTTGATCGAGGAGCTGTCCCTGCCCGAGGACGTGCGCGCCAAGGCCAACCCGAAGAGCTCGACCGGGCGGCTCGACGTCTTCACCCGCGTGCTCACCGACCGCCACCACCGCTTCGACGAGATCCGCCCGGGCTATCGGGGCAAGCTCTACCTGGAGATCGTGCCGCGCTCCTTCGCGATCCAGGTGCGGACCGGCCTCTCGCTCAACCAGCTGCGCCTGGCGCGCGGCGACGTGCGCCTCGCCGACGCGGAGATCCGCGCCCTGCAGGACGAGTTCCCGCTGCTCTACCTCGACTCGCACGCCCTGCGCGAGTCCGAGCTGGCGCTGGCCGACGGGCTCTTCCTCAGCGTCGACCTCTCCGGGCCGGCCGACCGCATCGTCGGCTACCGGGCGAAGAAGAACAGCCTGCCGATCGACCTCTCGCGCATCCACGCCTACCGCTGGACCGATTACTGGGATCCGGTCTTCCCCGAGGCGGGCTCGAAGATCGTGCTCGAGCCGGAGATCTTCTACCTGCTGCTCTCGGCCGAGGGGGTCTGCATCCCGCCGCAGATCGCGGCCGAGATGATGGCCTACGACCCCACCGCGGGTGAGCTGCGCACCCACTACGCCGGCTTCTTCGACCCCGGCTTCGGCTACGACCCGGCGGGCGACCGCCACGGCAGCCGCGCCGCGCTCGAGGTGCGCGCCCGCGACGTCTCCTTCATGGTCGAGCACCGCCAGCCGGTCTGCAAGCTGGCGCTGGAGCGGACGAGTGCGCCGGCGGAGCGGTTGTACGGGCAGGACCTGGGGTCGAATTACCAAGGCCAGGTCACGATGTTGAGCAAGCACTTCGAGGAGCAGGGGGCGGTGGGCGGGTCCTGACCCCTCTGAAAACGCTCGGCGGGAGCCTCGCTGGAGTGTTTTCAGAGGGGTCAGGACCCGCCCTCGTGTCCCTTGCCCGTCGATTGATGCATTGACCCCCGTATCCGGGGGCAAAAGCATCAGCCGGCGGCGCTGGTGGGGGAGGAGAGCTCACGCAGGCGGGCTTGGACGCGCTTGCGCTTGGCCAGAAGCTCAGATTCGAGTGCTGCGATCTCGTCGCGGCGCCGGCGCACCAGCTCCAGCTGGCGGCCGATGTGGCCGAGCGACTCGTCGAGGATCTGGCGCCGGCGCACTGGGTCCTCGACGCCGCTCTCCCACTCGCGGCGCAGGGCGGCGCGGGCGTCCTCGGCCGCGACCAGGCGCTTCAGCTCCTCGAGGCTGAGCCCGAGCAGGTCCTTGAGGCGCAGCAGGTCGGCGAGCCGCTCGACGTCCTCCCCGGCGTAGGTGCGGTGGGCGCCGCGCTCGCGGGCGCTGGAGGCGGGGAGGAGGCCGATCTCCTCGTAGTAGCGGATCGTGCGCGGGGTGGTACCGGCCAGCTTGGCGACGTCGCCAATACGGAGCTCGGCTTTGTCGGTGCGCTCGGCGCTCATGGGATCGCCTCGACCTCCTCGCGGATCGCCTCCTCGAAGGACTCGACCGGCGGGCAGGGCTCGACCGCCGCGGTCGCGTGGCGGGGGCGGAGCAGGGAGACGCCGGCGCCGACGACGGAGGTAGCGGCGAGGACCCAGAGCGCCGTGTGCATGTTGTGGATGAAGGGCTCGAGCTGGGCGCTGGAGAGACCGGAGGCGAGGCCGGAGAAAATCGCGAAGAGGACCGGTTTCGGCACTGCCGCGGTGACGATCGCCAGCACGAAGGCGATCGAGATCACCGCGCCGGTGTTCTGCAGCATCGTGCGAGCGCCGGCGGCGATGCCGCGGCGCTGCACCGGCACAGTCCCCATCATCGCCGCCGTGTTGGGCGAGTTGAACATGCCCGAGCCGATCCCGACCAGGCCGAGCCAGACCATGCTCTGCCAGTAGGCGCTGTCCGGCTCCAGCGTCGTCATCCCGGCCAGGGCGGCGGCGCTGACCAGCATGCCGAGCGCCGCCAGCGTGCGCGAGCCGTGGCGGTCGGCCCAGATCCCGGCCAGCGGCGAGGAGACGAGCATGCCGAGCGCCATCGGCGCCAGCTTGATCCCGGCGGTGATCGGGTCGTCGCCCTGGGCGCCCTGGAAGTAGAAGACGAAGATGAACATCAGGGCGAAGCGGGAGAGGCCGTTGATGAAGGCGGCGCCGGTGGCCGCCGCGAACATGCGGTTCTGGAAGATCGTCAGGTCGAGCATCGGGGCGCGGCCGCGGTGCTCGATCAGGACGAAGAGCGGCAGCAGGATGGCGGCGGCGAGAAGGCCGCCGATCACCAGCGTGTCGTCCCAGCCGGAGATGCCGCCGCGCGAGATGCCGTAGACGAGCCCGGTCAGGCCGAGTACGAAGGTGATGGTGCCGAGTAGGTCGAGGCCACGCTCGCTGTCGGGGCGGGCGAGCTCGCGCAGGGTGAGCGCGCTCCAGGCGGCGCCGGCGAGGGCCAGCGGCACGTTGAACCAGAAGACCCAGTGCCAGGAGATCGCGACCAGGGCGCCGCCTAGCACCGGGCCGAGGACGAGGCCGATCGCCGCCACCATCGTGTTGGTTCCCATCGCCAGGCCGAGCTGCTCGCGCGGGAAGGCGTCGGTGACCAGGGCGGGGCCGTTGGCGAAGATGAAGGCACCGCCGACGCCCTGCACGATCCGCCAGAGGATCAGCTGGGTGCCGTCGGCGGCGAAGCCGGCGCCGAGCGAGGCGAGGCCGAAGATCACAAAGGCGCCGACGAAGGCGGTCTTGCGGCCGAAGAGGTCGGAGAGGCGGCCGGCGGTGAGGACGAGCACGGTCGAGGAGATCATGTAGGCGAGGATCACCCAGACCAGCTCGAGCAGGCTGGTGCCGAGCGAGCGCTCGAGGTCCGGCAGAGCGATGATCAGCGTCCCC
>DASZSJ010000041.1:0-13299 GCA_035548675.1 Solirubrobacterales bacterium
GGCCGCCGTGGAGACGCGCCCCCTCTTTCGGCTCCAAGTGGGTCGCCCGCGCGCTGCTCGGTGGTCGCCCGCGCGCTGCTCGATGTCGAGTGTTCGATTTGCCACCGTATATGGGGGTCAATCGAACACTCGACACCCGCCGGCTGCCGGCTCGACACCGCCGGCTGCCGGCTTCGGCCCCTCCTTATGGGAATTTCGCGGGATCGGCCGTCTAGGAGGCGCCGGCTCAGTCAGTCCGCGAGCTCGACGCGCTCGATCGTCTGCGGCTCGCGCGGCCGGTCCGAGGCGTCGGTCGGGGTCGACTCGATCGCGTCGACGGCCTCCATCCCCTCGACCACCTGGCCGAAGACGGTGTGCTTGCCGTCGAGCCAGGGCGCCGCGGCGGTGGTGACGATGAAGAACTGCGAGCCGTTGGTGTTGGGGCCAGCGTTGGCCATCGCCAGCGCGCCGCGCACGACCTGGTGGTCGTTGAACTCGTCCTCGAACGTGTAGCCCGGCCCACCGGTCCCGGTCCCTTCCGGGCAGCCGCCCTGGATCATGAAGTCGGGAATGACGCGGTGGAAGATCAACCCGTCATAGAAGCCGTCACCGGCTAGCTTGCGGAAGTTCTCCACGGTCTTCGGCGCATCGGCGTCGTGCAACTCGAGCACGATCTGCCCGGCGTTGGTGTGGAGGGTGGCCCGCGACATCGAGCACCACCCTACCCGGTTACGCGCCCCTACCCGCTTACGCGCACAACCAACGACCGCGAGGCGCCCGGCGCGTAGGGCCAGCGCTCCTCCGGCAGCGCCACGGCCCGGATCCGGATGCGCGCGGTCCCGCTGACGTAACGGAAGCGGTAGCGGGCCCGGAAGCGGCCGGCGTGATCGCTGCGGACGACCATCACGGGGCGCCAGCGCCGCGCCGCCGACTCGTAGTACTGGATCGCGACGAGCTTGCCCCGCCGCGGCAGCGGCGCGCCCGCGCTGCGCACCCGGCCGCTGAAGCGCACCTCGGCGCCGGTTCGAACCTGGCGCGGGGCGGCATGGAACTCGACCCCGCTGCGTACCCGCAGGGTCAGCGGACTGCGCTCGGCGCGCTCGAAGCCGTCGTCGCCGGCAAAGGAGACCGAGACCCGGCGCGAGGTGCCGGGACCGAGTCGCAGCGAGAAGACCCCGTGCGCGCCGGTCTCGATCCGCGCAACGCTCGGCTTGCTCAGGGCGCCACGGGAGGGGCGGGAGACGACGCGCAGCATCCGCGCAGCGAGGCCGGCCCCATCGGCGTCGAGGAGGCGTCCGCTGAGCATCGCGCTGACGCCGAAGGGCACCGTCAGCGCGGTCGCGCGATGACGGTGCCAGCGCAGGCGCGCGAAGATCCGCGCCCGCGCCCTGCCCCGCACGGGCGCGGCGGGCCTGACCGCGAGGATCGGATCCCCCGCCACCTTGCGCACGCTCATCTCAGTCCCGTCCGCGCGCCTGGTGGTGGATGACTTGTTCCCCGCCGAATCGACGGCGTCGGCGCGGAACACGTAGGTGCCGGCCCCGAGATCGCTGGGCAACCGCGCGACCAGCTCGGCGCTGTCAGCTGTCACGCCGCGCTGGAACTTGGCCGGCAACTCGGTCCACTCCTGTGCGCCAAGCCGGCGGTAGTGAATCTCCCCCGCGGCCGGGCCGGAATGAGCGTCGTTTACGCGCGCGCTGATCTGGGTCGGCAGCGCGCCCCCGGCGGCCGCCGGTTCGAAGGCGACGCTGGGGGGAACGTCGTCGAACCGGAGTGGAAGCGATGCCGCCGAGGACGCGCTCTCGTTACCCGCCTCGTCCCGCAGCCAGACGCTGAGGGAGTAGACGCCCGCGCGCGGGACGAAGAGGTTCTGCAATCCGCTCAACTCACGACCGGGCACGAACTTCGCGCCACTGTTGTAACCGGCCGGGCCGGTGATCCTCCAGGTGGCGCCGCCGATCGGGCTCGCCGCGCCCTGGCCCGGATTGACCCATTTGGGATCGAAGTCGTTGCTGCGCCGCCACTCACCGCCGCCGCTCAGTGCCAGATCACGCGGGTGGGCGGGTGGGTTGTTGTCGATCAAGATCGTGCGCGCCGGAATGCAGGCGACGTTGCCGGCGAAATCGGTGGCGCAATGGGCGACGCTGTGCGGGCCGTCGCTGAAGCCGAGCGTCGAGATCGGGTAGTAGCCGACCCGGTCGACCGGGCAGGGTCGCATCGTCGTCCCCCGCAGCTCACCCGAGACCGAGACCACGTTGCAGGCGTGGTCGTGGGCGAGGACGGTGCGCCCGTCGACGAGCGCCTCGGTGCGCTTCACCCCCGCGCCGCCGTCGTGGGCGGCGTACCCGAGCTTGCGCTCCCCGCGCAACCAGCCGGGAGCGAGCATGTCGCCGTCGATCGAGGAGCTAGGTGAGAAGTTGTCCTCGACCGTGATCGTCAGGGCGCGGACCGCCGACCAGGAGCCGGGGTCGAGGCTGCACCACTTGCTCTCGACGCGGGCGCAGAGCAGCCGGTCCTCCAGTGCCGGCATCGGCGTCGAGAAGCCAGCGACGAAGCCGCGTGGGGTGACGTCGGTGTTCGCGGCCGCGGCAAAGACGTCGAAGCCGCCGCCCCAGTTGGCGACCCCGATCCGTTGCTCGAGCCCATCGTGCAGCGTATGCCACCAGGTGCCGCTGACCCGCGTGATCCCGGTTCCTTCGGGAGCGTCCCAGCGCCAGCGCGCGTAGCGGGTGCCGGAGACCGTCTGCGCGTTGCGGGTGAAGCTCTTCAGGTGGGCGCCGTCGAAGGGGTCGGCCCCCGGCGGGGTCGCGCAGTAGGCATCGGAGCGGAACTTGGCACCTCCGGTGCTGTCGGCCCAGCCCGCATCGGCGCCGACGTGCCAGCCGCACTGGGCGACCGAGTACTTGCCCGCCGTAGCCTCCTTCGCCGCCAGCAGCAGCAACGCCAGCGCCAGCGCGATCCCAATTGCGACGATGCGACCGAGGCCGCCCCGGATGCCCGACATCTCTCCTCCTTCGCTCGGGTGCATGTGGCGCCGCTAAGTCGTGGCGAGACCGATCTCTCCCCCTCCCTGCTCCGATCCTCCGGCAGTTGCCCTCCGATCGTCCGGCAGTTGCCCTCCGATCCTCCGGCGGCTGCCGCCGACACGCCTTTGCGAGAATGGCTCCGATGCCACTTCCAACGCAGGATCAGATAACCGAGAAGCTGCGAGCCGTGATCGACCCCGAGCTGCGCCGCTCGATCGTCGAGCTGGGCATGGTCCGCTCGATCGACGTGCGCGAGGGGGGCCGGGTCGAGATCGTCGTCTCGCTGACGACCGCCGGCTGCCCGATTCGCTCCCACTTCGAACAAGCCGTCGCCGCCCAGGTCGCCGAGCTCGACGGCGTCACCGAGGTTGCCGTCGGCTTCGACGTCCTCTCCGACGAGGAGAAATCCGCGTTGCAGCAGACGCTGGGTCGCGGCAAGCTGCCGGCCGGCGCCCTCGCCCAGGTGAAGAACGTGATCTGCGTCGCCTCCGGCAAGGGCGGCGTCGGCAAGTCGACGATGACGGCCAACCTGGCCGCGGCGCTGACCGCCGAGGGCCACCCCGCGGGCGCGCTCGATTGCGACGTCTACGGCTACTCGATCCCGCGCATGCTCGGCGTCAACGACAAGCCGGAAGTCAACGGCGAGCGCAAGATTCTGCCCCTGGAAGCGGCGGGCGGAGTGAAGGTGATGTCGATCGGCTTCTTCGTCGAGGAGAACTCGGCGGTCGTCTGGCGCGGCCCGATGCTGCACAAGGCGATCCAGCAGTTCCTCGAGGACGTCGCCTGGGGCGAGCTCGAGTACCTGCTGCTCGACCTCCCGCCCGGCACCGGCGACGTCTCGATGACCCTCGCCCAGCTGCTGCCACAGGCGAAGTTCGTACTCGTCACCACGCCGCAACCGGCAGCGCAGACCGTCGCCAAGCGGGCCGCCGACATGGCGGTCAAGTTCGACCTCGAGCTGCTTGGCGCGATCGAGAACATGTCCGGCTTCACCACGCCGGACGGCGAGCGCTTCACGATCTTCGGCGAGGGGGGCGGGCAGCTGCTCGCCGATGAGCTGGACATCCCCCTGCTGGGCAAGGTCCCACTATCCGAGGCGCTGCGCCAGCACGCCGACGAGGGGGCGCCGCTGGTCACCGCCGAGCCCGACTCGCCGGCCGCGCAGGCGATCCGCCAGGCGGCGCGGGGGGTCGTCGCCGCCACCCCGCAGGAGCTGCCCGTCCTGCAGGCCACACCGAGCGCCGCCGAAGCGCCGCCCGTCAGCGGCACGCCGCTCCCGGTCGTTCAGTAAGAACTCGCGCCGATAGCTCGGGGCGACTGGGTCCGGGCGACTGGGCTGGGGCTGGCGACACAGCGCGGCTGCGGTGTGGCCTAAACATCCAGGAGGGCGGCCAGAGCGGCCGCCCTCCCAGTCCATCGAGCAAGCATCGAGTACCAACCAGGCGCCTCATGCTGACAACCCAGCGGGCGTTAACCCGACGCAACTCTGATGTTAAAGCTAAAAAACAGTTCAGCGGGTTGAGAATGGACGTGAGAGACAACACCCAGGCACGAGTTGCTGCAAAGTGGCGAAAAACTCGTAAGGCCGCCTGCTGGCCTAACGGGCCCTGCCACAACAGCGCTTGTACTTGCGTCCGGAGCCGCACCAGCACAGCTCGTTGCGCCCAGGCGGCCAAGGCAGCGCTTCGTCCTTGGCACCAATTTCAGCCGCGAGCTGACTCCTCGCCTTTCCGCTGTCCGCATCGAGGTCGTTTTCCTCGGCGAATCCGACGAGTCGATCCACTTGGAGCGGTGCGACAGAGGGCTGGCGGCCGGTCTCGTTTCGAACGTGTCGGAGGCGGGCCTCGATCATCCGGCAATAGGCGTCTGGATCGTCCAGGTCGTCAGCCAGCGACGGCCAGCGCGCGAGCGCTGGCTCGATCTGGTCCCTTGGGAACCAGGCAACCGAGTAGTCCGTGGCCTCCGGAAAGAGGGATTGTCTCCGACCGGCGAGGCGATCGTCTTCATCGGGAGGAATGCCATTCTCGTAGCGGCAGTACTGACGTTCTCCTCGAAGCCGATCGATCCATTCGTGGTCGCCCATCGACTTTGCGAGGTCGAGCGCTTCGTCGTAAGCCTCAAGCGCACCCTGCCCGTCGCCCGAGTCCATCCGCGCGTTCGCCAGCGTGGACACGATCCCCGGATCACCCGCCCGCTCCGCCCGCAGCCTTGCGAAGGCGGCCTCACCCTCCTCGCGAGCACCCGTCTTGAGCAGATACCAGGCGAGCATATCCTCCGCCAGCTCGGGGAACTCGCATCCCAGCTCGATTGCCTTGCGCTGGGCGCGCACCGCAAGGGCGAAGTCGCCTTTCTCGCTGGCCATCTCCGCCAGTCCATCGTAGTAGTCGCCCAGCGGGAACTCGTCATCCGGCCCAATGGCCGCAATCCGGTCAAGGGCATTCTCGGCCTCGGCAAGCTCCTCGGCGTTTTCGTAGATCGAGAGAAGCTCGGAAAAACTTGTCACTGGCAAAAAAGCTAACGAGCGGTCCCGCTGCCCCGAATCCCCAGGATCATCCCCAGCGCCTGCTCGACCTCGGCGAGAGTGCCGGCGTTCGTCTCGCCAAGGCGCCGCAGCAGGCGCCTACGAGCAACAGCCCTAACGCCGCGGCAGACGGCTACGCTGGCCCGCTCGATGCCCTCTTCGGGAGAAACCTCTGGACGGAGGGGCGAAGCAACACGTGAGCTGGATAGCGGAACGACGACGATCAGCTCGTCTTCCAGACCCGTCGAGATCTCGTCAACCGAGACTAGGATCGCGGGGCGGTTCTTGCCAGGCTCCCCTTTGCGCGCGGCGCCAAGCGAAGTAAGCCAAATCTCACCGCGCCGTGGCTCAGTCGATTCCATCGTCGAGGGTCGCCTCCCACCTGCGGTCCTCGGCTTTCACGGCGGCAATGCCAGCATCTGCCCTTGTCGCATCTCGCTCCGCACGGAAGATCGCCTCACGGGCGACCTCGTGAGCGAGATCGGACAGCATCGCCGACAGGGAGACGCCGCGCTCGCTCGCCTGCCGGGCGAGAAGGTCGCGGGTCTCGCGGGTGACCCTGATCGTGGCGGTATCGGTTGCCATCATGACGCATTGTAGCGCCATAAGATGGCGACATTGATCGGCTACGCGGCCTTGCTCTTGTAGTAGTTCGCGTTGATCTCGGCGTACTTGGCCCACTCGGCGGGCAGCTGATCCTCGGCGAAGCAGGCGTCGACCGGGCAGGCCTCGACGCATGCGTCGCAGTCGATGCACTCGTCGGGATCGATGTAGAGCATCTCGACCGAGTCGTAGTCGGGCTCGTCGGGCGTCGGATGAATGCAGTCGACCGGACAGACCTCGACGCACGAGTTGTCCTTCTGGCCGATGCACGGCTCGGCGATGACGTAGGTCATTCGATGCTTTCTCCTGGGTCGTCGTTTCGGTGCCGTCGGGGGTCCCGTTCGGCCCCCGCCAAAGCGCGGACGCTCATTTTACGGATTGAGCGGCGGATGACGCCCTGCCACTAGCATCGGGCGAAATGCTGCTGCTGACGGGGGCCACAGGAAGCGTTGGATCGCGGCTGCTGCCGCTGCTGCTCGAGCAGGGGCAGGACGTGCGCTGCCTCGTGCGCGAGCCGCGGCGCCTGGGCGCGCGGCGGGTCGACGTGCAGATCGCGCTCGGCGACCTCGGCGAGATGTCGGACCCCTACCTCGTGCGCCAGGCGCTGCGCGGCGTCGACACCGTGGTCCACCTGGCGGCGACGATCCGCGACCAGCCCCCGCACCGGATTGAGGAGCTGAACGGTCTGGCGACGCTGCGCCTGTTGCGCGCCGCCGAGCGCAGTGGCGTGGGCCGCTTCGTCTTCTTCAGCGCTCTCAACGCCTCGGTCGCCCAGCGCACCCGCTTCTTCCGCGCCAAGTGGCTGGCCGAGCGGGCGGTCACTTCATCCCCGCTGGAGACGACGACCTTCGCCCCCTCGATCGTCTACGACCGCTCCGACCCCTGGGTGACGCTGCTGCGCCGCTTCTCCTTCCTTCCCGTGATGCCCGTCTCCGGGGACGGCCGGGCGCGCTTCGAGCCGATCTGGGCCAACGACGCGGCCCGCTGTGTGGTCGCGGCACTGCAGCGCGAGGGCGGCCGTCGCTATGAGCTGGCCGGCCCCGAGGCCCTCTCCTACGACGAGATGTCGGACTTGGTCAGCCGCGTCGCGGGGCGGCCGCGACCACTGGTGCACCTGCCGCTGCCGCTCGTGCGGGCGGGCCTGATCTCGATCCGCTCCCTTTTCGGCGAGGCCGTGTTTGCAACTTGGGAGGAGGCCGAGTTGATGGAGGTCTCGATGCTCAGCCAGCGCGGCACGGCCGACGCGGAGGAGCTCGGGGTCGTGCCGAGAAGGATGGGCGATGTTCTGGAGGACGACTAGACGAATTGCGACGCTTGTACTGGCGCTGAGCGCACTCTTCGCGGGTCAGGCCAGGGCGTTGACCCTCGTTCCCCCCAAGCCCGGCGTTCTCTTCGGCGCCAGCGACCAGGGGACGGCCCAGCAGTTCAACGAATTCACCGAACTGCTCGCCAAGCACCCAGCGCTGATCGAGACCTTCCATCCCTGGGGCAACAGCCTCAACCAGGCCTACGAACGCTGGCGCGAAACCGGCACGCGACCGATCCTGGCGATCTCGACGATCGACGACCAGACGCTGGGCGAGCTGATCACGCCGGAGCAGATCGCACTTGGGGCCGGCGACGACTACCTGTTGCAGTTGAACGACTTCTTCGCCAAACGCGGGCTGCCCGCCTACATCAGGCCGCTGGGCGAGCCCAACCGCTGTCTCAACGCCTGGTCCGCGGTCGACTGCGACGGCAAACAGAAGGGCGGCGAACACACGACGGGCTGGTACAAGCAGGCCTTCCGTCGCATCGTCGCGATTGTGCGCGGCGGGCAGACGCTGGAAGGCATCAACGCGACCCTGGCCGGGATCGGCCTGCCGCCGCTCAACCGGACCAAGGGCCCAAACCCGACCGAACTGCCGCTTGCCCCGGTGAGCATCATCTGGAGCCCGCTGCCGGGCGGCTCGCCGCGGGTCAGGGGCAACTTCCCCGGCAACTACTGGCCCGGCGCCCGCTGGGTCGACTGGGCGGGAACCGACTTCTACTCCGAATATCCGGTCTGGAAAGACCTCAACCGCTTCTACGTCGGCAAGCAGTGGAAGCGCAAGCCGATGGCGCTGGCCGAGTGGGCGGTCTCGGGCAAAGACGAACCCCGCTTCGTCAAGCAGCTGATCGCCTGGACGGTCAAGCACCCGAAGGTCCGCATGTTCGTCTACTACAACGGCTTCGGCCCGGGAGCCAACCCCTACGACCTGCGCCTCTACCCGCGCACGACCAACACCCTGCGCCTCAAGCTACGCCGCGAAACCTTCCTCCAGTACGCCGAATACAACGCCGGCACCTTCCCGCCGCTGCCACCGCCCCCACCCAAAGCCGCCAAGCCCAAATAGCCCCGGACGGGCGGCCAACGGGGACGGCGCGGCCGACGGGCCGAAACCGTGTCGCTATGTCACGTTTGAGGCCCGTCGGCGGCGGTTTGAGCGCGTTTGAAGCCGGCGCGGAGGAGGGGGATTAGCTCTTGGGGGTTGTGCTCTACCTGGCGCCAGGTGCAGCGCACGACCTGCCAGCCGGCAGCGAAGAAACGCTGTTCGCGTTGGCGGTCCAGCTCGAAGGCGGATGCGGTGCCGTGGAACTTGCGGCTATCGGTTTCGATAATGAGGCGGACGTCCCGCCAGAGGAAGTCGGGTCGAAGGCGAAGGCCGGCGGCCTCCAGCGGCACATTGACCTCTGGGCGGGGGAGCCCGGCGCGCTTGCACAACGTCAGGAAGATTCGCTCGAGCTCGCTGCGAGTCCGCTTCGTCGCCGGATCGAGTTCGTCGATGCAAAGTCGCAGCCGCGCGACCCCGCGGCGTCCGCGACAGCGACGTATCAGCATCCGGACCTCCGGGATGTCGAGCAGGCCCAGAACCTCTGCCTCGGCGACTGCCTTGCGCAGTTCCCAGGGCGACAAAACCGCGGCAAGATCCAAAAGGGTCCGGGCAACCGTCGTGCAGGGGATCCCATGTAGCTCAGTTCGATCATGCTTGTGGAGGGCACCGTCGCGGTGGGCGGTGATGTCAGCTGGGGCGCGGCCACGGCGGTTGGGAGCCGTCACATCGATATCGACGCTCGCCGAGCCGATCAGGCCCCAAAGCTCTGCAGCGGAGACGTGGGAAATCACGGCGCCGGGATCACAGGCCAAGGCCGCAGCCATCAGTCGGCCCTCGCGGGTCAGCGAGGCGTGGCCGACCGCGTACACGCCCGGATACACGAGGTGGAGGCGGCCCCGCTCTACCCACTTACGCGCAGCACTGGCGCTGACGCCGATGTCGACAAGCTGCCCAAGCGTCACCAAGCCGTGCTGCGCCTCGGCGATCCGCGCGATTCGCCGGTCGCGCGCCGTCGACGGGCCGAAACCGTGTCGATATGTCACGTTTGAGGCCCGTCGGCCCTGGTCGCTCGGCATGCGAGGGAGGTTGACGGGGGCGGGCGCGCGTATGGTGCGCTGATGGGGGCGGAAGAGGCACGGATTTGTGACGGAATGCGAGAGGCCCGGCGGATGCCGGGCCTCTCTGAGAACTGCACTCGCCCGTTGGGGCGAGGATACGCCTGGGCGGCGTGACTTACATCATCCCGCCCATATCCGGCATGCCGCCGGGCATACCGCCGCCAGCCGCTTCCTTCTCGGGCGGCTCGGCGATCACGGCCTCGGTGACGAGGATGTTCTTGGCGATCGAGGCGGCGTTCTCGAGCGCCGAGCGGGTCACCTTGGTCGGGTCGATGACGCCGGCGGCGATCAGGTCGCCGTACTCGCCGGTCGCCGCGTTGAGGCCTTCGCCGGCCTTCAGGTCGCGGATCTTGTTGACCACGACCGAGCCCTCCTCGCCGGAGTTCTCGGCGATCTGGCGGACCGGCTCCTCGAGCGCCCGATGCACGATGCGCGCACCGGTGACCTCGTCGGCGTCCTTGCTGAGCTTCTCCGGGTCGAGGCCGCTCTGCGCGTTGAGCAGAGCGACGCCACCGCCCGGCACGACACCCTCCTCGAGCGCGGCGCGGGTCGCCTGCAGCGCATCCTCGACGCGGTGCTTCTTCTCCTTCATCTCGGTCTCGGTGGCAGCGCCGACCTTGACCACCGCGACACCGCCGGCCAGCTTGGCGAGGCGCTCCTGGAGCTTCTCGCGGTCGAAGTCGGAATCGGTGTTCTCGACCTCGTTTTTGATCTGGTTGATCCGGCCCTTGATGTCCTCGGCGTCACCGGCACCGTCGATGACGGTGGTGGTGTCCTTGGAGACGACGACGCGGCGGGCTTTGCCGAGCTGGGTGAGCTGGGTGTTCTCGAGTTTGAGACCCATCTCCTCGGTGATCACCTCGCCGCCGGTGAGGATCGCGATGTCCTCCAGCATCCGCTTGCGGCGGTCGCCGAAGCCGGGAGCCTTGACGGCGACGCCGGTGAAGGTGCCGCGCAGCTTGTTGACCACCAGGGTCGCGAGGCACTCGCCCTCGACGTCCTCGGCGACGATCAGCAGCGGCTTGCCACCCTGCATCACCTGCTCGAGCACCGGCAGGATGTCCCGCACGGAGCCGATTTTCTGGTTGGCGATGAGGATGTAGGGGTCCTCGAGCACGGCCTCCATGCGGTCCTGGTCGGTGACCATGTAGGGCGAGATGTAGCCCTTGTCGAACTGCATGCCCTCGGTGAACTCGAGCTCCATGCCGAAGGTCTGGCCCTCCTCGACGTTGACCACACCGTCCTTGCCGACCTTCTCGATCGCGTCGGCGATCACGTTGCCGATGTCGTCGTCACCAGCGGAGATGGCGGCGACGCGGGCGATCTGCTCCTTGCCGGCGACCTCCTTGGACTGCTTGTCGCGCAGCGTCTCGACGACCTCCTGCACGGCCTTCTCGATGCCGCGGCGCAGGGCCAGCGGGTTGGCGCCGGCAGCGACGTTCTTGAGGCCCTGGCGGACGATCGTCTGGGCCAGCAGGGTCGCGGTCGTGGTGCCGTCACCGGCGACGTCGTTGGTCGCCGTGGCGACCTCGCGCACGAGCTGGGCGCCCTGGTTCTCGAAGACGTCCTCGACCTCGACCTCGCGGGCGATCGTGACGCCGTCGTTGGTGATCGTCGGCGCGCCGAACTTCTTGTCGAGCACGACGTAGCGACCCTTCGGGCCGAGGGTCACCTTGACCGCGTCGGCGACGGCGTCGACGCCGGCCTGCAGCGCCCCCCGCGCGTCCTCTCTGTACTTCAGCTCCTTGTGAGCCATCTGTGTTCAGTCCTCCTTGTTCTAAATCCTGGTTGGCGGCGGGCTAGCCGAGCTTGGCGAGGATGTCCGACTCGCGCAGCACGAGCAGGTCGTCGCCCTCGATCGTCACCTCGGTGCCGCCGTATTTCGAGTAGAGGACCTCGTCGCCCTCGCTCACGTCGATCGGCTGGCGGCTGCCGGCTTCCGTGACAGCGCCGTCGCCGTCGGCGACGACCTTGCCCGTCTGGGGCTTCTCCTTCGCCGTGTCGGGGAGGACGATGCCGCTAGCGGTCGTCTCCTCCTCCTCGATCGGCTTCACGATCAGCCGGTCCCCGAGGGGCTTCAGCTTCATCCGTATACCTCCGTCTATGCGTCAGTAGGTGGCTGGGAAAGTTCCGTTTGGCACTCTCAACCCGAGAGTGCCAACACCCGAAAAGATAGCGCGCGGCCCGTTCCAGCGGCCGACGGGCCGAAAACGTGTCGATATGTCACGTTTGAGGCCCGTCGGCCCCCCCGGTTAGGTGGCGGCTAGGAGGCGGCAGTCGAGCAGGTTGGCGAGGCCTTCGCCGCCGCGGGCCATGACCCAGTCGTGGTTCCACTCGAAGACCGGCCGCGCCAGCGGCGCCAGCAGGTTCATCCAGGCCTTGGTGGTGGCGACGTTCCACTCGTAGAGGACGGCGGTGACGTTCCCCTGCTCGTAGAGCCGCCAGCGGCCGACTCCGCGCAGCTCGCCAACCGCGTTCCCCTCCATCAGGTGGGGGCGCTCGATCCGCGTCGTCGTCACCTCGAACTCGACCCTGTACGGCAGCAGGCTCTTCCAGACCATGCGGGAGACGGTGCCGACGCCATCGCCCGGGGCTCCCGGGCGGACTTCCTCGGCCTCCTCCACGCCGCGCCACCACTGGGGCCAGCGGGCCTGTTCGTAGATCGCCTCCCAGACCTGCTCCCGCGGCGCCTCCAGCAGCCAGGTCGTGAGGAAGGAGTAGTCGGCCACCGCTCTAGATTCGGCCCGAGCTCCTCACGAGCTCAATTGTGGTGCGGGGTCTCCCCGTTGCCGAAGTGGGCCCCGGGGGGCTCGACGATCTGCGAGAAGCGGATCACGGTGACCGTTTCGTCGGGGGCAACCGGCCGGCCGTAGATCTGTTCGAGGAACTTGATCTCCTCCTCGAGCCGGCGGAACTCGGGGTTGTCGTGCTCGATGTCGCGCGGGGAGAGCTCGGAGACCCGCTTCACCTCGACGTCGTCGATCACCGCGGTGAAGATCTTCTCGCGCGGGCTGTGGCGAAAGCCAACCGTGATCCAGACGACCTGTCCGCGCTCGTACTTGTTGCTCTTGTCGCCAAGTCGGATGGTCGCAGTCTTGCGACCGCGCTTGAGCTGGTCGACGAAGACCGGCGAATAGAAGTTGAGAACGTAGATACCGCCCCGCATCGGGCAGCGAGCGTATCTGACCGGGTGAGCGCAGCGCCTACTCATTTTTGGACCTTTGTCCGAAGTGAGGGTGTAGAACGCCGCCAACCGGGTCGATGGGGGGTGAGATGAATCGCCCGAGCCATCGAGCCTCGCGGGTTGCCCTCGCCCTGATTGCCTGCCTGGCCCTGCTCCTGCTGGGGGCGGCAAGCGCCAGCGCCGCGCGTTGTCACGGCAAGCACGCGACGATCGTCGGTACGCCCGGCAACGACGTCCTGGTCGGCAAGGGCGCCAACGACGTGATCTACGGTGGCGGGGGCGACGACAAGATCTACGGGGGGCGCAACGGCAACGACACGATCTGCGGCGGGCCCGGCAACGACAGGATCTACGGCGGCAAGGGCTTCGACAAGCTCTACGGCGAAGGTGGCAACGACCGCGCAAAGGGCGGCAGCGGCTCCGATCGCGTCGAAGGGGGCAGCGGCGACGACCAACTGAGCGGCGAAAAGGGCAAGGACAACCTGCTCGGCGGCGGCGGCGACGACACGCTGCT
>DASZSJ010000042.1:0-1910 GCA_035548675.1 Solirubrobacterales bacterium
GAACACCGCGCGACCATCATCGTCCCGGACGTCGGAAGGCCGGTAGCGACTATCCGCATCACCTTTCCATGCCCGCCACCCTTATCCTGACGACCCCCGACGCCGGCCTCGAAGCCGCATGGAAAAAACTTCTCCCCTCGCGCGAACCCGCCGTCTTCGCCCGCACCGCCGATCTCCAGCGTGAACTGCTGCGCCCCGGCGCGCGCGTCTGGATCTCCGACATCAATGACCCGCGCGCCAAGCTCTCCACCGGCAGCGGCACGCTCGTCATCCTCGTCGGCCAGCCGCACAGCCTCCCCTTCGAGCAGGCGCGCCAGAACCGCTCCGCCCGCCTCTTCCTCAGCTACGACGAAAGCCGCGAGCGCCTCGCCGAGTGCGTCAACCTCCTCGAGGAAATCGCCGACAAGAATTCCCAGCTGCACTCCGCGCTCGAGCGCACCCGCCGCAGCGAACCGCCCTTCCCGCTCCGCGACACCACGCCCCCGGGCAGCGCGCCCTCCGAGCCGGTGGAATCGTGGGACTTCCTCGAGAGCGCCCTCGCCCACCTCGACAACCGCCAGCGCCTGCTCGACGAATTCCGCCGCGCCGCGCGCTACATCCTGAAGGCCGGCAAGGTCCTCTACTTCTTCCGCCAGCGCGACGGCTTCGTGTCCGACGACGAGGCCTTCCGCTGCGAGGCCAGCCACCCGCTCGCCCTCTGGCTCGAGGAGCATCCCGCCGCCCTCGACGTCAGCCAGTGGGGCAACATCGAGGATCCCGCCCTCGACGCGCCGATCCGCCAGCAGCTCGTTTCCTGGGGCGCCCGCCTGCTCGTTCCCCTCCACGCCTACGGCCAGCTCCTCGGCTGGATGGCGCTCGGCCCGCGCGCCGACGGCGCCATCTATCGCGAAACCGACAAGTTCCGCGCCGTGCTCCACGCCCGCCTGCTCGAGCGCTGCCTTGAACGCTCCGCCCAGCTCACCGAGTACGCCCACGCGGGCAACGCCGCGGCCCTCCGCGCCAAATACCTGCCCGGCGCCCGCCTCATCACCCGCGCCGAACTCGCCACCACCGAGCTGCCGGTCGAGGTCCGCGCCGTCGCCAGCGAGGCCCTGCACACCGGCAAGGTCGTCACGCAGCCCGCGCGCGTCCCCTACCGCTACCGCGTCCAGGCCGGGCCGGTGCCCGAACTCGACGGCGTGTGGGCGGTCTGGGAGGACTCCGCGCCCGAGATCGAGCGCGTGAACGTCCTGCTCGAGCAGCACCGCCGCGAACTCTTCCGCAACCTCGGCCTCACGCTCAGCCACGAGCTCTCCAACCCGCTCGTCTCGCTCGTGACCTTCGCCCAGATGCTCGCCAAGGGCAGCAACTCGCCCGTCGGCAGCGCCGCGCTCGCCCAGGAGGTCGCGCTCACCACCGAGGTCGCCAAGCTCAAGCTGCTCAACGAACACGCCACCCTCCTCGGCGAAATCGCCCAGCCGACCGCCAAGGCCACCGACCTCAACAAGCTCCTCACCGAGATCGCCGGTGCCCGCGGCCTCACCACCCGCTTCGTCGAGGAACAGCTCGTCCTTTCGCTCGACCCCAACCTTGTGAAGTTCGCCTTCGGCTCGATCCTCGACGCCATCGCCGCCAACCGCCTCGATGAGGGCCTGCAGCAGCTCATCCTCACGCTCCGGGCCGTCGGCTCCGGCGCCCAGCGCACCGCCGTCATCACCATCGAGGGCAAGCGCCTCGAACTCGACGGCACCCTGCCCATGCCCGCCCCGGGCAGCACGCCCAACCAGGGCCGCCTCTCCGTTTTCCTCGCCCGCGAAATCCTCCGCCTCCACGGCGGCACGCTCCAGGCCGGCCCCGGCCTGAAAGGCACCGACATCCAGATCTCCCTCGGCGCCCTCCGCGCCTGACAATGGCGAAAGTTGAACGGTGAA
>DASZSJ010000043.1:0-35676 GCA_035548675.1 Solirubrobacterales bacterium
AGCCGTGCTCGCGGAGGCGGTCGAGCGCCTGCGCGCCGGCGCCGACAGCGCGCGCGGCGGCTTCGGCGGCGCGCCGAAGTTCCCGCCCGCCTCGGCCCTGGAGCTGCTGATGGCCCGCGGCGAGCGGGCGATCGTCGAGCGCAGCCTCGACGCGATGCTCGCCGGCGGCATCTACGACCAACTCGGCGGCGGCTTCGCCCGCTACTCGGTCGACGCCGCCTGGCTCGTCCCCCACTTCGAGAAGATGCTCTACGACAACGCCCTGCTCGCCCGCGCCTACCTGCACGGCTGGCAGGTCTTCGGCCACGGGCGCTACCGGCGCGTCTGCGAGGAGACCCTCGACTGGGCCCTGCGCGAGATGCGCGGCCCCGAGGGCGGCTTCTACTCCGCCCTAGACGCCGACTCCGAGGGCGAGGAGGGCCGCTTCTACACCTGGACCCCCGACGAGATCCGCGCCGCCCTCGTCGAATCCGCAGGCCCGGCCGAATCCGCAGGCCCAACGAACTGCATCAAATTCTCACCCCAGCAGGTAGAGAATTTGATGCAGTTCCACGGGGTCACGGACCAGGGGAACTTCGAGGGGCGGAACATCCTGCATCTGGCCGACGGGGTAGACGCGCCTGAGCCCGAGGGGCTCGCCGAGATGCGCGAGGCGCTCTACGAAGCACGGACGGAGCGGGTCTGGCCGGGGCTCGACGACAAGCGGCTCACCTCCTGGAACGCACTGATGATCGCCGCCTTGGCCGAGGCCGGCGCCGTGCTCAGTCGCGACGACTACCTCGACGCGGCCCGCTCCTGCGCTGAGTTCGTCTGGGGCGAGCTGCGCGACGGCGAGGGCAGGCTGCTGCGCACCTACAAGGACGGCCGCGCTCACCTGGGCGCCTACCTCGAGGACCACGCTTTCCTGCTCGAAGCGCTGCTCACCCTCTACGAAGCGGGCCTCGAGGTCGAGTGGTTCGAACGCGCTCGCGAGCTCGCCGGGACCATGCTCGACCGCTTCGCCGATCCCGAGCGCGGCGGCTTCTTCTCCACCGCCGACGACCACGAAGCGCTGATCGCGCGCCGCAAGGAGATCGGCGACCACCCGATCCCCTCGGGCAACTCGGCCGCGGCCCTCGGCCTGCTCCGCCTCGGCGCCCTCACCGGCGAGCGCTCCCACAACCAGGCCGCCGAGGGCGTCCTGCGGCTCTTCGCTGCCCCCGCCGCCAGGCGCCCCGAGGCCTTCGCCCACCTGCTGCAGGCGATCGACTTCGCCCTGGCGCCGACCAAGGAGGTGGCGCTGGTCGGTGAGGACCTGTCCGATCTCGCGGCAACGGTCCGGACAAGATTCCGCCCCCATCTAGTCCTCGCCGGTGGCGCCGAGGGCAGCGAGACCCCCAACCTGCTCGCCCACCGAACCGCGCTCGGCGGCGAGCCCACTGCCTACGTCTGCGAAAGCTTCGCCTGCAAGCAGCCGGTCACCGACCCCGCTGCCCTGGACGCCTTGCTCTAAGCGCTCCCCGCGCGCCGGAACCGTTTGATACAGATGCGGGACCCAGTGCGAGGCTCTCTCTTCACCTTCGCCGCCGGTCGCCGCTCGAAGTGGGTCGTCTTCGCGGTCTGGTTCGTGGCGATCTTCATCGCCGCCGGCCCGGCCAACCTGCCGGCCAAGTTCGAAGACGCCGAAAGCAACGAGGCGACCTCCTACCTGCCGGGCAGCGCCGAATCGACCGCCGCCCTGCACGCCACCGAGTCGCTGCAGAACGGCGAAATCGCCCCCGCGGTGATCGTCTTCCGTCGCGACTCGGGCCTCACCCCGGCCGACTTCGCCACGATCGAAGACGACGTCGGCAAGATGGCCTCCAAGCGCTTCCCCGGCGTCGTCCCCGACGGCGAAACCGCGGCGGCCGGCGGCCGGCGGCCGGGCTCGCGGGCGCCCGCCGGCCCGCCCCCGGGCAGCCCTTCCGGCTGCGACGGGGCGACCGCCGCCGTCCCCGGCCAGCCGGCCGATTACGCGCCCTTCGTCGGCCCGGTCTGCTCGCCCGACGGCAAGGCGGCGATCGTCACCGCCTACATCAAGGGCAACGGCGAGGGCGAACGGATCGTCGACCCGGTCAAGTTCTGGCGCGACCAGCTGCCCGCCGAGGACAGCGGCCTGGAAGCGAAGATCACCGGCGGTGCCGGCTTCTCCGCCGACGCGATCGAAGTCTTCGAAGGCATCAACGGCACCCTGCTGCTGGCCGCGGTCAGCCTGGTGATCTTCCTGCTGATCGTCATCTACCGCTCGCCGATGTTCTTCCTCATCCCGCTGGCGTCGGTGCTCTTCGCCGAGACGCTCTCGCGCTCGCTCGGCTACGGCCTGACCGAGCTCGGCGTCACCGTCAACGGCCAGTCGAGCTCGATCATGTCGGTGCTGGTGCTCGGCGCCGGCACCGATTACGCGCTGCTGCTGGTCGCCCGCTACCGCGAGGAGCTGCACCGCACGGTCGACAAGCACGAGGCTATGCGCACCGCCCTGGCTTCCGCCGGACCGGCAATCTTCGCCTCCGCCGCGACCGTGATCGCGGCGCTCTTCTGCCTGACGATCGCCAAGGTCAACGGCACCGCCGGCCTCGGCCCGATCGCGGCGATGGGGATCGCCTGCGCGGCGCTCTCGATGCTGACCCTGCTGCCGGCCCTGCTGACGATCTTCGGCCGCCGCGCCTTCTGGCCCTTCGTCCCGCACACGCCGCAGACCGCGCCCAGCCAGGTGGCGGTCTCCGAGCGGGCGCGGCGCAAGATCGTCGAGGGCTCGGGCGCCGGCGCCTTCATCCGGGTCTTCCTCGCCAGCCTCGTGATCATCTTCCCGCCCGTCCTCGCCCTCGTCCTGCTCAACTGGCTGCTGCGCGTGATCAGCCGCAGGCGGATCCCCTCGCTGATCGTCGGCCCGCTCGACCGCGCCCTCTTCACCCCGTATGAGATCCGCCGCCACCGGCTCGAGCACGCGGCCGACGCCACCCACGGCTTCTGGAAGCGGGTCGGGGACCGCGTCGCGGCCGCTCCCAGCCGTGTGATCGCGGGCTCGATCGCCGTCCTGCTCGTCTTCTGCTGCGGCCTCGCCTTCTTCTCCACCGAACTGACCAGCGAAGACACCTACCGCAGCGAAGTCGAATCGGTCGAAGGCCAGAAGCTGCTCAACAAGAGCTTCGCCGCCGGCACCACGGCGCTGACCGACGTCGTCGTGCCCGAGCGCTCCGAAGTACCCGCAGTGCGCGCCGCGGTCGCCGGCGTCGAAGGGGTCGAGTCGGTCTCAGCACCGGTGGCGGAGGGCGCGCCCGGCATCCTGGTGCAGGCGACACTCGTGCCCAATCCCTACTCGACCGAGGCATTTGACCTAATCGAGCCGATCCGAGAAGCAGCCCACGGGACCTCGCCCGAAACCCTGATCGGCGGCCCCACCGCGGTCGAATTCGACGTCCGCGACGCGGCCGGCTGGGACTCGACCGTGATCCCGCCGATCATCCTGCTCGTCGTCTTCCTGATCCTGGTCGGCCTGCTGCGCGCGGTCACCGCACCGCTGGTCCTGATCGGCACCGTGATCCTCAGCTTCCTGGCAGCGCTCGGCGTCGGTTACTTCGCCTTCGAATTCATCTTCGACTTCCCCGGCTCGGACCCCTCGCTGCCGCTCTTCGCCTTCGTCTTCCTCGTCGCGCTCGGCGTCGACTACAACATCTTCCTGATCGCCCGTGCCCGCGAGGAGACGATCCAGCACGGCTCACGGGCGGGGATCCTGCGCGCGCTGGCGGTCACCGGCGCGGTCATCACCAGCGCCGGCATCGTCCTCGCCGGCACCTTCTCGGTGCTCGCGGTGCTGCCCCTCACCTTCCTCACCGAGCTCGGCTTCGTCGTCGCCTTCGGCGTCCTGCTCGACACCTTCCTCGTCCGCAGCGTCCTCGTCCCCGCGATCGCGCTGAGGCTCGGCGACAGCTTCTGGTGGCCGTCAGCCCTGTCGCGTGGCGGAGCTGGTGGCAGCGAGCCCGCTACAGAACCGGCAGGAACTGTTCGATCTCAAACGGAGTGACCTGGACGCGGTACTCGTCCCACTCCTGGCGCTTGATCTCGATGAAGCGGCGGAAGGTGTGCTCGCCGAGCGTGCGCAGGACCAGCTCCGACTCGGCCGCGACCTCGATCGCCTCGCCCAGCGTCGCCGGCAGCTGCTCGATCCCTTGATGGGAGAGCTCCTCCGCCGAGAGGTGGTAGAGGTTCTGCTCCATCGGCTCGGGCAGCTCGTAGCCCTTCTCGATCCCCTCCAGGCCGGCCTGCAGCATGCCAGCGAAGCAGAGGTAGGGGTTGCAGGCGGGGTCGGGGCAGCGCAGCTCGGCCCGGGTCGCCCCCTCCTTGCCGGGGTGGTAGAGCGGCACCCGGATCAGCGCTGAGCGGTTGCGGCGCGACCAGGCCAGGTAGACCGGCGCCTCGTAGCCGGGCACAAGGCGCTTGTAGGAGTTGACCCACTGGGCGAAGAGCGGCGAGATCTCGCGCGCGTGCTTGAGCTGGCCGGCGATGAAGGCCTTCGCCGTCGGCGAGAGGTAGTACTGGTCCTCGGGGTCGAAGAAGGCGTTCACCCCGTCCTTTTGAAGTGACTGGTGCACGTGCATGCCCGAGCCGTTCTCGCCGAAGAGGGGCTTCGGCATGAAGGTCGCGTGCCAGCCGTATTTCATCGCGTACTCCTTGACCACGATGCGGTAGGTCATGCAGTCGTCGGCCATCGCCAGCGCGTCCTTGTAGCGCATGTCGACCTCGTGCTGGGAGGGGCCGACCTCGTGGTGGGTGTACTCGACGTGGATGCCCATCTTCTCCAGGGCGAGCACGGTGTCGCGGCGCACGTCCGAGCCGGCGTCGAGCGTGGTCAGGTCGAAGTAGCCGCCCTCGTCGAGCACTTCCGGCACGCCGCCCTCGGGTTTGGCCGAGCGGAAATAGAAGAACTCGAGCTCGGGGCCGATGTTGAAAGCGTCGAAGCCCATGTCCTCGGCCCTTTTCAGGGCGCGTTTCATGATCCAGCGCGGGTCCCCCTCATAGGGGTCGCCTCCCGGCACCTGGATGTCGCAGAACATCCGCGCCACCGCGTTTTCGCCCTCCGGCCGCCAGGGGATCAGGGCGAAGGTCGAGGGATCGGGCATCGCGATCATGTCGGACTCCTCGATCGGGTTGAAGCCGGTGATCGAGGAGCCGTCGAAGCCCATGCCGCCCTCGAAGGCGTCCTCGAGCTCGGCGGCGTTGATCGAGAAGCTCTTCAACTGGCCCAGCACATCGGTGAACCAGAGGCGGACGAAGCGGACGTCGGCGTCCTTGACGATCTGGGCGACGTCGGCGGGACTCTTCGGTTGGTCTGCCATCTACCTGCCTCCTGGGCTCGCGCTGTCCGCTTCGAGCGGGCAACGATAGGCGAAGCGGGGCGACGGTGAACCGCAGGGGTTGAGATGGCCGTATTCGGGGTACAGGACCGGTGCCCACCACGCGGGGTCGTCGGCGACTTTTAAGGAAACGCGAAGGGGCCAGGGGCCGGCTTGCGGGGCTGGCGAAAAGCAGGTATAACTTACGAGACGTAAGTAGCTGGCTGAAAGTAAAGTAAAGGCCACTTAAGGGCTCTGTAAAGCGGAATCCCCCGACCAGAGCCGGAGGCGGATGCAAGTGACAGTAAAAACAGATGTCAGCAGGTTCCAGATCCACGACGAGTTGACGGCACCTGACGAGAGCGCCCCCCTGATCAAAACGATCCAGGCCACGGGTGGCGCGGTTACAAAGTTCGTGGGCGTGCTCGCCGGTTCTCCGGCTGTATTGCGCGCCTACACGCGGATGCGATCGGAGCTTCGCGCTGGCGTGCTGCCGCGGGCGACCCGCGAGCGGATCGCCTTGGCGGTCGCCGAGTATCGCGACGACACCTACAGCATCGCCCAGCACGCGAAGTCGGCGCGCAGCGCCGGCCTCGGCCTCGACGAGGTCTCGCGGGCGAGGAGCTTCACCTCCAACGACCCCAAAGAGGCGGCGCTGCTCGAGTACCTGCACAGCGCCCTCGAGCAGAACGGCCACCCCCCGCTCCACCTCCACGAGGAGGCGCGGGAGATCGGCTGGAGCGACGAGGAGCTGCTGGAGGCGGTCGCGCACCTGGCGCTCAACGAGTTCCAGAGCCTGATCGCTGGCGCCGCGGAGTTGCCGAAAGACCAGAGCGGCCCGCGGGTTCTTCCCTCCGTAGCGTAGGAGGGTCCGGCCGCCCCTCCCAAAACGCGCGGCGGGTGCCGCGCTTGAGTGTTTTGGGAGGGGCGCCCGGACCCTTTTCCAGGCCCAGGTAAGAACCCGAGCCCCGGCTGAAGCTCGTTAGTCCTCCACGACCGTGACGGTGTAGAGCAGGCGGGCCGTCGAGTAGCGGCAGCCGTATTCGGCTCGGGTGCCGACCTTCTCCTGCGCTTCGCCCTGGCGGACGTCGTTGGAGTTGACGCACTTGCCGGCTTCGCGGCTGGCGCGCCAGGCGTTGTCCTCGGAGAGGCCCTGGGCGAAGGCGGGAGCCCAGGTGAGCACGGTGATGCCGACGATGTCACCCGTTTTGACCCGCAGCGAGGCGCCGAATTTGACGGTCTGGCCGAGGTAGGGGCTGAGCACGTGAACCGAGCCCTGGGCGCGCAGCGCGTAGCGGGGCGGGTTGGTGCCGGCGATGCGACGCAGGATCGCCAGGCGCGCCTCGGGCGGCGTGCCGAAGAAGCCGTTGAAGAAGGCGCGCTGGCTGCTGGTCGGCTGCGAGAGGGTCAGCGTCCAGGACTTGATCTTGCCGTCGCGGCGCACGCGGAAGGGCAGCGAGCCCTGGCTGGTGCTGACCTGGAAGCCGGTGACGCTGCCAACCGCCTGGCAGGGCGACTCCGGACAGGAGGGGTCGGGCATCGTCGCGGTGTTGCCGAGTACGACGGTCGTGTGCTGCCTTTCTTCCGGGGCGGCGCCGGCACTGCCGGCGAAGGCGGCAAGGAGAACCAGCAGTCCGGTGAAGACGGCCGCCTGCAAAGACCTCGACATTCGTTCGTGCTCCTCTCGTTGGAAACCTGCCCGTTCCGGGGCAGATTTACCATCAAACCGCGAAATCCTGCTTAGTCGCGGCGGACGGAGGGAGCGAGTGCGACCGCGTAGCGAACGCGGCCCACGCCTTCGAAGCCGAGGGCGAGGCGGGCGCCGTTAGTGAGGTCGAAGTCGTTGCCCGGCGTGTAGGGGCCGCGGTCGATCACCCTGGTGACCAGCCACTGCCCGTGGTAGGAGAGCTTGACCGCGGTACCGCAGGGCAGGGTGCGATGGGCGACCCCGATCGTGCGCGGACGCAGCGTCTGCCCGCAGGCGGTGCCGTTGCCGTACAGGCCCGGCCCGTACCAGGTGGCTCCGGCGCTGCGCATCGGGCTGCTGAAGACGACACCGGGGGACGCGGCGGCGGCGCTCGCGGGCAGCGGTGCGCTGGCGCCGCCGGTCTGCGCTTGGGCGGCGGAGGGAGCCAGGGAGAGCGCGAGAATCGCGGTTGCCAGGGAGAGCCGGCGCAGGCGCCGGCGGCTGTTGGCGCGCAAAGCGCGCCCTCGTGAACGGTCTTTCCGCCCGTGGCGGTTCTGGTCAGCCTTCATAGCTCTTTGCGACGCTTACGGGGTTAGCTGACGGGCTCGCGCTGAAAGAGCTGCGCTACGCGGCAGATGCCGGCGATTCGCCCCAACTGTCTGGGTCCCCCGTTCCTCGCGGTATGTGGGCGAGGACTCAGCGGAAGTTGGCGGCAGATTAGCAAACGCTAAGACAGAATTTGCAGAAGGCTTGAAAAAGGCCCCCTTACGGGGGCCTTTTCGTTAGCGGGCCTGTAAGCCGGATCCTGTCGGGAGCGACCATCTGTCTCACCGGAGCCTGAGCCCCGGGGGCCGCCGAAGCGGCCTGCGGCCTACCTGGACCTCGCCGGGCAGGGTCGACGGTCCTGCTTGGCCTTGCACCGGGCGGGGTTTGCCTGGCCGCCGCGTCACCGCGACGCCGGTGCGCTCTTACCGCACCATTTCACCTTTGCCTGTACGCGACTCACGTGTGGTCGCGCCATCGGCCGTGTATTTCTGTGGCACTGTCCCGCGGGTTTCCCCGGGTGGGCGTTACCCACCGCCCTCGCCCTGTGGTGTCCGGACTTTCCTCGAGGGGTTTTCTCTCCCCCCGCGGTCGCTCGGCCCGCCCAGCGATGGTAGCGCGGCGCTGCCGAGTTCGAGGCAAATGCATCGAATATCCTGGCTCGATGCCAACGGCTGTCGTCACCGGAGCGGGCGGCGGCCTCGGCCGCGCGATCGCCCTCGAGCTCGCCGGTCGCGGTTACCTCGTCCACGTCACCGACGTCGATCCTGGAGCGGCCGCGCAGACGGCGGCGGAGATCGGCTCGGGCGGCCGCTCCGCGGGCCTCGACGTGCGCGACGAGGGGGCCTGCCGGGCTCTCGCCGACGAGGTCGCACGGGGCGGCGGACTGGACATCTGGGTCAATAACGCCGGTGTGCTCGCCACCGGCGCCTCCTGGGAGCAGGACGAGGCGACCCGCCGCGCGATGCTCGAGGTCAACGCGCTGGGGACGATGAACGGCACCGTCGCGGCACTTGGCCAGATGCTCGCCAGCGGTCGCGGCCACGTGATCAACGTCGTCTCCCTGGCCGGGATCGTCGCCGCTCCGGGCGAGGTCGACTACTCGGCCAGCAAGCACGCGGCGATGGCCTTCACCCTCGGCACCCTCTTCGACCTGCGCTGCTCCGGCATCGAGGGGGTGGAGCTCTCCGCCGTCTGCCCGGACGGCATCTGGACCCCGATGCTCGAGGACAAGCTCGAGGACCCCGACGCCGCGGGCTCTTTCTCCGGCCACCTGCTCACCGCCGAGCAGGTGGCGCGCGAGGTGGGCAAGCTGACCGAACGACCCCGGCCGATCCTGATCCTGCCCCGCTGGCGTGGTCCCCTACTGCGCCTCTTCGACCTCTTCCCCCGCCTCGCCCTGCGCCTGCTGCCCTGGGTGATGCGCGATGCCCAGCGCAAACAGCGCCGCTACAAGAGGCTCATCCAGGCCGGAAAGTGGCCGAGGTGAGCGCCCGGCGGCTGGCGCCGGGCCGCCGTCCGAATCGCGGCTAGATCTTCCTGAAAACCCCAACGACCTTGCCGAGGACGGTCGCTTCCGTCGTGCGGATCGGCTCCATCGTCTCGTTCTCGGGCTGCAGGCGGACGTGGTCGTCTTCGCGGAAGTAGCGCTTGACGGTCGCCTCGTCGCCGATCAGAGCGACGACGATCTCGCCGTTGACCGCATCGTCGGCCGGCCGCACGACAACGTAGTCGCCCTCGAAGATGCCGGCTTCGATCATCGACTCGCCGCGCACCTTGAGGATGTAGTCGCCGTCCTCGCCACCGATCACGTCGGGCACTTCGATGTATTCCTCGACGTTCTCTTCGGCGACGATCGGCTCGCCGGCTGCAACGTGGCCGACCAAGGGCAGGCCGTTGGCCGGCATGATCGTCTTCTTCGCCTTGTCGAAGAGCAGCTCGATCGCACGCGGCTTCGAGGGATCGCGTTTGAGCAGCCCAATCTTCTCCAGGTTGGCAAGGTGCGCGTGCACGGTCGAGGACGAGTGCAGCCCAACCGCTTTGCCGATCTCCCGCACCGTCGGCGGATAACCCGTCTTCGCCGCATAGCGACGAATGAAGTCGAAGATCTCCTTCTGCCGTTTGGTCAGATCCAGCTCCACGCCCCACTCCCCTCTACGCCATACCGGGTATCAACTCGTTCGAACACTTGTTCGCAACCATACCGCCCCACCCGGATGCCCGCAACCGAAAGCCCCGGATCCGCCAACCATCTAGAATCGTCGCCCCTCAAGCGGCTGTGGCGGAACTGGTAGACGCGCAAGGTTGAGGGCCTTGTGGGTGGAAACACCCGTGATGGTTCGACTCCATTCAGCCGCATTACCAAGCCCCTGGAAATCAGCGATTTCCGCGCCGCAATCAGCGGCGCGGTCGCGCTGCCCAGGAGCTTCCTTCGGACCGTTCTCGGACCAATTGGGGAGACGAGCGCCTTTCGCCATGCGGCGCAGGCAAGAAAGAGTGGCGCGCTACCGCGCTCATCCGTGTACGGGATATGACCGAACGTCTGCGAGATGCCGACTACGTCGCCGAGCGATTGGGCGTGCCGAGTAGCTGGGTCTATCGCGCCGCCCGCTGTGGGGCCCTGCCCTCGGTGCGCTGCGGTCGCTACCGGCGCTTCGCCGAGGGCGACATCGATCGCTGGATCGAGGACCAGCGCGAGGTCAATGGAACGCCGAGGCGGGAGAGCCGTCATGAGCTCTGATCGGCGCAGCTATGGCACCGGCACGCTCTATTGCCGCGCCGACGCCCACGGACGGCAATGGTGGTACGGCCGCTGGCACAACGGAGTCAGCCGTCCCAACCGCAAGATCGGTGCGATCCGGACTCGCGGCGGCGAAGAGGGCCTGACTCGCCGTGAAGCCGAGCGAGCGCTGCGAAAGCTGATCGAGAGCGAGCAGCCCAAGTACGCCGGCGCCGAGATCACCGTCAGCGAAGCGGGCGATCTTCTGCTCCAGCACCTCGCGGTGAAGGGCCTGAAGCCAACCACCCGCAGCACCTATGACTCGGCCCTTCGAACGCATCTTCGGCGGCCCCCGCTCGGGGGTCTCCAGCTACAAAACGTCAGCTCGGATCAGGTCGAAGCATTCCTGGCAAGGATGCGCCGAGACGGCAAGGCACCCAAGACGATCGCTAACGCGTTCAAGCTCCTCAACCAGATCTTTGTCTTCGGCAAGAGGAAACGGTGGTGCCGTGAGAACCCGTGTGAGCTCGTCGATCCGCCGGTCGTGAAGCCAAGCACGGATATCCGCTTTCTGGACCAAACAGAGCTGACTGCCCTTCTCCGCGCAGTCGATTTGAACGCCAAACCGTTCGGGCCAATTGACCACGCCCTGTTTCTGACCGCAGCGATGACGGGTCTGCGTCAGGGCGAGCTGCTCGCTCTGCGCTGGCGCGACGTCGACTGGTCGGCAGGCAGAGTCCGAGTCCGTCGCAACTACGTGCGCGGCCACTGGGTGACGCCCAAGTCCCGCCGCGGATCCCGCTCGGTTCCCCTCGCCGATCAAGTGGCCGACGAGCTACGCGGCCATTTCGAGCGCTCCGCGTATCAAGCAGACGACGACCTCGTTTTCGCCCACCCCGAGAAGGGCACCGTGCTCGACCATTCCGATCTGGTCAGGCGATTCAAGAAGGCCCTCTCCGCCGCCGGCGTGCGACCGATTCGCTTCCACGACCTTCGTCACACCTTCGGAACCAGGATGGCCGCCGAGGGCGCCGCCCCTCGCAAGCTGCAGGAGTGGATGGGGTACGCCGACCTGAAGACGACGCAGATTTACACCGACTACGAACCCAACAACGACGAGCGAGAGCTCGTCGGCAAGGCATTCTCAGGCGTTGATCTCTCGAGCCATACGGCCTAACTCACCGCTTCGGCTTGCGCTCGTCCCGAAATTGGGCCACGAAGGCATCGACATCGGCGGGATCAAGGCGACGAGAGCCACCGATCTTGTAGGAGACCAGGAGCCCGTCGTTGACCCAATTGCGCACCAACCTGTCGGAGACCTGTAGATAAGCAGCCAGCGTCTCCGTCGTGAACCAGGCCTGCCGCTCGCTTACGACCGTCAAGGCCAGGTCGTTCGCCCCGTTGCGTGCCACGTCTGCCCGCGCCGACTTCCTGCCTCGCCCGCCCGAAGCCATCGTCCTTTTCGCCATATCCCAAGACTAGCTTCCGCCCAGAAATCGAATCCGCCGAAATTTTCGACCGTCTGGAGCTTCATTTCGATCCCGCTAGTACCCAGATAACGCTAGGGTGATTCCCGTCGAATGGCGCGAAGGCAAGCGCGCTTCTTCAACTAGTGGGCACGGGTGAGGCATGGGGGTCGATTGCTGGCCAAGATTCATATAGAGAACTTTCGTGCATTTCGCGAGTTCGATCTCGATTTCCGCGACGGCCTCAACATCATCGTGGGCGCCAACGACATCGGGAAGACCACGCTTCTCGAGGCGATCAATCTGGCCCTTACTTTGCGCTTTAGGGGTCGACCGTTTGCCTATGAGCTCTCACCCCACCTAATTAACCAGGACGCCAAGAACGCATACGTCGCGGCGCTTGCGGCCGGTGAGCAAGCGGCACCGCCGCCCGAGATCCTGATCGAGCTTTTCCTCGATGATCGCGACGAGTTTGCAGATCTCAAGGGCGAAAACAACCATCTAAAAGAGAATGCTCCGGGCCTACGAGTCCGCTCAGCATTCAACCTCAACTACTCGGCCGAGTACAGGAAGTTCATCGAAGGCGATGGACCAGTGACCCTAGTTCCGACCGAGTACTTCGACACGGAATGGATCACCTTTGGCGGCAACTCGATCGTGCGTCGCTCAGTCCCCGTGAATGCGTCCTTGATTGACGCATCCGCCCTACGCCTTCATGCGGGTGCCGATTACTACCTGCAAAAGACGATCGATGAGCAACTTGAGGCAAGCGATCGAGTTGAGCTCAGCCGGGTTTATCGCAGCCTTCGCGAGGCATTCTCCGAGGATCCCGCGATTGCGGCGATCAACGAGAAGCTGGGGGAAACCCAGAAAGAGGTCACCAACAAGAACTTGTCGCTCTCGATTGACGTTTCCCAGGGGGCTTCATGGGAAAGCAGCTTGGTACCTCATCTCGACGACCTGCCGCTGCAGTTCATCGGCGGTGGTGGTCAGAGCATGCTGAAGATCCTTCTAGCGCTCTACAAAAGCTTGGACAAGACCCATGTCGTCCTTATCGAGGAGCCCGAGAACCACCAATCCCCGGCCTCCCTGAATGTACTCGTCGAGAAGATTCGGGAGCGATGCGACGGTAGGCAGGTATTTCTCAGCACTCACAGTTCATTCGTCATCAACAAGCTTGGCCTCGACAATCTCGCCCTCCTAGGCGACAATGCCAAGCCTTTCCGGCTGACCAATCTAGACCCTTCCACGCTCGCCTACTTCAAGAAGCTCCCCGGCTACGACACTCTCAGGGTAGTCCTTGCCAAGCGGGTCATCTTGGTCGAGGGCCCCTCTGATGAGCTCGTCATCCAACGGGCATATCGGGACGCCCACGGCAAGCTGCCAATTGAAGAGGGTGTTGACGTAATCAGCGTTCGCGGTCTCTCTGCCGCTCGCTTTCTTGAGATCGCCAAGCCGCTCGGAAAGCGGGTCCAAGTAGTTCTCGACAACGATGGCAAGACGGTGGCTGAAGTGGAGGAGCGCTATGCCCCTTACGAGCAAACCGAAGAAATCTCACTGCACGTCTCTGACCCTGACCAAGGGCCAACGCTTGAGCCACAGCTGCTAAACGCGAACGGCCTCGGCGCCTTGAACGAGATCTTCGAGAAGGACTACAAGACTAAGGAGGCGCTGGAGAGCTACATGAGGGACAACAAGACGACTTGTGCGCTCCAAATTCTGGAGGCCAAAAAGAAGATCGCGATGCCGTCTTATATCGAGGCGGCGGTTGCCTAAGAACCTGGCGATTATCGCCGCGGCCGGCTCGCGCAAGACCGAGACGGTTATCGAGCGCGCTCTCGAAGACCCCGGCAAACGGACCCTAATCACCACCTATACCCAGGAAAACCTCGCTCAGATCGCAAGGCGAATCGAAGCCCGGGTCAGAGTGATCCCGTCCCATCTCACGGTGATGACCTGGTTCTCATTCCTGATCAACCATGCCATCCGTCCGTATCAATGCTCGGTTCTAGGAGAGATCGACTTCATCCGTGGTCTCAACTTCAAGGGAAAACATGGCATGTATGTGCAGAAGTCTGACCCAGAGAAGTATTTTCTTGACTCAAATCGCGACATTTACCGAAATGGAGTCTCCGACTTCGCCTGCCTAGCTAACGAGAACTCTGGTGGCTCAGTCGTTGGTCGCTTGGAGCAGCTCTTCGACCAGATCTTTATCGATGAGGTCCAAGATCTGGTTGGCTTTGACCTCGATCTTCTTGACCTCCTTCTTAAGTCAAGGATCGCGATCACCATCGTCGGTGATCCTCGCCAGCACACCCTGTCGACCAACACCTCATCGAAGAACAAGAAATATCAGGGCAAGGGATTCCTCGACTGGCTCAAGAAACGAAGTGACATCTGTGACTGTGAGATACGCTCAACTAGCGATCGCTGCAACAGTCGCATCTGCGAGCTCGCATCGTCGATCTTTCCCGAGTTCGAGCCCCTTGAGTCCATCGGCGAGCCGGTGCACGGGCAAGATGGAATCCACTTGATATCGGTTGCCGAGCTACCCGCCTACGTCAAGGCGTACCGACCCACGATCCTGCGCTGGAACCGCAATGCAAACACGCAGGGCTTAGAGGCCATCAACATCGGCGTTTCAAAGGGAAGCACCTATGAGCGAGTTCTGATCTTTCCGACCAAACCGATGCGGAACTTTCTTACCGATGGGAATGCCAGCAAGCTGAGTGCCCCAGAGAAGCTCTACGTGGCAGTAACTCGCGCTCGACACAGCGTGGGATTCGTCCTCTAAATCAGGATTCAGACACGATGATGCAGGAAGCTGACAACGCTGCGCAACCCGTCCGGAGTCCCAGTGACGGCAATCACAAGCAGCCGGTGAGCCGGGAGTCGATCCATCCGATCTATCGCCCACTCATGGATGGAACGATCCCTCTTTATGAAGGCGACTTGGACATTGACGTCGGCGAAGATGTGCTGCGGGCGAACGGTCGCGTAGAGCTTCGCCTTGAACCACAGGTAGCCCTAAACGTCTGGGTCCCTGGGCCGGCGTCGACCAATCTCTTCTTCACTGATGATCGACAACGTCCGGACCGCGCCATGACGGTCCCAAGCGGTTCCTCGCTGCAACCGCCGACGACCGAGCGTCCCGAGCACAAGGGAAGCGAAGGGACGTTTCCGATCAACCCAATCATTGCCGGACGACTTGAGACTGTCACCCACCTCCTCTTCCATTTCGGCGGCGCTTTGGAAGCCAGGCCTTCACGGGGAGGCTTTCTCGGCAATGCCGGGCAATCGCAGATCGACTTCGAACTACCAGCCTGGAATCTGACACTCGTTCCAGGCAATAGCGAGATCGATGCTTTCTGCGCCTTGGTCAAGGCCGAGCCTAAGGCGGACGAGATGGATCTAAGCGATGTCGAAAGGCTCGACCGACACCTTTTCCTGTTGCTCAGCTTCATCGCAAACCGTGAAGTCGGCGCGGGTGCGGTGGCCGGCCTCGACCACAGCGACAAGGTCGTTTGGTCGTACTGGGCACCACCCCGTATTAATCCGCAGCGAGCCCCAATCAGATGGTGCCCAGAGCCTCAGATCGGAGAGGCGCTGCCGATGTTGGGTTCCGGAATCTCCGCCTTCGATTCTGATGAAGCGATGGTTGAGATCATCGACCGTGCAATTGGTTATTCGTTGGCGGCAAATGACAACATCCTTCTCGACGTCAAAATCCCCATCGCTTGCTCTGGCCTCGAATTGCTCTCGTGGGCCGTGCTTCAGCGGGAGGGGGTGATGCGAACCGGCGACGAACGTCGCAAGCTCGGCCCGGACGGAATGCTTCGTCTACTGCTCGACTGGGCAGAAATTCCAACTGCTGTTCCGGCGGATATGAGCGAGCTCGAGGACCGTCGACAGCAGCGCTGCGAGAAGGTCAGCGGCGGGCCCGAGGTGCTGTTCAACCTGCGGAATGGCCTTGTGCATCCGCCCAAACTGCTCGACGATCCCGAGTGGCCCGAGCCCGAGGAGCAGATCCAAGCTTGGCAACTAGCCACATGGTATCTGGAGCTAGGACTCCTGAGAACACTTGACTACAACGGTGAATATTGGTCCCGTCTACGACTTGGTCGCTCAGCCTATGATCTGGAGCCCGTGCCCTGGGTGAAAGATCCGAGCGAGGAGAATCTGGGCGCGGGCTCCTAGCTCCAATCGAATAAGGAGTGACAGTGCAGCGGATCTCCCCCAATGCGATCAGCGCCTTCAAGGACGCGTTGACGGCCGCGTTCTGGGCGAAGAAGGATCTGTTTGCCTGGTTGCGGAGCGCGGTCCCGAATGAGCAGCTGCTGAGCGGCATCGATTGGCTCGGCCCTGCCTATAAGCGAGACTCGGTGTCGCGATTCGTCGATCGTCTTGCCGCCGACCAGGATCGACATGGCCAGCTCCTGCTGCGCCTCATGGCTGATATTGCGGACATGGACGACTTCCCTCAATTGGCCTGGGTCGAGGACGCAGAGGATCGGATTGAGACCGCACGTGGGGCCATAATGCGACTGAAGCGGTACATCGAGCCCTACGAGGCCCAGCTCGCCTCTGAGGAGGCGGCGCGTCAACGAATTGATCGGGATCGCCGACAGGCGGAGCTGCAACGGGCTACCACTGAAGCCCTAGAGAGATTGAAGAGCGACTTCATCGAGCTGCTAGCGATGGACGACGCCCAAGCGCGAGGCCGGCAGTTCGAGTCGTTCCTCCAAGCACTCTTCGACATCTTCGATCTCGCCCCCCGCGGCGACTTCCGCATCGTAGGCGAGCAGATTGATGGAGGGTTTACTCTCGACGAGTTCCACTACCTGCTCGAGGCTAAGTGGGAAAAGCAGGCCACTACGCGAGAACAACTAGATGCATTCCGCGCAAAGGTGGGCGAGAAGGCAGACACCACGCTTGGGCTATTCGTGGCTATCGAGGGATTCGAGCCGACGGCGCTTGGTAAGCACAATGGCCGCCGTTCCCCGCTCCTGCTGATGGACGGAGGAGACCTCCTTGCCGTGCTTGAGCAGCGTATAGATCTCACTGATCTCCTTCGAGCCAAGCGTCGTCATGCGGCGATGACGGGGGAGATCTACAAGACGGCGGGTGATTTGTTGACTCGGCAATGAGCCAATAGCGCCCCGCTCGCGATCATCAAATGACCAGCACTTGGATCAAACGATCGCAGGGTTAGCAATCTCATGTCGACTCATCTCTGAGGCAAACATGTAGAGGAGTTGGTTTGGTTGGGCGGCGATGAACTCGTCGACGAATGGCCCGAAAGGACTCGTGATGACATCAATGAACCGGTGCGGACGATAACGCACCACCGATCCAAGATAGAAGAGCAGCGCCCACATGGAAGCAAACTGGCTCACTCTGAGCGTCCCTGGGGGCGAAAGGTAGAGGTAATACTTTCGGTAGGAACCGCCAGGAATCGAACTGACGATCCTCCACAGCCGGGGTCGGACCATCTCGACCACATCCATCACGTTCTCGGTCGCCCTGTGTGAATAGTGGACCGGTGCAACTTGCTCGAAGCAGAGATAGGCGTCGCTGTCGAGCCTATCCTTGACCCGCTGAAATCCTGGTTTCAGGCCGCCCTCAGAAAAAGGGCGCTTCTGGGTAATGTCATGGCGGCGAAGCGTTTCCTTGCTGATCCTTAGCTCCAACCAAATCTGCTTCTTTTTTTGTTCTCCATGAAGTTCAAATCATCGATCGGGACGAACCGCTCGCCTTCGCCGGTCGCCTCCCGCCAAAGGCGGTGACCGACTACCACTTGCGACATCAGGTCGGAGGCCTTCCATGTTGCCCCGCTTTGCGGATAGCCATAACCCAGTGCCGCCAAGAGCTCCCCGAATACCCGAGGGTTATCCGAGCTGGGTCCCTTCACCGCGATGTCGACCTGGTCCGGCTGAACCGCATTAGCCGATCGGTCCTGGAGGCCGTGATGGGCAGTCTCGAGCTTTCCGATGCCACTGCGCACGCGGAGCGCTGCCTTGCCAACGTTCAGCATCGCGTAGTAATGGAGCAGCGGGTGGGTAGACGGACGCCCTTGGGCAGCCTCGTAAAAATCCCGTCCCTGCTCAAGGAAGGCCAAGGCTTCCCTCAGCGGCTCACCTTCCAAGGAGCTATCGACGACGGACCGCATGACCGCCCAAGGGCTGCTTGCAAACTGCACCTCGAAGATTCCAAAGCGCCGAGTACCCTTCCCTACGGGAAAGAACGAGAACGGGAGCACCCGGTTCTTTGAAGCTAGAGGAACTCCTTCTCGAGGGGCTGCCACATGAGAAGTGTGACATCCCCTCTTCCGTGTCCGTTTTGATGAGCAACCTCTACCAAGAACGCGCCCGACAGGATTTGAACCTGTGACCTTCGGTTTCGTAGGCTGCTGATCAAGCGGCGGAAGCGCAGTCGTAGAGCCAAAAACTGTGCGAGACGTAGCGATGAAGTAGCGACGAGAAGCTCAAGAAAAGGCTCAACTCGGGCATCGACCTCGAATGCGCGAATGGCATATCGCGGAAATGACCGCAATAAGCTGGTTATCGCGATCCTATACACATAGAAGTTCTTTGATTCAGTGACCAACAGAGGCGGCTAGTGAGGGGATGGCCACCGGGGTTTCGAGCGGCGCTCTAAGTGATGCCCAGCCGGGTCAAGCGGTCATTGAGGTCGCCGCCACGGAGGGCGTCGACATGCTCGGCGCCACTGGTGCATCGATCCCGCCAGGAACCGGCGCTGACCCGTAGGGCACGAAGCTTCTCGTCTTTGCCCTGCCCGCCGAAGGTTGCGCGGACTGCGCGGCGGATCAGCTCCGAGCGGGATTCGCCCGTAGTGCAGGAGACATGCTTGAGGAGCTCCAGCTCCCCCTCCCCAAGATAGATCTGCGTCCTGCGCATCCCACCACTGTAGGCGTCATGGGCGTCAGTCAAGGCAGCCACGCCTTACGGAAGGTGTCGAATGCGGTTCTTCAGCACATCGTCGGCTGGATGCTCAGTCAAGACTTTCTCCAGGGCCCTTACCCAGAGCGGGATCGATGCCTTGTTGCGGGGCATGGTGGAGTCGCTCGTGAAGATCAGGCCGTAGTGCTCCTCGCCGGCGGCCAGCATCTGGTTGTGGATCAGCTGGAAGTCGAGCACGTCGTTGGTCACGAGGGTCCGCTGCTCGGTGGCGATGCGGCGGACGATCTCGCGGTCGGCGACCGCCTCCAGGTCGGGCCTGTCGCCCTTGATCGCCTGGACGTCGAAGTCCCCCCTACTCCGTAGCTCGCGAGCGATCTTCGGCGAGATCATCTCGTCGAGCAGGAGCTTCATGCAAGAGCCTCGTGGCCCCGGCGCCAGCGCTCACGCTCGCGCTCACTGGCGGCCCGGGAGCGCTCAGCCAGCTCGTCCACCTCGCCGGTGTACTCGCCGTAGTAGCGCGCCGCGGCCTCCAGCTGCTCGACCGGGATCTCGAGGTAGGAGGCGGCCTCGTCGACCGAGCCCTCGTTCTGGCGGATCGTCTCGATCGCCTCGGCGACGTCGAGGCGGGTTCCGAGCAAGGCTGGCCGACGCCCAGCTGCCCCCTCGCGGAAGTAGATCAGCGGATGCTCGTCTTGGCGGATGCCCTCCTCGATGTAGCGCTCGGCAAGCGCCGTCTGGCCGGAGCCCGCGTCGGCGGCATGGTTCTTGAGGCGCCGAACCGTGATCGGGTCGAAGCGAAAGCTGACGCTCTGCTTGCCTTGCTTGCTCTGTTTACTGGCCATTGTGCACTCTCCGTATTGTTGCGTATTGCTAAGTATAGCGAGAAGAGCGGCTTGACCCCATCGCTCGTTGGACCGTTCCTCGGACCGTTTTCCGCATCCCAGGCGTCACCCAGGAGAAGCTAAGATCGTTTGGCAACTTCAAATGCCATCGAGAATGGCTCTCCCATCGTGGTTGAGGGCCTTGTGGGTGGAAACACCCGTGGAGGTTCGACTCCTCTCAGCCGCATTGCCAAGCCCCGTAGCAGGGGTTTTTCGTTGTTTGGGGCCGTGGCGCTGCCGGAACCGCTGGAGAGCGAGGAGAAGCCCGCCTCGGCTCTCCGAGATCGGCCTGGGCTGCAAGGCCGGCCGGGCCTGTGCTCGCCCTCGCCGGAAGGGGAGATGTGCGGCTCCGGCCGGGAAGGCCGGCGCTCTATCCGGCTGGCGGGGGGATTTCTCCTGCCGGGTCTCCGGGATCGTCGAGCAGCATCGCGGCCAGTTGCGATCGCGCGGAGGCGCCGAGCTTCCGGTACGTGTTGGTGAGGTGCATCTCCACCGTCCTCAGGGAGACGAAGAGGTCCTGCGCGATCTCACGATTGCTGGCCCCGGTGGCGGCCGCGGTCGCGACGCGCCGCTCGGCCGGAGTCAGGGAATCCGGCCCGGAGATCGCCCGGCGGCGGGGCTTGGCGCCGGCAACGCGCAGCTCCTCGTCGATCCTTTCCTCCAGGCGCTCGGCCCCGCACTGCTGGGCGAGGTCGGCGGCCTCCCGCAGCCGGTCCCGAGCCTCGCTGCGGCTGTTGCCGCGGCGCAGCGCGGCGCCGAGCTCGGCCAGCGAGCGCGCGCGCTCGAGCGCGAACGGGGCGTCGCCGAACGTCGCCACCGACTGCCGCAACAGCTCGACGCCGTCATCCCCGCCGAGCAGCGCCCCGCGAGCCCGCTGCGCGATGCCGATCGCCCGCGGCGACTCGACCAGCTCAGCCAGCCGCAGTTCCTCCCCGGCCAGCTCGAGGGCCTCCCGGCGCTCCTCGCCGGGAAGCGCCAGGGCCAATCGCGAGCGCCAGCCGACCATCCTCGGACCGGTCCCCATCGGTCGCAGGATCCGCTCGGCCGCGCGCAGCTCGGCTATCGCCCCCGGACGGTCGCCCCGCGTCATCCGCAGAGCGCCGCGAACCTCGTGCAGGAGGGCGCCGCTGTAGGTCTCGGCGAAAACCGGCGGCAGCTCGAGACCCTCGACGAGACCGGCAACCGGCTCGAGCTCGTGCCGCTCGATCACCGTGTCGACGCAGAGGTGGAGGCACGTCGTCAGCGCCATCAGGTTCAGGTCGTTGTCGCGGAGCGTCTCGATCGCGACCTCCAGGTTCGCGACCGAGGCCCGCAACCGGCCACGCCGCGCATCGACCGCGGCCCGGAACCCGAGCCCCACGACCACCCCCAGCACCGAGCCGCTCCTGCGTCCCTCCTCTCCCACTTCCATCGCGATCGCCTCAGCCTCGTCGAGGGCGTCGACCATGACCAGCGCCCCGATCGCCTGGCTCAGGCTCATCGAGCTCTCGCGTCCGTTGCGGGCCAGGTCCCAGCTCTGGGTCGAGGGGGAGATCAGCCGCAGGACCTCCCCGCGAGGGAGGTCGCGGATCGCGCCCACCGCGGCGATCACCCAGCGGAGTCGGCTCGACTCCTCGTCCTCGCGACCCTCGACCAGCGCCAGCAGGCGCGGTAGCTCGGCGTCGTATTCCGGGACCCGGGCGGGCTCGTAGCCGCGGTAGGCGGCCCGTTGCGCCTCCAGCTCGAGCAGGCCGGGAAGCTCGCTGCCGCCGAAGCGGGCCAGGGCGCCGTCGATAACCGCCCCCGACCCCTCCCAGTCGCCGGCCAGGGAGAGAACCTCGGCCAGCTCGATCGAGATGTCGAGGGCGAGCTCCGAATCCGTCGCCAGCTCGCCGGCTTCCCGGAGGTGGACGATCGCAGCGGGATCGCGCAGCGCCACCTCGGCGCGCCCGAGCCGGCGCAGCAACTCGCCGCGGAGCGCCTCCCCGGGACCCTCCTCGAGGGCGCGCCGGAGGTAGGTCGCGACGCTCGCGGGGGCGCCGCGGGCGGCGGCGGCCCGCGCCGCCTCGTCCAGCACCGCGAGCGCGGCACCGGAGCTGCCGGGCTCGCAGAGCAGGACATGGGCGGCGGCCTCCTCGGCCTCGGCGCCGTGCTCGACGAGGATGCCGGCCGCCCGCGCGTGCGATGCGGCCCGCGCCGCCCGCGGGATCGCTTCGTGGATCGCCGTCCGCAGCACCGGATGGGCGAAGGAACGACCCTCGTCGTCGGCGAGAATCGCGGCGCCGACCAGCTTGTCGACTATCGAGACGGTCTGTTCCGGCTCGGTGCCGGCGAGGGCGCCGACAGCGCGGAGATCGGCGCCGTCGCCGAGCACGGCGAGGGCATCGAGCACGTCGGGCGCCGCCGGGTCGAGGCTGCGGGCGCGTTCCCGCACCCCGGCGGCGATCCTCCTCGGGCCCACCGCCGCGATCGAGCTGGGCGGGGTCGCGGCGGGGTCGGGATCCAACTCCGCCAGGAGCTCCTCGATCAGCAGGGGATTGCCGCCGGTGGCCTCGTGGCAAGCCCGCTGGAAGGGGACCGAGGGGTCGCGGCCGAGGCGCGCCTGGACGATCGCCGCGGTGCCCTCCTCGCTGAGCAGCGCGGGCGCGATCGTCGGCATCTCGAGGTCGGCTGCGACCTCGCGCAGGGTCTCGGCCTGCGACCCGGCTTCGTTCGGGCGGGCGGCGAGCCCGAGCAGCAGCGGCAGGCCGTCGAGCCGGCGCCCGATGTACTGGACGAAGCGCAGCGAGGCGGTGTCGCTCCAGTGCGCGTCGTCGATCGCGAACACCACCGGCCCCGCCTCGGCGATCGCGGCGACCAGCCAGAAGAGTCCGTAGAGGGAAGCCTCGGCGGCACTGACCTCGAGTGCCGCTCCCTCGGCCATCCCGAAGATGGCCGCCGAGGGGGACGCCGGGCCGGAGAAGAGCCGGGACCGCTCGGCGTCGCCGAGCGAGCGCAGCAGGGGCCCGAACAGCTGGCGCACGACCCCGAAGCCGAAGTCGCGCTCGATCTCAGAGCCCCGCGCCGCCATCACCCGAAAGTCGCGGCCCTCGGCGCGGTGGCGCAACTGGCGCAGCAGGGTCGTCTTCCCGATCCCGGCCGGCCCCTCGATCAGGAGCGTGGCGCCGTTCCCCCCGACGCCGATCCGGCCGAGCGAGTCGTCGATCGCGGCCACCTCGCGCCCGCGCTCCAACAGGCCGGCGGGCTCTCCAGCATCGCGTTGGCCCGTCCCAGTCACGGGGCCATCCTAGATTCATCTGGGCGCCGGTCGGGACGGCGAGGACCAAAACCCTACGGTGCGACCACGTTGCGGAACGTAGCGTGGGGCAAAAGGATCCGACAACGATGCGTCGATCGACGGTGGCTGCGACTCTGCGGGGACTGGTTCTGGGATGCTGCCTGCTGGGCGCGCTCCTCGCGGCTCCAGCGGCGCAGGCAGCGGCGCCGCTGCTCGGGCAGTGGTCGCTCAACGGCTCCCACGCCTCGGGCCCGACCGAATCGACCGATGATGCCTCCGGCAACGGCCTCGCCCTGACCAGCGCCGTGGGGGCGATGAAATTCGGCACCGCGGAAGGCAAGTTCGGCGGGTACCTGGCCAACGCCAGCGCCACGAACCTGCAGGTGACCTCGCCGCTGCTGGCGCCGCAGAGAATAACCCTGCTGGCCTGGATCAAGCAGAACGGCAACCCGGGCGACCTCCGCTACATCGCCGGCCGCGGCCACGACGGCGGCACCTGCGGCGGCTCTTCGTACGCCCTCTATACGGGGCCCAACACCCTCCCCGGCCTCCACTTCTACGTACGCCAGCCCGGCCCCGGGGGGGTCGGCGTTCCCAGCGACGCCCCGTCGAACGCGTCCGTGTTCGACAACAAATGGCACCTCGTCGCCGGCACCTACGACGGCACGAACGTCCGCCTCTTCGTCGACGGCGCCCAGGTCGGCCCGGCCAAGCCGGCGTCGGGCATCACCTACGCCGCCCCGATCGCCGGATCGATGTTCTACGTCGACGGCTACCCGCCGCAGGCCAACTGCTTCGGCAACTTCGACTTTCCCGGCCAGATCGATGAGGTTCGCGTCTACGACCGGGCGCTCTCGTCGACCGAGCTGTCCCGCCTCGCCGCCGCTCCCGGCCCCGCGCCGCCGGTGCTCGAACCCGACGCCGGACCGGGTCCCGGTCCGCAACCGCAGGTCGTCGGTCCGAGCCCGAACGTCGCGGTCTCCCTGGCCAAGCTGCCGGCGCTGACCGCGGTGAAGAACCTGGCGATCCTGAAGCTCGACACCAGCGGCCCCGTCGTCGAGACGAAAATCAAGATCGACGGCAAGGCGGCGCTAACCGTCCCCTCATCGGCCTCCTACGTCGGCCTCAGCCTGAACAAGCCCGGCGACCACATGATCAGCGCGACGACGATCGGCGCCGGCGGCGCCAGCGCCAGCGCCGCGACCCACATCGCGGCGACGCTGGGGCCGAGCCGTGCCAAGTTCCCCGAGTCCGCGATCAGCAGCTCGACCATCGACCTGCTGACCACGGCGTACGAAAACACCCAGTGCGTCCCCGACAGCACCGTCACCTTCGGCGTGGTGGAAGCGACCGGGTGCTTCCGCCCGCTCAACCCCGACGGGACGTTGCCGCCGCTCGAGCGGGCGCTCGCCGAAGAGTACGAGAAGATCAACTTCATAGTCGAACACGAGGGCAAGGAATTCATACCCGGGGGCCCGGGCCAATTCACCACGATCAAACGCATCGCCGCCGACCCCGCAAAGCGACCGTTCGTCACCGACAGGAAGCTTCACATCAACGGGATGACGGTCGAGCCACTGGGCGGCGCTTCGCTGGTCGTCTTCCCGGCGATCCAGCGGATGGTCTCCTCGAACGTGCGGATCAGCTACGACGGCAGCATCCTCGGCTCGATCCCGGTGCAGAAGAGCGGCCCGCTCAACCTCGACCTGACGAGCGGCCTCAAGCGCTTCACCGACGGCAACGAATCGCTGCCCCTGTTCTCGTTCGACACCTCGCAGGCCTTCCACGACATCGGCGGCTTCCCGATCAACGGCCAGGTCGCCATCGTCTTCCAGAAGATCGGCGAGAGCCGCTCGACCTCGCTCAAGGTCAACGTCTCTTTGCCGGACGAGATCACCACGGCGGCGGGAGCCAACCCGACCGCCAGGGTAGAGCTGAACGCCGACAACCGGCGCGGCACCTACCTCGGCCTACTCAACATCCACCTCGGCGAAGCCTTCCTCGGCCCAGTCGAACTGGCGAACGTCGACTTCACCTACAACGACGCGGGGTCCGGCGACGAGCGCTGCTCCCGCAAGTGGTGGAAGGCGACGGCAGAAGTCTTCTTCGTCCCGGTCGACACCGGCCAGGGCGCCGGCCTGAAGCTGGCGCCGCCGCCCGAGCGCAATGGCGTCGCCTTCTGCGCCGGCGATTTTCACAGCGCGGGCGCCAAGCTCCAATTCGGCTATCCGTTCCTGCCGCCGCCGGTGATCTTCCCGGGAGTGACGCTGAACGAGATCGGCCTCAGCTTCCAGCTCCAGAAGCCGGTGGTGGTCGACGGCGACGTCGAACTGAAAGCGGCTGAAATCGTCAGCGCGCACGGCGGGCTGCTGGCCGCCTTCGCCACCCCCGGCAACCCGTACACGTTCAAGCCGGGAGACGCCGGCGGCACCGTCTCCGCGCTGACCGGCCAGACCTTCAGCTCCACCACCTTCGCGGTCGGCGGCACGGTGTCGGTCGAACCGTCGCAGGGGATCGGGTTGGAGCTCGGCGGCGCCCACCTCGTCTACAGCTACCCGGGCTTCATCGGGGCGGGCGGCAACGCTCACCTGAACACCTACCTCTTCGTCGTCAACGCCGGCGGATCGCTCGAGCTCAACACCGTCAGCCGTCGCTTCAACGCGGTGGTCCACGGAGAGGTCTGCCTGCTGGGCGGAATCAAGGTCGCCCACGTCGGCGCCTGCGCTGGCGGCGAAGGCCACATCTCCAGCCGCGGGATCTCGGTCTGCTTCGACATCCTCAACGGGACCTGGACGCCGGGTGTCGGCTACCTCTACGGCGCCAAGCTTCCCGAGTTCTTCGCCGGTGCGGCCGGCTACGGCTGCAAGCCGAGCCGCTTCTGGGAGGAGAACGTTCGCGGGGCTCGGGTCTCGGCGGCGCCGAACGCACCGCTGGTCTTCCGGGTGAAGCGGGGGGAGAAAGCGAAGACGGTCGAGCTGACCGGCGCCGGCGGCGCGCCGGCGGTGACCGTGATCGGACCGGACGGTGAGCGGCTCGCCAGCGAGGCGGACACGATGCTGCACGGCAAGCACCTGAGCGCAATCTCCGCCGAACGCTTCAACCGCGTCTGGCTCGGCGTCAGCAACGCCAAGCCGGGGACCTACAGGGTGGTCCCCGCACCCGGCTCGCCGCTGGTGGTCAACGTGCGGGCGACCCGCTACGAACCGAACGCGGGAGTCAAGGCCTCGGTCACCGGCCGCGGCCGCCACCTCGTCCTCCACTACGACGCCGGCCACGCCACCGGCCGGAAGGTCAGCTTCTACGAGCGCGGCAAGGCGACCTGGAACCTGCTGAAGACGGTCAGGGGCGGCAGGGGCAAGATCTCCTTCGTGCCGGGCTTCGGGCCCGGCGGCAAGCGCTCGATCGCCGCCCAGGTCGAAGTCGGCGGGATCCCGGCGCCGTTGCAGACGCTCGACCGCTTCAAGGCGCCACCGCCGCCGCGGGCCGGCCGCGTCAGGCAGCTCAGGGTAAGCCGCCGCGGCGGCAAGCTCACGGTCTCCTGGGGGAAGGTGCCGTTCTCCAAGAGCTATTCGGTCGTCACCGAGGCAAGCGGCGGCGCGGTCCGCACCAAGCGGGTGAAAGCGAAGCGGTCCCGTGCGATCGTCAAGGGCATCCCGGCGGCCGAGGGCGGCCGCGTCGAAGTCGTCGCCTTCGGCCCACTCGGCGACCGCGGAAAACCGCGCCGCGCCAAGTTCAAGGCGCTGCGCAAGCCGAAGAGCCGCCTGCTCGCGTTCAAGGAGCTCGGCACCGGCGCGACCGAGCGCGCCACCAAGACGAAGAAAAGCAAGGGCAGGAAGAGCAAGGGCTAAAGCCCGGGCAAGAGCGCCTCGCAGGATCCGGCCCTTCGGAGGCACACGGCAATGGTCGGGACGGCCCAGCCCGACCACCTTCCCCGCGCTCTCGCCGGCGCGAGGCCCGCGGCCAAGGGCAACTTAGCTGTGAAATTTTAAACTGCTCAAGCCTTAGAGCAATCTGCCGATGTAGGGATGGTCAGCTACTTGGCACGCAAATGTGCCGGAAAGGCTTTGATGACCACCCGATCGAAGATCCTGCGCACGCTTGTCGTCCTCGGCGTCCTCGCCTGTCTTGCCGGGGCGGGGGTCTTCTCGGCTTTCTCGAGCCAGACCGACAATCCCGGCAACGTGGTCACGGCCGGCTCGGTGACGCTTGCCGACAACGATTCCGGTGCCGCCGTCTACGCGCTGACGGGCGCGAAACCGGGCGACAGTCAGAGCTCCTGCATCACGGTCACCTACAGCGGCAGCCTCGACGCCTCGGTGCGGCTCTACACGCCGAGCACGATCGGCCCGCTCGGCACCAGCGTCGACCTGAAGATCGAGCCGGGCACGCAGACGGGCTCCCCCACTTTCCCCAGCTGCACCGGCTTCACCCCCGACGCGGGCGGCGCGATCTTCGAAGGGACCCTCGCCAGCTTCGCCAGCGAACACGATAGCTTCGCCACCGGGGTCGCCGACAACCCGGGCGCGAGCTCGGCCTGGACGACCGGCGACTCGGTCGCCTACCGGGTGACGGCAACCCTGGACGCCAGTGCCCCCGACTCGGCCCAGGGCCAGAGCACGGGCGAACACGTCCTGCGCTGGGAGGCCAGGAACCAGTGATCCCGCGCCTCGCGGTGGCCGCGGTCGTTGCTGCGACCGCGGTGCTGGCGCTGGCGATCTTCGGGCCGCTGGCCCTCGGCGACCGTCCCTACACCGTGCTCAGCGGCAGCATGGAACCGACGATCGCCGCCGGCGACGTGGTGATCGACGAGCGGATCTCACCGCTCGCGGCGCGGGTCGGCGACATCGTCACCTTCCGCGACCCCGAAGACCAGAGCCGCCAGCTCACCCACCGGGTGAAGCGCATCCGCCGCGACGGCTCTCACCTCTGGTTCGTCACCCAGGGCGACGCCAACGACACAGTCGAGCGCTGGCGCATCGCCGCCGATGGCAGCCTCGGCCGCGTCCTCTACACCGTGCCCTGGGTCGGCCACGTCGCGGTGCTGACCAGGACCCCACTCGGGCTGGCGCTGTTGGTGATCGTCCCGGTGCTGCTGCTGGCGCTCGACGAGCTGCTGAAGATCTGGCGCCCGCCGGAGGAGAAGACGATCGGTGAGGCGCTCTAAGGGCATCTCGACAACCCTCGTCGCGCTGGCCGCGTCCGCGCTCGTCGCGATCCCGCCGGCCTGCGCCGCGTTCTCCGCCCGCGCGGAGAACGCCGGCAACGTCGTCAGCGCGGCCAACGACTTCCGCGCCCCCCAGGTGACAGCGGTGGCGATCGGCAAGGCCGCGGGCGGCGCCAGCGGCTTCGTCAAGCAGGGCGGCAGCTACTTCGTCTACGCCAACGTCGCCGCCGACACCGGCAAACCGGCCAGCGGCATCGCGTCCGTCAGGGCCGACGTGCACAACGTCACCATCGGGGCGACGGGCATCCCGCTCAGCGCCGGCTCCTTCAGCGCCGGCGGCGTCGCCTACGGCTACCGCAGCGCCGCGCTCAGCGCCGATGCCATGCTCGCCCAGGGGACGAAGTCCTTCGCCGTCACCGCAACCGACAACGCGCTCAACTCGGCCGGGCGCGAAGGCATGGTGAGCGTCGACAACACGCCCCCGGCCGCAACCGACGTGCAGACCGCCAACGCCGGCACCAACGGGCGCGCGGAGCAGGGAGACTCGCTCACTTTCAGCTTCAGCGAGCCGGTCGAGCCGGAAACGATCCTCGCCGGCTGGAGCGGCGGCGCCACCCCGGTCGTCGTCCACCTGATCGACAACGGGCTGCTCGCGCTGCCGCTCGGCAACGACGCGCTGCAGGTCTACGACGGGGCCGACACGGCGCCGCTGCCACTGGGCACGGTCGACCTGGGCCGCGGCGACTACGTCGCCGGCCTGCTCGGCGGGGAACTCCGCTTCGGCGCCAGCGGCACCGCGTCGACGATGACGATGAGCGGCAACACGATCGCGATCGTGTTCGGCGCCTACAACGCCACGCCGGTCCTCGATCCGTTCCGGACCACCGCCGGCGGCGCCGGGACGATGTCGTGGACGCCGACCGCGACCCCGACCGATCGCGCCTCCAACCCGACGTCAACCGCAGCGGCCGGTGAGTCCGGCGGCGCCGACAGGGATTTCTGAGCCGATGCGGGGGACGATCCTGTCGGTCTTACTGGCCCTGGGCGCGGCCGCGGCGATTGCCGCGGTGGCCGTCGCCGGCAACCACGAGCCAAAGCACGGCCCGCCCACGACCGCGGTCAGCGGTTCCTTCAGCCTCAACAACACGCGCGAAGCGATGCCGGTCTTCAGCGCCGCGAACATCGGTCCGGGTGACAGCGCCCGGGGCACGGTCACGATCGGCAACGAAGGCGAGGAGGAAATCGCCGTGACGCTCGCCGAGCACGACCTCCTCGACACTCCCGGCGCCGGCGGCGGCGTCCTCTCCCAGCGCCTCGCGCTGCGGGTCGAGGATCTCTCCGCCGCCCGCTCGGTCTACGCGGGGCCACTGGCGGCGATGCAGCCGCGCTCGCTCGGCCGGCTCGCGCCGAGCGCCTCGCGCGAGTACGAATTCGTCGCGACCCTGCCGGAGAGCGGCGCGAGCGCGGCGGCCGAGAACGCGCTGCAGGACTCCTCGACCAGCGTCGCCTTCAGCTGGACCGCCACGGCCGCCTCTCCGGGCGAGCCGGCCCCGGAAGGCGGCGAGGACGGGGGCGGGCCGTCCGGGCAGGTGCGAGCCGATGCCACCTCCGCCCCACCGCCGGTGGCGCCGCACTTCAGGGTGCACATCGTGCGCTACCGGCCCACCCTGCGCAACGGTCGCCTGATCGTCTGGGTGCGCTGCAACCAGCCCTGCCGGGTCAGGTCGCGTGCCCGCTTCCGCGCGCCGGGGCATCTCGGCGCCCTGCGCCCGACGGCGCGGCACGCCCAGCGACGTCGCTTCGGCGCCAGGACCCGCCGCCTCGCGCTGCGAGTCGCCGGCTCGCACTGGCGCCTGCGGCCCGCCGCGGGACCGGTGACTGTCCGGCTCGTCGTCCTCGCCCGCAATCGCGGCGGCGAGCGCGCCTCGGCGGCAAAGCTGCTGCGCCTGCGAGCGGCTCGCTAGCGTCCCGACTGCCGGCTCAATCGACCCCCGGGGCGACCTCGACGCGCCCCTCCTCGGCAGCCGCCCGCAGCGCCCCGTAGTCGCGCTCGTTCTGGTCGGCGTAGCGCTCGGCAAACTCGGCCATCGCCCGGTCGAAGGCGTCGCCCTTGCCGAGGTAGGCGGCGATCGCGATCCGGTCGCCGCCACGGGCGTGGGCGTGGGCGAGCGTGATGCCGCAGAGCTGGGCGTAGGCGGTCAGCGACGACGGGTCCATGCGATCGATCCGGGCCGAGCCCTTCTGGTCCCAGAGCTGGCGCACGTAGAAGTCGCGCGCCTGGCCGTCCAGACCCCCCGCCCGCACCCAGCCGAGCATGATGTCTCCGGTCGCCTGGACCAGGCGCTGCCCCTGGACGACGCGCTCGCCCTGCTGGGAGTAGGCGCTCGGCTCGGCGTAGGGCTCGAGCACCGAGCGCTGCGCCTCCTTGACCTGGAGGAAGAGCGGGTCGCCCTCGTCGCGCCCGGTCAGGAGCACGAGCCAGGCCCGGGTGCCGACGCTGCCGACCCCAACCACCTTCAGCGCCGCGTCGACGTAGCTGTAGCTGTCGAGCAGGACGCGGCGGTCCTCGGGCAGGGTCTCGCGGTAGTCGGCGAGGATCGCCAGCACCTGCGCCTCGATCTCCTCCGGCGACTCCTCGCTCAGCTCGCGCAGGGGGATGATCAGCGGCGGTTCGCTGACGATCCGCAGCCGGCCGTCGACTTCGCGGGTGAGCTTGGAGAGCGCCCGCATGCGGTCCTTGGCCCGGGCCTTGGCGAGGTTGCGGCGGAAGGCCTTGACCTCGCCCTCCCCCGCGGCCGCCGCCCAGCGGTCGGCGATCGTCGGCACGTCGATCTGCGTGTACCAGACCTCGAGGTTGCCGAGTGCGGCGAGGCGGCGCAGCACCGCCCGATACTCGGCCGCCATCGCGGCGACGACGCGGCGGCGCTCGCGGGCGCCGAAGCCGCGGTCGCGGCCCGCCACCGAGAAGCTGGCGGCGAGCCGCTTCACGTCCCACTCCCAGGGGCCGGGCAACGTCTCGTCGAAGTCGTTGACGTCGAAGACCATCGTGCGGTCGGGCGCGGCGAAGGCGCCGAAGTTGGCGAGGTGGGCGTCGCCGCAGAGCTGGGCGCTGAAGCCGCTGGCCGGCGTGGCGGCGAGGTCGGCAGCCATCACCGCCGCGGCGCCGCGATAGAAGGCGAAGGGCGAGGCGAGCATGCGCGCGTAGCGCAGCGGCAGCAGCTGCCCCACCCGCGTCGCCGCCTGCGCTTCCAGCAGCGCGACCGGGTCGGCGCGGTCCGCGGCCGGCGCCCAATCGCCGTGAGCGCTCCGCGGCGCGGCCTCGCGCGCGGCCTTGCCGGCGGCGGCGCGCTCCTCGGGGGCGCGGGCTTCCGCGCGCGGGTCGAGCATGTTCAGGCGGCCTCCGGGAGCGGCTCGGGCGGCGGCGGGCTCGGCCCCGCCTCGAGCTCGGCAAAGAGCCGCTCGGGCAGGCGGCGCGTGCTCCAGAACGAGGCGACGGTGAGGAAGGCGGCGAAGAGGAAGGCCGTCTTCAGCGCCTTCAGCTGGGCGTCTTCGTAGTTCTCGACCAGAGCGCCCGTCTCCGCCCCGCTCAGCCCGGCACCCCGCGCCCCCGCCGCGACCTGTTCGGCCGAGACGAAGCTGCCGCCGGCGCTGAGCCGCACCTCCAGCTGTTGGCTGACGCCGGCCGAGAGGCGCGGGTCGGCGGCGACGTCGTGGGTGAAGGCGGCGATCAGGCCGCTGATCACGATCGCACCGAGCAGCGCCGTGCCCAGCGAGGAGCCGAGCTGCTGCGCGGTGCTCTGCAGGCCGCCCGCCTCCGAGCGCCCCTCGTCGCCGACCGCCGACTGCACGACGTTGCCGAGCTGGGAGACGATCAGCCCCATGCCCACCCCGAGCACACCCATTGCGAAGAGGAAGGGGGCGTTGTCGAGCTCGGGCTCGATCGTCGAGAGCAGGAGCAGGATCGCGGCGAGGACGACGAGCAGGCCGATGCGGACCAGCGGCTTCGGCGCGAAGCGTTTGGAGAGCGCCGAGCCGGCGATCGCGGTGAGGAAGAGGCCGGCCGAGGCGGGCAGCATGCGCACGCCGGTTTCCAGCGCGTCGAGCCCCTGGACGATCTGCAGGAAGAGCGGGATCGTGAAGAAGACGCCCATCAGGATCAGGTTCTGGGCGACGAACATCGAGACGCCGCCGCGCAGCTGGGAGATCCGCAGCAGGGCCAGGTGGACCAGGGGTTCGGCACCGACCCGCTCGCGGCGCCGCTCCCAGGCGACAAACGCGGCCAGGACCAACCCGCCGGCGCCGACCACGAACGGGGTCAGCGAGAAGCCGAAGGGCTCCAGCGGCGAGCTGCGCGGGGCGAGCCAGCCCCAGTTGCTCGCCTGCAGGACGCCGAAGACGACGAGGGCGAGTCCGGCCGCGGAGAGGACGCCGCCGAACCAGTCGAGCTCCGCCCGGCCCTCGCGCTCGGGCTCGCGGATCAGCCGCGCGCCGGCGAGGATGCCGAGCGCGACGACGACCTCGCCGATGAAGACGACGCGCCAGCTCAGCTCGGTCGTCGCCCAGCCGCCGAGGATCGGCCCGACCGCGATGCCGGCGCCGGCGACGCCGCCCAGCACGCCGTAGGCCATCGCCCGCTGACCGCCGGAGTAGTTGCCGGCGACGAGCGCGAAGAGGGCCGGCAGGACCAGCGCCGCGCCGATCCCCTCGAGGATCGACCAGCCGAGCATCAGCGTCGGCACGCTCCAGGAGGCGGCGGTCAGCGCCGAGCCGCAGCCGTAGATGACGAGCCCGATCGAGAAGGCGCGGCGGCGGCCGAGCAGGTCGCCCAGCTTCCCCCCGGTCATCATCAGCCCCGCCATGACCAGCGCGTAGAGCGCGATCACGGCCTGGATCGTGGTCACCGTCGTGTCGAAGTCTTCGACCAGCTGCGAGATCGCGACGTTCATCACCGCTTGGTCCAGCACCATCAGGAACTGGGCGGCGGCGAGCGTTGCGAGCACCCCCCACTTGGCCACGGTCAGCTCACCAGACCGGCGATTCCACGGATGAGGACCAGAGCGCCCAGCACGGCGGCGACGACGATACCCGCCTTGCGGCCGTTGCGGGCGAGCCAGGCGCGAAAGTCCCTGACCGCGCCTTCGGTCCGCTCGGGGGCGAAGAAGTAGCCGGCCAGCGGCAGCTCGAGCAGCAGCTGCTGGACGAGGCAGAAGGCGATCACGATCAGCGCCGTCGGCAACGCCGCCAGCTCGAGCTTGTGGATGTGGGTGAGCCCGGTCAGGTAGGAGACGCCGGGGAAGCTGAGCAGCAGGCCGACGACGAAGGCGATGCGCGGCGAGCCGCGGCCGAGCAGCCGCATCGGCAGCGCTTCCTTTTCCTCCTCTTCCTCGCTGCCGTCGCGCTCACGCTTGCGCTCGCGGCGGCGTTCGCGTCGCTCGCGCAGCGGCCGGTCGCGATCGGTGGCGAGCACCGCCGCGACCAGGAGCAGCAGCGCCCCGACGACGACGTCCTCGAGCGGGCTCAGCGTCCCCCTGCTCGTGCTGGCGAAGCTCGAGTCGTGCAGGGCAAAGACGATCGCCAGGCCGACGCCGATGCTGGCGGTGTAGGCGCCGAGCAGGTAGCCGAGCATCAACCGCTTCGGGTTCGGCAGCAGCAGCATCAGGGTGACCGCGGCGAGCAGCGTCGGGTTGAACATCGCCAGCAGCGAGAGCAGGAATATCTGGACCGGATCGCTCACCGGCGGGCATTCTCTCGCGATCCCCGGCTGCGAGGATGGAGCGGCGATGAGAGCGCTCGTGCAGCGGGTCAGCCACGCCGCCGTGGAGGTCGAGGGCGAACGGGTGGCGGCGATCGGGCCGGGCCTGCTCGTCCTGCTCGGCGTGCGGCGGGGCGACACCGCCGGGCAGGCGGACCGGCTCGCCGACAAGGTACGGGCGCTGCGGGTCTTCGACGACGCCGAGGGGCGGATGAACGAGCCGCTGGGCGAGCGCGAGGTCCTCTGCGTCAGCCAGTTCACCCTCTACGGCGACGCCCGCAAGGGCAACCGACCCAGCTACGTCGAGGCGGCGTCCGGCCCCGAAGCCGAGCCGCTCTACGAGCGCTTCTGCGAGCGCCTCGGCGCCGCCAGGGGCGTCTTCGGCGCCCGGATGGAGGTCTCCCTCCGCAACGACGGCCCGGTCACGCTGCTGCTCGAGGCCTGACTCTCCACCCGCCCCAGCTCTTGACCACACCCCTTCCGGTGCGCTTTAGCTCGGATATAGGGGGATAAAGCGCACCGGAAGGGCGAGACTACGGGGCGAGGAGGGTTTGGCGCCAGCCGTCGCCGACGGCTGTGTAGAGGGTGCGGCGGTGGAGGCGGTCCGAGGCCTCCTCCCAGAGCTCGATCCGGTCGGGGACGATCCGCACCGCGCCCCAGTCCTCGGGGCAGGGGACCGGGCGCTCGCCCAGCTCGGCCTCGAGTGCCGCGAGGCGCTCGCGCAGCACCTCGACGCTCTCGATCTCCTCCCCCTGGCGCGAGACGTGCGCCTGCAGCTGGTGCGAGCGCGGGCGGGCGGCGAAGAGCTCCTCGGCCAGCTCGCGCGCGGCCGGCTCGGCTCGGCCCTCGACCCGGGCCTGGCGGCCGAGCGAGTGCCAGTAGAAAGTCGCGGCGACGCGTGGGTTCGCGCGCAGCTCCCCAACCTTGCGGCTCCACAGCGCCGTGGTGAAGACGAGCCCGTCGCCGTCGATGCGCTTGAGACTGACCAGGCGCAGCGAGGGCGACCCGTCCGCACCCACGGTCGCCAGGCTCATCGCGGCAGCGTCCGCCAGCCCTGCCGCACGCGCCCGCGAAAGCCAGGCAGCGAGGGCGTCCAGCGCGTTACCGCCGGCGGCGCTGGGGCGGCCAGTCGAGGAAGAGGACGGCTCTGCTCTCACTCTCAGATTATTATCACCATCTAAGTTACAATTGCAATCTGATGGCGGTCAAGCGGGAGACGCGTGCCGAGAAGCAGGCCCGGACCCGGGCCGAGCTGCTCGAGACCGCGGCCGCCGTCTTCGCCCAGCGCGGCTACGCGGGAGCGACGGTGGAGGAGATCGCCGAGCGGGCCGGCTACTCGCACGGCGCCGTCTACTCCAACTTCGCCGGCAAGGACGACCTCTTCCTCGCCGTCTTCGAGGACTACATGGCGGCCCGCGCTCGCGAGCTGGCCGAGACCCAAGCGGGGCTGGCCGCTGACGCGCCGCTGGAGCTGCGGGCCCGCGCCCTCGCCGACCAGTGGATGGAGCGCTTCGCCGCCGACCGCGACTCCTTCCTGCTCCACCTCGAGTTCCTCGCCGCCTCGCGGCGCGAGCCCGAGCTGGCGGCGCGCTTCGGCACCCGCTCGGCGGCCCTGCGCGAGACGATCGCCGCCTTCATCGCCCACCAGCAGGAGACTGAGGGCGTCGAGGCGCCCCTCTCCCCCGCCGAGCTCGCCCTCGTCCTGCGCGCGCTCGGCATCGGCCTCGCGATCGAAGCGCTGGTCAGCCCCGGGGCGGTGAGCGACGACCTCTACGGCGACTTCGTCGAACTGCTGGTGACGATGATGCGCGAGCGCGCCCGACGGAGCGCCGCCGCCCCGTCCTCATCGAGTGGACCGGCCGTGCGGCCGACGAAGGCGAAGCAGCGCCGGTGAGCTCCCCCGCCTACGACAGCGTCGGCCTCGACTACGCCGATTTCCG
>DASZSJ010000044.1:0-10884 GCA_035548675.1 Solirubrobacterales bacterium
TCTTCCGCAGCCTCGTCGCGGCGCTGCTGCCGGTGATGATCGGGGTGCTGGCGATCGTCGGCACCTTCCTCGTGCTGCGGGCGCTGAGCGAGTTCGGCTCGATCTCGATCTTCGCCCTCAACCTGACCACTGGCCTCGGCCGCGGCCGGGCGTTCGACTACAGCCTCTTCATCGTCTCCCGCTACCGCGAGGAGATCGCCGTGGACGGGCCCGGCCTGGCGGCGATGCGGCGGGTGATGGCGACGGCCGGGCGCACCGTCTTCTTCTCCTCGCTCACGGTCGCCGCCGCGCTCGCCTCGCTGATCGTCTTCCCGCAGCGCTTCCTCTACTCGATGGGCTTTGGCGGCTCGCTGGTGACGCTGCTCGCCGCCGCGGTCTCGCTGACCGTGCTGCCGGCGGTGCTGACGCTGCTGGGCACGCGGGTCAACTCGCTCGCGCCGAAGGGGCTGAAGCGGCGCGCCGAGGCCGAGACCCGGCCCGATGAGAGCGGCTTCTGGTACCGCCTCTCGCGCTTCGTGATGCGGCGCCCGGCGCCGATCGCGACCGTCAGCGCCCTCTTCCTGATCGTCCTCGGCATCCCCTTCTTCAACATCAAGTTCACCGCCGCCGATCCGCAGATCCTGCCGCCGGAGGCGAGCGGCCGCCAGGTCTACGACGCGATGCAGGACGAATTCCCGCCCAACCGCGATACGCCGATCTGGGTCACGGTCGAAGGCGGCGGGCCCGCCGCGGCGGCGCGCGCGCGGGCGCAGGTCAACAAGGTAGAAGGGGTGACCGCGGCGCTGCCGCCGCAGCGCCTGACCCCGAGCCTGAGCATGGTCCAGGCGATCTCCGGCGACACCTTCCGCTCCGAGGCGAGCCAGTCGACCGTGGAAGCGATCCGCGACATCGCGGTCCCCGGCGCGACCGTGAAGGTGACCGGCGCGACCGCGGACTTCGTCGACTTCCAGAGCAGCCTCGCCCGCCACATGCCGATCGCGGTGGGGATCATCATCGTCGCGACCCTGGTCATCCTCTTCCTGATGACCGGCTCGGTGGTGCTGCCGGTCAAGTCCCTGATCATGAACTTCCTCAACCTCAGCGCCGTCTTCGGCCTGCTGGTGCTGATCTTCCAGGACGGGCGGCTCGAAGGCTTCTTCGACTACACCAGCCAGGGGGCGCTCGAGCAGACGATGCCGATCCTGCTCTTCGCCGTCGCCTTCGGCCTCTCGACCGATTACGCGGTCTTCCTGCTCTCGCGGATCAAGGAGGCGCGCGACAACGGCGCCTCGGATTCCGAGAGCGTCGCGATCGGGCTCGAGCGGACGGGGCGCATCGTCACCGCCGCGGCGCTGATGTTCGCCGTCGCGATCGGCGCCTTCGCCACCTCGAAGATCATCTTCATCAAGCAGAACGGCGTCGGCACGGCGCTCGCCGTCCTGATCGACGCCAGCATCATCCGCGCCCTGCTCGTGCCCTCGCTGATGGAGCTGCTGGGCAAGTGGAACTGGTGGGCGCCGAAGCCGTTGCGGCGGCTGCACGAGCGGTTCGGGATCGACGAGACCGGTCCCGAGAATCTGGAGCAGGCCGAAGGTTCGGCGTCAGCCTAGACGGTCCCTCGCGGCGGGTGGCGCGGTTTTGGGGGACCGTCCGAGGACGCGGCGCAGCCGCGCCCGCAGGATGGTGGCACCAAAACCGTGACAGGACCCGCCGCGCCGGGAATGCCCCGTCAGTCCCCGAACTTAGTCCCCTGCGATCCCTTGGCGAAGGCGCACCTGAACCGCTCCGGGGTCCCCACAGACGCCCCCCCGGCGAAGCCGCCGTGGTTGTAGTTGTCGTAGACGGTGACGTAGTCGAGCGTGTCGGGGATCGGGTCGGCGGGCATCGGCACCGGGTCGGGCTCGCCGAGGTTGCCGTTGCCCTTGGAGCCGACCGAGACGCCCTCCGAGCCGGCGGCGCGGCCACCGGCGGTGGTGGTGGTCAGGTCGCCGCTCATCTCGCGCTGGTCCTTGATCCCGTTCTTGGGGTCCTTGAACTCTTCCGCGGCCGAGGTGAGGATCGAGTCGTCGATCTTGCTCGCCAGCTTCACCTTCGGCGCGGCGCCGATCAGCTGCGCCGCCGTCGGCAGCCAGCCGCCGAGCTTGACGCACTTCTGCGCCGCGTAGACGTAGTCGTTGCGGCCCGTGTCCTTGGGCGGGATCGGGTAGAAGCCCGCCTGCATGCACCAGGTGCCGAGGTCGACGGCGTCGGGGATCGGACAGGCGACGGAAAGGTCCTTCTTGGTCGCGTTGCCGAGCCGTTTCGACTTCTTCGCGAACTTGACCTGGGGCAGGTAGCGGGCGGGGATCTTGCCGTTCTTGCCGAGGCGGACGACCGTGCCGGCGCGACCCTTCTTGGCTGGCGCGAGGCCGCCCATCGAGAAGACGAGGGCGACCAGGGAGACGAGCAGGGCGGCGGCCGAGAGGAGGCGCGGCAGCGGGTCGGGGCGGCGGGTCGAGGTGAAGATCGGCGCTGCGCTCATTTCTTCGCTCCTTCTTTCTCCGGGACGAGGTCGCCCTGGGTCGCTTTGGCGTCTTCGGCCCCCTCGAGGCGCTCGTCGCTGGCGAGGCCGGTGAGCGTGAGCGTGCCGTCGGCGCCGATGTCGGCGCTGGCCAGGACCGAGTCGCCAGCCACCAGGGAGGTGACGTCGATCCCGGCCGGCACGCTGAGGGCGATGTCGAGGCCGCTTTCGCGGATGTCGTCGGCGGAGAGCAGCAGTTGCGCGGTCTCGGCTTCGACCGCGCCGACGATCCCCTCGAGCTCGACGTGGGTGAAGGGGGCGCCGCCGCCGCTGATCTGGGCTTGGGTCAGTCGCCCGCCCGCGACCCCGGCTTTGACCGTGGCGTAGGCGCCGAGGGTCGGCAGTTCGGGCGGGGCGCCGCTCGGGTCGGGCGCGATGTGGACGAGCGCCGAGGTGCCCCGGTTGGACACTGTGTAGGCGGGGCCGAGCGGGTCGGGGTTGACGAAGGTGACGATGCCGGCGAGCTCCACGGCCTTCACGGTCTTGCCCTTCACCCGCCTGCCGGCCTCGGCCAGGGTGCCGTTGGCGAGGGCGCGGATCGGCACTTCGACCACGGCCCCGACGGGCGGCAGCTTGCCGGCGTGGACGGCGCTCATCAGGCCACCGGCTTCGGCGACCGTGTAGCTGCCCGCCGGCTTGTTGACGTGGACGACGGTGCCGGCGAGCTCCTCGCCTTCCGCCTCATCGCCCCCTTCTTCCTTCAGGGGCGCGGGGGTCTTTTCGAGCGGCGCTTCTTCTTCCGGTTCGAACGCCGCTTCTTCGACCACCGGCGCGAAGCTCGTCGTCGCTTCTTCTTCAAAGCCGCCGGCTTCTTCGCCCCCGCCGAAGGAGGCGACTTCCCCCCCGTCGCCGGCTTCGAATTCTTCTTCCGCTTCCCCCTCATCCCCGTCGCTGGAGGCCAGGCTCGGCATTTCGATCAGCTGGTAGGGGGCCGTCGCCAGCGTGCCGGTGGCGCTGGGGCCGATCGCGACGCCGGCGAAGATGCCGAAGCCGAGCGCGATCGCCGCCAGGGGGGCGGCCCAGCGCTTGTCGGTGACGGGGACCGCCGCCCAGCGCAGCAGGCGCCGGTAGCCCTCCTCGCTGCTCATCGACCGCCGCGGGGCGAGCGCGTCGCGCAGTCGCTCGATCACGGCGCCGCCACCGTGCCCGGCGTCATCCGCGACATCAGGTCCCTGCCGCACTGCCAGCAGAAGACCGAGCCCTCGGCGTAGAGCGCGCCGCAGTTGCCGCAGGCCCCGGCCGCCCCCGCCTGGTCGAGCTTCAGCATCCGCTCGACCTCGCCCAGCTCGGCGTCGAGCTGCTGCAGCTTCGCCGCCTGGCGGGTGAGCACGTCGAGGCGGAAGTGATCGCGCCGCGCCATCTCGTAAGCGAGGCCGCCGAGGTCCCACTGGGCGTCGACGAGCTCGCGCGCGAGCCGGTCACGCCGTCTCTCCAGGTCCGTGCTCATCGCGGAAACCCCCGTTTCACTTGATCACTTCCGCTCCGCCCTCGCCGCCGCCCGGCGGCTTCGACTTGTCGATCGGCGGCGGCGCGCCGGGGGTGGCGATTTCGTTGGGCAGGTTTTCGCTCTGTTTGACGTAGTCCTCGCCGCTGGTGCTGCCGAGCTGTTCGAGGTCGCCCTCGCTCGCCTTCGTCGCTTTGCCGGTGCCGCCGGAGCCGCCGCCCTGCTTCGCCTTCTTCGAGCCGCTGCCGCCGGCGCCGAGGCCTTCCGCGCTCTTTTTCGAGCCCGAGCCTTCTTCGGAGGCTTCTTCTTCCCCGCCGCCGGGCACGCGGACGATCTGGGGCGCGGGAGCGGTGGCCGTGTCGTTGTTGCCCTTGCCGATCAGGACGCCGATCAGCAGCATCAGACCCAGCACCGCGATGCCGCCGACCGCGGCGAGCGGCGCGTAATCGCGCTGGGCCTTGGCGGGCTCCTCGGCGGCGGGCGTCTGGCTCGGGTCGGTTGGCTGAGCTGGACGCTCTCCCGCCTGCCCGTCGGCCACGGTCGCAGGCGCCATGTAGTGGCGGTAGTCGACCCGCGGACTGCCGGTCCGCTGCCCGCACTCGAGGCAGTAGTGCTGATCGTCGGCCAGCGGGGCTCCGCATCGCTCGCAGCCCTCAGCCATCCCCGCCTCCCCCCTGTTCGGCCTTGGTCAGCGCCGGGAACTCCGACAGCTTCAGGTCCGCGCCGGTGGGGTCGCCGACGAAGAAGATCGTGTATTTGAGCTTTTTCAGCTCCGGCTTGAGGTGTTCGATCGCACCACGACCAGCGGCGACGACCTCGCTCCCCCTGCGGGCGACGACGTAGAGCAGCAGCCGCCGCTGGTCTTCGCCGGTCTTGTTGACCACGTCGCCGGTGGCCGAGATGCCGGAGACCGGGTCGCCCGCGAGCTTCGGCCGGGAGACCTCGATCTCGGGCAGCTCGCCGGAGTAGGTACCGCCGCCGGTGCCCACCGTGACCCTGACCGACTTCGGCACGCCGACGCCGAGCACCTGGTCGTTGACCCATTCGGCATCGCCGTGGGCGGGGATATAGGGGACGGCGGCGAGCGCGGGCTCGATGCCGGGAATGTCGTTCTCGTAGAAGGGCTTGCCCTTGGCGTTGGTGACCTCGATCAGGATCGGCACTTCGGTCAGGTTCTTGCCCGAGTCGTTGCGGAGGTCGACGACGACGGCGTTCGTCCCTTCGCTGCCGCGCAGGATCGTCGTCCCCGTCACCCGCACGTCGGGGTTGCGCCGCTTGATCTCCAGCCCCTCTTCGCTGAGCAGCTTGGTCGAGCCCTGCGCTTCCAGTTCGGCGCTCTTGTCCTTGGTCGACTGGCACCCCGTCAACCCGGCGACCGCACACATCAGCAGCGCCCCCCCGAGCGCCCAGCGAACTGCATCAAATTCTCTACCCGCCAGGGTGAGAATTTGATGCAGTTCGCGTTTGCGGCGGGTCATCCGAAGCCCCCGCTGACGTACTCGCGGGTGCGCTCGGCGACGGGGGAGCGGAAGACCTGCTCGGCCTCGCCGTACTCGACCAGGTCCCCCAGGTACATGAAGGCGACGTGGTCGGCGACGCGCTGGGCCTGCTGCAGGTTGTGGGTGACGATCACGATCGCGATCTCCGAGCGCAGGGCGACGATCGTCTCCTCGATCGTCTGGGTCGAGATCGGGTCGAGCGCCGAGCAGGGCTCGTCGAGCAGCAGCACCTCGGGGCGCACGGCAAGCGAGCGGGCGATGCAGAGCCGCTGCTGCTGGCCGCCGGAGAGGGCGAGCGCCGGGTGATCGAGGTTGTCCTTGACCTCCTCGAAGAGGCCGGCGCGGTGCAGCGCTTCGCTCACCGCCGGCTCGAGCTGCTTCTTCGAGGGCTTCTTCGAGCCGCGCTCGCGCAGCCCGTAGGCGACGTTGTCGAAGATGCTCATCGGGAACGGGTTGGGCTGCTGGAAGAGCATGCCGACGCGGCGGCGCAGCCAGGTCACGTCGTAGCCGTCGACGTCCTCGCCGTCGAGCAGGATGCGGCCGCCGCGGGTCGCCGCCGGGGTCAGCTCGACCAGCCGGTTGAGCGAGCGCAGCAGGGTCGTCTTGCCGCAGCCGGAGGGCCCGATCAGCGCCAGCACCTCGCCCTGGCGCACGGTCAGCGAGACCTCGTTGACGGCGAGCTTGGCGCCGTAGGCGATGCTCAGACCCTCGGTCCGCATCCGCTCCAGCGGCGTGGTCGCGGGGCGGGGCAGCTGCTTGAGGCGGGGGGCCATCCCGGTTGCGAGCGGGGCGTGGCCGTTGCCCGAGGGCGGCGCCTGCACGACGGTCGGCTCGGCCTCGATCTGGATCCGCCGCACGGGGGGCGGCGGCTTCACCGTGTCCACGACTTCCCCTTTCCGCGCGTGATCAGGTCGACGGCGAAGTTGAGCGCGAGCACGATCGCGAGCAGCACGAAGGCCGCCGCGTAGGCCTTCTCCGGCTGGCCGCCTTCGCCGGCCGGGCTGTTGTTGAAGACGTATGTAGTGAGGGTCGAGCCGTTGCCGGTCAGCAGGTCCCAGCCCGGCAGGCTGCCGTTCGGTTCGAAGCGCAGGGTGGCGCCGAGCAGGATGAAGACGATCGCGGTGTCGCCGATGATCCGGCCCATGCCGAGCGTGACGCCGGTGCCGATGCCACGGCGCGAGGCCGGCAGCAGCACGCGGCGGATGGTCGAGGCGCGGTCCTTGCCCAGCGCGTAGGAGGCCTCACGCACGTGGCGGGGGATCGAGTGCAGCGCCTCGCGGGTCGCGCCGACGACCAGCGGCAGCGCAATCAGCGACATCATCGCCCCGGCGATGAAGAAGGAGCGGCCGAGCGGCGTCGCCCCCTCCCCGGTCGGCGAGAGGAAGCTGAAGAAGCTCTCCTGGAAGACGATCAGGCCGAAGATCGCGAGCACGATGCTGGGCGTGCCGGCGACGATCTCGACCCCGGACTCGACCGCGCGCGCCAGCCAGGCGGGGCGCGCGTACTCGGTCAGCCAGACTGCGATCGAGACGCCGAGCGGCCCGGCGATCAGGGTGCCGAGGACGGCGACCACGACCGTGCCGAGGATCGGGTCGAGGAAGCCGCCGCCGCTCTCCCCCAGGCCCGGCAGGGGATGGCTGAAGATGTCGGAGAAGCTCAGGAACTGGAGGCCGCGGAAGAGCATGTAGAGGACGATCGAGGCGGCGATCGCGCAGAGCAGCAGCCCCGCCGCCCAGGCGAGGCCGACGCCGACGCGGTCGCCGACGCTCCACGACTCGTTGCCGCGGATGCGGCCCCAGAGCCCCGGGGCAGCCCGCGCTCCCGCGTGCGCGCTCACCGGCCCCACCCGTTCCGGTGCGCTTTATCCCCGTATAGCCGCGCAAAGGCGCACCGGAAGGTCCTCATCGGGCCGCCAGGGTGTATTTGCGCATCGAGCGGCGGGCCACCCAGCCCGCGAAGGAGAGGAAGGCGCTGGAGATCAGCAGGATCGCGGCGAAGGCGTAGATCGTCTGCCCGGAGGGCTTGACCGAGAGCTCGTCGGCGTGGTCGACGATCGCCGCGGCGAAGGTGAGCGCGGGCTCGAAGAAGAAGGTGACGCCGTCGAGCGGGTTGGGCGCGAAGGCGTGCGAGCCCGAGACCATCGAGAGCATGATCGCCTCGCCCAACGCCCGCGCCGTCGCCAGCACCGCGGCGGCGACGATCGCCGGCCGCGCCGCCCGCAGGCTGACCGTGCGCAGCGCCCGGAAGCGGTTGACGCCGAGCGCCGCCGCCCCCTCGGTCCAGCCGCGCGGCACCGAGCGCAGGGCGTCGGTGACGATCGCGATCATGATTGGCGCGATCATCACCGTGAGCACGGTGACGCCGACGATCAGGCCGGTGCCGTCGAGCTGGATCACGTACTGGACCGATTCCTTTTCGGCGCCGGAGATGACGTCGTTGCCGACGAACGGCACCAGGACCAGCAGCGCGATCAGGCCGTAGATCACCGAGGGGACCGCGGCGAGCAGGCGAACCACCGGCTGCAGGACCTTGGCCAGCCAGGGCGGCGCGAACTCGACGATAAACATCGCCGAGAGCAGCGAGAGGCCGGTGCCGATCAGGACCGCGCCGCCGGTGATCAGCGCGGTCGAGTAGAGCAGCGGCCAGGCGTGCAGCGTGTAGACGTATTCGTCGGGGTCGGCGGGGGAGTTGAAGATGTTGGTCAGCTGTTCGTCGACGTTGCCGCCACCGCCGAACCAGGCCAGCCCGTTGTGCGAGAACGACGGCCACGCCTTCGTGAAGACGAAGACGATCATGAAGGCGATCAGCAGCAGCACCGCAGCGGAGAGCGCACCGAGCACGAGCTCGGTGCGCTGGTCCGTGCGGTCGCCAGGCTGCCCCTCGGCTGGCGCGCCTCCCTGGGTCACTAGTGCAGCGGTACCCAGTCGGTTCCGACGATCTTGGCGGCGGGGGCGCTGTGCGTGATCCACTTGATCCACTTCTTCGCCGCGCCCTTGGGGGCGCCGCGGGTGACCATGTAGAAGTTGCGCGAGCCGCCGTACTGGCCGGACTTGGCGTTGCGCAGCGTGCAGGGCACGCCCTGGTAGGGGACGGCGTGGACGCCGCTGGTGAAGTAGAGCGAGACGTAGCCGATGCCGGCCGGGTCGGACTTGACCAGCTGCTGGACGAGGCCGTTGGAGGTCTTCTGGCTGGCGCCGCCGAAGACGCGCGTCGAGCCCATGAAGATGCGCTGGAAGGCGTCCTGGGTACCGGAGCCGGGCGTGCGGACCGAGATGTCGATCGTGCCGCGCTGCGTGGCGCCCGGGACGCTGCTCCAGGTGCGCACGCCGCCGCCGAAGACTGCCTGCACGCCGGCCTGGTCGATCGTCGGCAGCGGGTTGGAGTTGTTGGTGATGATGCAGACCGCGTCGCGGGCGATCTTGGTGAAGACGAGGCCGCCGGGGTCGCTCGGCTTGGGGTCGCGGGAGGAGTTGCCGATCGTGACCCGGCCGGCGGCGGCGTCGGCGACGCCGATGTCCGAGCCGCCCTGCAGCAGGCGGAAGTTGACGCAGTGGCCGCAGGCGCTGAGGTACTTCTTCGCCAGCAGCGAGGCCAGCGGAGCGACCGAGGTGGAGCCGCTCATGGTGATGGTCGGCTTGGCCGCTGCCACTCCGGGCAGGGCGCCAAGGCAGGCGATCAGCGCCACGGCGATCGGCGCCGGGAGAAGACGGGTGCGCTTCTTCATTGAGATAGCTGCTCCTAGTGACAATTTCGGGACGGTTTCGTGAACCCGGCTAGTGTCGAGTCGCCTCCGGGACGCGAAGTGAATGCCGCGTAACCGTCTGGAGAAGAACTGGTTACGAACGTGTTCCGGTGCGCTTTTCCGCTGCGCCTTAGTTGTTCCGGTGCGCTTTATCTCCGCATGAAGGGGATAAAGCGCACCGGAACGGATTTGGGGCGGTGCTTAACCACTTGGTATCGCCTTGGTTACAAACGCGGCACACACGGCCGGCAGGGTTCCGCTGTGCGCTCTCCCGGCCTTGCGCGAAAGAGGAGCAGTGGCGGTCCGGGGTTGGCGGTGCTCCTGGTGGCGCTGGCCTGCGCGCACGCCAGCCCCGCCGGGGCAACGGTCTCGAGCGTCGTCCCCCTCGCCGGGCCGAGCGCCGATGTGGTCGAAGTCGGCGACGCCGCGATGGCGAGCGACGGCAGCGGCGGCGTCGTCTTCCTGCAGAAGGAAGGCGGCCGCAACCACGTCTTCGCCGCCCGTTTCGCCGGCGGCAAATGGGAAGCGCCGCAGCGGGTCGACGTCGGCCAGGGCTTCGACTCGAGCTGGCCGCGGATCGCCGCCGGCAACGCCGGCCGCCTGCTCGTCACCTGGGTGCAGGAGTTCGGCGTCGCCAGCGACCGCATGTTCTCGGCGACGCTCGACCCGGGCGCCAAAGGGTTCCAGGACCCGGTGCCGGTCGACATGAACGTCGGCGAAGCGACGGCGACCTTCCCCGACCTGGCGATGAACGCCGGCGGGCAGGCCTACCTCACCTACCTCGTGATCACCGACGAAAGCCCGCTCAACCCGCCCGACCACCTCGGCCTCGACGTGCGCGTCGCTCGCTACAACAATCGGCTCTGGTCGGTGCTCGGCAACCCGGTCGACCGCAACCCGGCGACGCCGATGCCGAAGCCGAGCGCCGCCACCGGGCCGAAGATCGGCATCGACGTCAACGGCAACGCGGTCGTCGCCTGGCGCGAGCCCGACGACGAATTCGTCAACCGCGTCTGGGTCAGGCGCGTCTTCGGCACGACCGTGGGCATCCCCCTGCAGGCAAGCCCCGGCAGCTGGGAAGGCGCGCCGCTGCGCGGCGAAGCCGACGCCTTCGACCTCGACGACGCCGGCTTCGGCCAGGTCGCGGTCGCCTTCCGCCAGCAACCCGGCCAGGGCAGCAGGCTGAGCGCGCCGCGCCTCTTCGTCAACGAGATGCCCGACGCCTTTGCCGAAGGGGCCGGTGCCTTCAGCGGCGCCCGCCTCGTCGACGGCGGGGTGCGCGGCGGGCTGGGTGCGCCCAGCGTCGCGGTCGAGCCCGAAGGCGGCTTCCTCGCCGGTTTCTCCTCCGGCAATGCGACCCTGCTCGCGAACGGCGACAACGCCGCCGTGGGCGCGACCGAACGCGCCGACGACGGCGGCAGCCAGGTTGCCGGCGAACCGCTCGTCGACCTCGGCGGCAGCCTCGCCGGGGTCGCCGCCTGGCGCGAGCAGCGTGGCGGCGCGGGCTCCGTCGCCGTGCGCGAACGGCGCGCCGACGGGGTGCTCGAAGCGGCCGCGCTCAGCGCTCCCGGCGGCGGGGCGGTCGGCGGCCTGGCGCTGGGCGGCTCCGGCCTCGGCGACGCGATCGTCGCCTGGCGCCAGGGCAGCGGCGCGCGCGCCC
>DASZSJ010000045.1:0-19230 GCA_035548675.1 Solirubrobacterales bacterium
GGCAACCCTCGGCGGAGCCGCGTCGCGCAGCTGGGGCCGGGGCGAGGGCTTGTGCGTCATCTCTGAGGCTCCGCCGAGGGTTGCCCTCGCGCCCCCAACGCGCGCACCGGGTCGCTCAGATGCTGGCGTTCGCCGGAAGTCCACTCGTTGTCCGGCGCTTGCCGAAAGTCCGCTCGTTGGGGGGTCCGGGGGGATAGAAGGGGCGGTCGGGGGCTTGGCGCTTCGTGCGAGACGGGGAGCGGGGGCAAGGGACGGTCGAGTGGGTTGGGCTGCTGCTCGTCGTCGCCTTGCTGGTCGGCGGGTTGGTTGCGGCGGGGGTGCGGGTTCCTGGGGTCGGGTTGGCGCGGGCGGTGGCTTCGCGGCTGTTGTGCGCGGCGGCGCTGGCCGATCGGTGCGGGGACGAACCGGCGTTGATTGCCGAGTACGGGACGGAGGTGGGGAAGCTGGTGCGCCGGCACATGCCGACGTTGATGTTCGAGCGCGGGTCGAGGGCCGTGCCGGTGGACTTCAGGCGCTGCCGGGAGACGAGTTGCGGGGACGCTCCTGGTCAGGGCCGGGTGACGCGCACCCAGGCCGGACTGCCGGTCACCGCCTTCGTGCACGTTCTCGACTGCCGGCCGGGTGGGGAGGGAGCGGAGGCCGAAGGCGTCGATTGCACCGGCCCGCGCGCCGGCAACCTCTACATCCAGTACTGGACCTACTACGCGGACTCGGCGACCTTCCGCGGAGTGCCGGTGCTCGAGGACGAGGGTTATCACCCCGATGACTGGGAGGGGGTGCAGATCCGGATCCGGCCCGACGGCTCGGCGCAGGAGCGGGCGACCTCGCACAGCGGCTTCAACCAGCGTCCGGGGCCGGTCGAGGGTTGGGCTTCCGACGTCGGTGCCGACTCGGTCAAGCACGCGGAGGAACTAGTCGGCCTGCGCGCTGAGAACGGCTGGGGCCCCGAGACCCGGCTGCTGATCGTCTCCGGTGGCAGCCACGCGGGCAATTCGGCCGGAATCCCGGACTTTGAAAGGGTCGTCTTCGGCGGCCGGGTGCACCTGGTCCCGCTCGAGCCGATCGCCGCGACCACGAGCGCGAGCTTCGCGATCACCCCGCCCTGGCGCAAGCGCGCCTGGCGCGACCCCGAAGCCGAGACCACCAACTAACCCCTCAAACTCGAACTGCATCAAATTCTCTACCTGCCAGAGCGAGAATTTGATGCAGTTCGGTGGGGTGGCTACTTCGGCGGCATCCGCAGGGCGCCGTCGAGGCGGATCGTCTCGCCGTTGAGCATCGGGTTGGCGACGATCTGGCCGACGAGGCGGGCGTACTCCTCGGGGCGCCCAAGGCGAGAGGGGAAGGGAATGCCCTCGCCGAGCGCGGTGCGGGCCTCCTCAGGCAGGGCGGCCAGCAGCGGCGTGTCGAAGAGGCCCGGAGCGACGGTGACGACGCGGATGCCGCGCCCCGCCATGTCGCGCGCCGCCGGCAGGGTCATGCCGACGATGCCTCCCTTCGAGGCCGCGTAGGCGACCTGGCCGATCTGGCCGTCGAAGGCGGCGATCGAGGCGGTGCTGATGCAGACCCCGCGCTCGCCCTCGGCGTCGGGCTCGTTCTCGCCCATCGCCGCGGCGGCGAGCCGCAGCACGTTGAAGGTCCCGATCAGGTTGACCTTGACCACGTTGGAGAAGAATTCGAGGTTGTGGGGTCCGCGCTTGTGCGCAACCCGCTCGGCCCAGCCGATCCCGGCACAGCAGACCGAGACGCGCAACCCACCGTCCCGGCGCGCGGCTTGCTCGACTGCGGCCGAGACCGCGGCCTCATCCGTCACATCTGCCTCGACGAAGTCCGCGCCCAGCCCAGCCGCCAGCGCCTCACCCTTCTCGGCGTTGAGGTCGGCAATCGTCACCGTCGCACCGGCCTCGACCAGCGCCCGCGCCGTCGCCTCGCCCAGCCCCGAAGCCCCGCCGGCCACAAGTGCGCTCTTCCCCCCGATCTCCATCGCCGGCACCCTACAAGGCGAACTGCATCAAATTCTCTACCCACCAGGGTGAGAATTTGATGCAGTTCGCGAACCGCTTCGTTCACATCCCGGTAATCGGACCTCGCTAGGGTTCTGGTCATCGCCACCGAGGTGACCCAGAGCTCCAAGGGTGCGATCGCGGAGCGCCTTGCCGAGGCGCGCCGGGCGACGTTGGAGCTGATCGAGCCGCTCGACGACGAGCAGCTCAACCGCGTCTACTCGTCGCTGCTCAGCCCACTGGCCTGGGACCTCGGCCACATCGCCAACTTCGAGGAGCTCTGGTTGGTGCAGACGATCGGCGAGCGCGAGCCGCTGCACGGTGAGCTCGGCCGCTTCTACGACGCGATCGAGAACCCGCGCCGGACGCGCGGCGAGCTGCCGATCCTGCGCGACGCCGAGTTGCGCTCCTACCTCGCCGACGTGCGCGAGCGCACGCTCGAGGTCCTCGACGAGGTTGACATTGGCCCCGCTGCTGCGGACCCGCTGCTGCGCGAAGGGTTCGTCTACGAGATGCTGATCGCGCACGAGCAGCAGCACAACGAGACGATGCTGCAGCTGCTGCAGTTGGTCGACGGCTACACGCCGGTTGACCCGTCGCTCGGCGTTCTCGTTCCACCGCCGCCCGGTCCCGAGACGATCTCGATCCCCGGCGGCGAGTACGAGATCGGCGCGCCGCCGCGCGGTTTCGCCTACGACAACGAGCGCCCGCGCCACACGGTCGAGCTCGCCCCGTTCGAGATCGATCGAACCCCGGTCAGCAACGCCACGTATCTCCAGTTCATGGAGGAGACCGGCGCCGCCCCCCCGATGTACTGGGAGCGCAATGACGGCGGGGGGTGGGTGCGGAATGCAATGAGGGGTCGCGAGCCCGTCGATCCAGCCCATCCCGTCCTCCACGTCTCCTGGCACGAGGCCGATGCGCTGGCCCGCTGGGCCGGCAAGCGCCTGCCGACCGAGCGGGAGTGGGAGGTGGCGCAGCCGCGGCTCGGGGGCGTCGGCCATGCCTGGGAATGGACCTCATCCGATTTCCTCGCCTATCCCGGCTTCGAGGCTTTCCCCTACCGCGAGTACTCCGAGGCCTTCTTCGGCGACGAGTACAAGGTGCTGCGCGGGGCGTCCTGGGCAACCCACCCCGACGTCGCCAGGCCCAGCTTCCGCAACTGGGACCTGCCCCAGCGCCGCCAGATCTTCGCCGGCGTCCGCCTCGCGAGGGACGCGTCATGACGATCGCGATCGAGGTTCACCTCGACGCCGAGGCGGCGGCGAAGATGGCGCGCGACGTCCGCGACGGCCTGCTCGCCGAGCCGAAGGAGCTGGCACCGAAGTACTTCTACGACGAGCGCGGCTCGCAGCTCTTCGAGCGGATCACCGAGCTGGAGGAGTACTACCCGACCCGGGCCGAGCGCTCGATCCTCGCCGCCCGCTCGGCCGAGATCGTCGCCGCCGCCGGCGCGCCGCGCGCCCTGGTCGAGCTCGGTTCCGGCTCGGCTGCCAAGACCCGCCACCTGCTCGACGCAATGCGCGACGCGGATTGCCTCCACACCTACACACCCGTCGACATCTCCGAGGAGATCACCCACGAAACGGCGGCGATGCTGGTCGACGAGTACCCGGGCCTCGCCGTTCGCGGTCTCGTCTGCGACTTCGAGCACCACCTCGAGCGCATCCCCGGCGGCGACGGCGGCCGCCTGATCGCCTTCCTCGGGGGCACGATCGGCAACCTCTACCCGGGGCCGCGCCGGGAGTTCCTCGCCCGGCTCGCCGGCCTGATGGGACCCGACGACCGGCTGTTGCTCGGCACCGACCTGGTCAAGAGCACGGCGCGCCTCGAGGCCGCCTACGACGACGCCGAGGGCGTCACCGCAGAGTTCAACAAGAATGTGCTGGCGGTCCTCAACCGCGAGCTCGGCGCCGACTTCGACCTCGACGCCTTCGAGCACGTCGCCCGCTACGACGAGGTCGAGGCGCGTATGGACATCCGCCTGCGCTCGCGGGCGGAGCAGGCAGTCCGCCTCGACGGCCTCGACCTCACGGTCGAGTTCGCCGCGGGCGAGGAGATGCGCACCGAGATCTCCGCCAAGTTCACCTACGAGCGGCTCGACCGCGTCTACGCCGAAGCGGGGCTGGCGTTCGCCGGCTGGTTCACCGATCCCGACTGCGACTACGCGCTCAGCCTCGCCCGCCGCCGCATCTAGCCGATTGATTCCACGGAGTTCCGTGAGCAAGGACCCAGGAAGAGGCCGAAGCAGGCAGGCAACGGTTTTTGGGCGAGCCTGCCGTGCCGAGTGTTCGATTGACCCACATATACGGTGGTAAATCGAACACTCATACGGTGGCAAAGTGAACACTCGGCACCGAGCACCGCGCGGGCGGCCCACCTGGAGCTTGGTCCGGCGCTCGCCGGGCCGCACACGGGGGTTTCGCCAATCCCTATAGCTCGCGCCGGCCCGTTCAGGCGCGCCGATGGGTCAGGCCATCGAGCACCACCTCGACCGGCGAGCGGTGCTTGCCGCCGTTCGCCTGCTCGCGATTGCGCCGCAGCTCGCTCGCGAGCTGGCCCATGTCCATGCCGAATTGGCCGACGTCTCGGGCCGCCTTCGCCAGGTCCTGCGAGCGGATCTTCACCTTCGGCCGTCGCATCGCCTTTGCCTTCCGGGCTCCGCGCGCCCCGAGGGCAAGCCCCCCGGCCGCGCCGGCGACGGCCGCGCCGCCGGCGATCAGCGGGGTCTTGGCCTTCCGCACCGCCTCGCCGACGCTCTGCCCCGCATCGCTGACCGTGCTGCCGGCCTGCTGGGCCGTGCTCTCCACCGCTTTGCGAGCTGACCTCGCTCTTGCCGCGCCGTTGCTCGACGTCCTTCGCTGCCGCGCTCTCTTGGCGCCCGTTTTGTTGGCGCTCGCTCTGCGAGCTTTGGCCGCTTTGGCTTTGCCCTGTCCGCTGCTCGAGCGCGTTTTCGTCGCTGCCATGGTTCCCTCCAGTTGCTTCTCCCGATGGCCTGCCGAAACATGCAGCTACCCAGCAGAAAGGGCGCTAATCCCATTGGCGGGAAGTGTCGCTGCCAAGGGGCAGGGCCAAGGGGCAGGTCGGAATCGAGGGTTGGCAGCGAAAGCCGGAGATCAGGGAGCGAGCGCCTCGATCAGCTCGCCGAGCTTGTCCGGCGTCGTGATCGGGGTCAGGATCGGCAGCGTGATCCCGCCCGCGACGAAGGCGTCGATCCGCTCCTTCATCTCCGCCGGCGAGCCGAAGACGAACATCTCCTCGATCAACTCCCAGGGCGCTGCGGCCGCCGCGCCCTGGCGATCGCCCGCCTTCCACGCCTCGGTCATCGCCTCGATTTGCTCGCCGTAGCCGAGCCAGCGGTAGAAGGCGTTGTAGACGGGCACGGTGATGTAGGAGGAGAACATGAAGCGGGCCAGCGGCTCGACCGCCTCGCGCTCGCCCGGCAGGCAGAAGAAGCGGCAGAGCAGCTCGAAGCCGTCCGGCGCCCCCTCCAACTGGGCGGTCACCTTGGGCAGGCCGCCGAGCGGCAGGAAGTTGGTGAAGGCGCCGGCGGCGCGCTCCACCGCCAGCTCGAGCATCCTGCCGCGCAGGGCGGCGAGCACGACCGGGATCGGTTGCGCCGGCGCGGTCTCGAGCTTGAAGCCGCTCGCGGTTCGCTCCCCGGCCAGGGCGGAGTCGAGGAAGTCGAGCGTCTCCCGCACCCTGCTCAGCGGCCGCTCGAAGGGGATGCCGTTCCAGCCTTCGACGATGCGATCCGAGGAGGAGCCGATGCCGAGCACGAAGCGCCCGTCCGAGGCGCTGGCGAGCGCCGCCGCCTCCTGCGCCAGCAGTGCCGGCCCGCGCTGGAAGACGCCGACGATGCCGGTGCCCAGCCGCGCCCGCTCGGTCCAGGCCGCGCTCAGCGCCAGCGGCGTGAAGCCGTCGGGCCCGTTCGTCTCGCCGCTCCAGAAGTCGGTGTAGCCGACCGCCTCGGCCCGCTTGACCAGCTCCTCGTGCGCCGCGAGCGAGAGCCCCGGCAGCGGCAGCGTCAACCCCCAGCGTTCCATGCCCGAAAACCTATCCATACCAGGAGGACGTGTCTGACTTCCGGGGGCTATGGACCCCCCGGTTGTCAGACACGTCCTCCCAGGCACGTCCTCCGGACGGGTGGCGAGAGGAGGCTCAGGGGATTCGAATAGGCTGCCGGGGCGATGGAGGGCACGCCCGCAATCAAGCCTGACCGCAACCTCGCACTGGAGCTCGTTCGCGTCACAGAGGCGGCGGCGCTCTCGGCCGCCCGCTGGGTCGGCCGCGGCGACAAGATCGCCGCCGACCAGGCCGCGGTCGACGCGATGCGCTTCGTGCTCGACTCGGTCTCGATGGAAGGCGTCGTCGTGATCGGCGAGGGCGAGAAGGACGAGGCGCCGATGCTCTTCAACGGGGAGCAGATCGGCGACGGCAGCCCGCCGGTGGTCGACATCGCCGTCGACCCGCTCGAGGGCACGCGCCTCTGCGCGCTCGGCATGCCCAGCGCCCTCGCGGTAATCGCCCTGGCCGAGCGCGGCACGATGTTCGACCCCGGCCCCTGCGTCTACATGGAGAAGATCGCCGGCGGCGAGGAAATCGCCGACCTGCTCGACCTCGACCGCCCGCTTGCCAAGACGATGGAGCTGATCGCCGAGCGCAAGGGGGGCAGCGTCGGCGACGTCACCGTGGTCATGCTCGACCGCCCCCGCCACGAGGAGGCGATGCAGGAAGTGCGCGACGCCGGCGGCCGCATCCGCCTGATCACCGACGGCGACGTCTCCGCGGCCCTCCTCGCGGTCAGCGACCGCTCCCCGGTCGACCTGCTCTGGGGAATCGGCGGCACGCCTGAGGGCGTGCTCTCGGCCGCCGCCCTCAAGTCGATGGGTGGCCAGCTGCTGGGCCGCCTCTGGCCGCGCAACGACGAGGAGCGCACGGCCGCGCTCGACGCCGGCTACGACCTCGACCGCATCCTCACCGCCGACGACCTCTGCTCCGGCGAAGACGTCTTCTTCTCCGCCACCGGGGTCACCGACGGCGACGTCCTGCAGGGGGTCCGCTACCGCGGCCCCGGCGCCACCACCGAATCGCTGGTGATGCGCTCCCGCTCGGGCACCGTGCGCCGCGTCCAGGCTCGCCACGACCGGGCGAAGCTACGCGCCATCATCGGCGAGCGCTACGGCTGAGCCTGAGGCGCTGGGGCCGGCGCATGCCGGCGTCCTCGGTCGCTTACGTGCAAAGCACGCTGCGCTCCCTGCGTCCATGGCCTGCTTGGCCCCAGCGCCTCAGGCGTCGCCGCACTCGGTGCAGGGCTTCTTCGTGCCGTTGTACGGCAGTTCCCCCGTGTCGTGCAGCTCGTAGCGCAGCGAGTTGATCACGGCGCCGGCGAGGATCGCGAGGCTGAGCACGTAGAACCAGAGCAGGGCGATGAGGATGAAGCCCAGCGTCGAGCCGAAGCGCGAGAGGCTGGAGACGTTGGAGAGGTAGACGGGGAAGAGCCAGTTGGCGATGCTGGCGCCGGCGGTGACGAAGGCCGCCCCGGGCCAGACCGCGCGCCAGGGCATGTGCCCCTTCGGCACCGCCCAGAAGATCACGCAGCAGACGAGGAAGGTGATCAGGATCGCGGCGCCGAGCAGCAGCACGGTGTCGATCGCCTTGATGTCGGAGAGGCCGAAGGGGAGGCGGTCGGTGCTGGCGATCAGCGTGCTCTCCATCGTCGGCAGGAAGATGCTGGCGGCGATGAAGAGCAGGACGACGGCAAGCATCGCGAAGGAGAAGCGCTTCTGCTCGACCCAGCCGCGGCACTCGACGTGGTAGATGCGGCAGAAGGCGGTGTCCATCGCCCCCCAGAAGGAGGCGCCGATCCAGAGCGAGCCGAGGAAGGCGGCGATCCCGATCGTGGTCGAGTTCTGCTGGATCCGCGTCAGCACGTCGGTCAGCGTCGCCTGCTCGACGTTGGGGAAGAGCCGCTTGAGGTCGTCGAGCACGCTCGCCTCGACGCCGCCGATCTTCAGCACCTGGCCGCCGATGAAGAGGACCAGCAGGGCGAAGGGGAAGACCGCCAGCATCAGGTTGTAGGCGACCATCGCCGAGAGACCGGTGACGTTCTCGCGGTAGGCGCGATTCCAGAAGGCACGCAGCCAGGGGCGGGTTTTGCGCATGGATTTTGGCATTGACTTCAGAAACTGAAGCGACTAACATGCGAACAGACGTTTGAGCGGATCCAGCCGCCCGTCCCAGGCCCTTAAGGGCCAGCGCAGAATATTCAGCTTCTCGGACCGGATTGCCGGTCTATTTTTTCGCGACTTCCCGCGTATCGCGGCGTTCTAGTCGCAGGACCTATTCCATCTAGCCAAAGAAACGAGTAGAGAGACAGGATGCTGGTAGCAGAGCTTCAGGAGTTGGAGGAGGTCAAAGGCCTCATTTCCCGCGGGCAGCAGCTTGGCGTGCTGACCTTCGGCGACGTCGCCTCCGCGGTCTCGGAGGTGGATCTGGACGAGTCGGACGTGGAGGACCTCTACGGCCACCTCGAGAAGTCGGGGATCGAGCTCGTCGAGGACATGGACCCGGCCCAGAAAGCGGCCGCGGAAGCGCTCCCGATCGACACCGGGAAAAAAGGACGGCGCCGCCAGAAAGCCGCGCTCGACCTGAAACCGGACATGACGACGGACAGCCTGCAGCTGTTCCTCAAGGACATCGGCAAGGTGCGGCTGCTGACCGCCCAGGAGGAGGTCGAACTGGCCAAGCGGATCGAGCGCGGCGACCTCGACGCCAAGCAGAAAATGGTCGAGTCGAACCTGCGCCTGGTCGTCTCGATCGCCAAGAACTACCGCAACCAGGGCCTGCCCTTCCTCGACCTGATCCAGGAGGGCACGCTGGGCCTGGTCCGCGCGGCGGAGAAGTTCGACTACCGCAAGGGATTCAAGTTCTCGACCTACGCGACCTGGTGGATCCGCCAGGCGATCGCCCGCGCGCTCGCCGACAAGGCGCGCACGATCCGCATCCCGGTGCACGTGGTCGAGAAGCTGAACAAGATTGGCCGTGCCGAGCGCAAGCTGGTCACCGAGCTGGGCCGCGAGCCCACCCCGGAGGAGATCGCCGAGGTGACGGGGATCGATCCCGAGGAGGTCGACTCGATCAAGCGTTCCGCCCAGGCGCCGGTCTCCCTCGAGAAGCCGGTGGGCGACGAGGAGGAGTCGGAGTTCGGCCAGTTCATCGCCGACGAGAAGGCCGAGTCCCCCTTCGACCGGGCGGCGGACCTGCTGACCAAAGAGGCGCTGAAGGAGGCGCTGGAGAACCTCTCCTACCGCGAGCGCCGCGTGCTCGAGCTGCGCTACGGCCTCGGCGGCGAGCACCCGCGCACGCTCGACGAGGTGGGGCGGACCTTCAACGTCACCCGCGAGCGCATCCGCCAGATCGAGAACCAGAGCCTGAAGAAGCTGCAGCAGCTGGGCGAAGCCCAGAAGCTGCGTGAGGTCACCTGAGCGTCCCGTCCAGCAGGGCTCGCAACTGCTGGGCGACCTCGGCGGGTTCCCGCGCCAGGCGGCGGTGGGTGAAGCGGATCACCCGGTAGCCCGCCGCCTGCAGCGCGGCGTCGCGGGCGCGATCGCGCTCGAAGGCGGCGCGGTGGCGGTGGTACGCGAACCCGTCGAGCTCGACCACCAAGCGGCGGTCGACCCAGAGCGCGTCCACCTCGTGGCCGAGGAGGCGGACGTTTCGCGCCGGCGCCGGCAGCCCGTGCTCGCGGCAGAGGGCGCTGAAGCGGTCCTCGAGTGGTGAGCGAGTGAAGCCGTCGCGCTCCTCTCCGATCAGGTTGCGAACCGCGGCGAGCCCGTGTCGGCCCTCGCCGCGCCGGCAGACCTCCTCCAGCTCGCCGAGGCGCAGCAGGCCGAGCCGGTCGGCCTGCTCGAAGGCGCGCCTGAATAGAGGCGCGGGCGCGAGCTCGGCCGTGTCGAGCAGCGTCCGCGCCACCGACGTGACCGGGATCGCGTGTCGCCTGCGCCGTTCGGTCGGGTCGAGCACCGACCTGTGCAGGCGGATTCCCGGCCGTCCCGGCCGTCCCTGGGCCGAGGTGACGTCGACCGGCGGCGGCGCCGCGTCGATCAGCCCCCAGAGCGCCGCTGCGCTTCCATGGCTCAGCACCGCGTCCTCTCCATGCGCCAGCACCGCGGCCATCCAGACGCCGTGCTGACTCAGGCGTGCGTGCCCGACGGCGTAGACGCCCCTGTGCACGACGATGAGCTGTCCGCTTCTGATCCGCGCGTCGATCGCCCCCCGTCCCAGACCAAGGCCCAGGAGCTGGGCACGCGACACGACGCCGTGCTGCTGTCGGGCAAGCGCAGCGATCCTGCCATGGGGGTGTGTGAGCTTGTCCATCTATATGGATGTCAAGCTCACGGACGTCGCTTCTCGCCCCCCGACGGGGTCGGTTCCGCTTAAAGAAACGCTCTGACCGGCCGATACAGGTCGGGATGTTCGAGATCGACACAGCGCTGCGCACGCTGATCGAGCGTGGTGGGTCCGACCTGCACGTCAAGGTCAGCGCGCCGCCGATCGTGCGCCTGCACGGGGAGCTGGCGCACCTCGAGGGTTACGGGCCGCTCTCGCCGGAGGACACGGAGAAGGCCTTCCACGACATCGCCGAGGTGCGCTCGCTGACCGAGTTCGAGCAGGCGGGGGAGGCCGACTTCTCCTACTCGATCCCCGGCCTCTCGCGCTTCCGCGTCAACGTCTTCAAGCAGCGCGGCTCGACCTCGATCGTCTGCCGGGCGATCCCCTACGACATCCGCTCCGTCGAGGAGCTCGGGCTGCCGCCGGTGGTCACCAAGCTGGCCGAGGAGCAGCGCGGGATCATCCTCGTCACCGGCACCACCGGCTCGGGCAAGAGCACGACGCTGGCGGCGATGATCGACCACATCAACCGCACGCGCCCTCACCACATCATCACGCTCGAGGACCCGATCGAGTACCTGCACGAAGACAAGCGCTCGATCGTCAACCAGCGCGAAGTGGGCTCGGACACCGAAAGCTTCGGCCGCGCGATGCGCCGCGTCCTGCGCCAGGACCCCGATGTGATCCTGATCGGCGAGATGCGCGACGAGGAGACCGTGCGCACGGCGCTCTCCGCCGCCGAGACCGGCCACCTCGTGCTCTCCACGGTCCACACGCTGGACGCAACCGAGACGATCAACCGCATCATCGATTTCTTCCCGCCGCACCTGCAGCACCAGGCGCGGGTGATGCTGGCGGCGACGCTGAAGGGCGCGATCGCCCAGCGCCTCGTGCCCGACCTCAGTGGCGAAGGCCGCGTCCCCGCCTCCGAGGTGATGGTCGTCACCGGCCGCGTCCAGGACCTGATCATGAACCCGGAGGAGACCGGCAGGATCACCGAGGTCATCGCCGAGGGCGAGTACTACGGCATGCGCACCTTCGACCAGTCGCTGCTCGGCTACGTGATGGAGGGCAAGGTGACCGAGGAGGTCGCCCTCGACTACGCCTCCAGCCCGCACGACTTCAAGCTGATGCTCGCTGCGGGTGGCCAGCGCGCCAGCGGCATCGAGCAGCTCGGCCGCGAGGAGCCCGTCCCCTCATGAGGGAGAAGCTGAACGAGAACCCCAAGGCCCAGGTCGCGCTCGTCGCGATCCTCGTCGTGGTTGCCGGCTTCCTCTTCATCAGCATGAAGGGCGGCGGCGAAGAAGAAGAATCGAGCGTCGGCGCGACCGAAGCGACGGTCGCTGTCGCCGGCACGAGCGCGACCGGCACCGCCACCGGGGCGACGCCTGGGGAAGCGGTCGAAGGGGCGGTGGAAAGCGCGATCGCCGCCGCCGGCGAAGCCGGGACGGCTGCGCCGCCGGCCTCGCTGGCGACCCCGCCGCCGCCGGCACCGGTGACGGCTGCCTATAACGCCGGCCGCACCGTCGTCCTCTTGATCGTCCACGACGGCGGCATCGACGACAAGCTGGTCAAGCGCTCCAGCGCCGCGCTCTCCTCCTTCCCCGACGTCGCCCTCTTCACGGTGCCGGCCCGGCAGATCGCGCGCTACGCCGCGATCACCGTCGGGCTCGAAGTCAACCGCGTCCCGGCGCTGGTGGTGATGCGGCCGAAGCGGCTCAGCGACGGCACGCCGCAGGCCAGCGTCGACTACGGCTTCCAGACGCCACAGGGCGTCGCGCAGGCCGTGCGGGACGCCGCCTACAACGGCCGCGAACTCACCTACCACCCGGACTGAGCAGGACCGGATGAGCGCCGAGAACCCGCCATATCCGATGCACCTGCGACCGGTCCCCGACTCGGGCGGCTCCGCCGCGCCGGTACTCGACGACTCCCACTCGGGCACGCTCGGACTGACGCCTCCCCGGCAGCGCGGGCACTCGCGCGGTTTCGTCACCGACGTCCTGGTCGAGCTCGGCTACGCGACCGTCGAGGCGGTGGCGAAAGCGGTCGAGTCCTCGCGGACCGCCGGGGTGCCGCCGGAGGCACTGCTGCTCACCGAGGGCACGATCAGTACCGATCAGCTCGCGCGCGCGATTGCCGAGCGCTACGGGCTCGACCACGTCGACCTCTCGCTCTACCAGGTGGACGTCGCCGCGGCAGCCCTCTTCCCGGTGACGATGGCCCGCCGCTACAAGGCGGTGCCGGTGGGCTACGTGGATTCGAAAACCTTGCTCGTTGCCGCGGTCGACCCGGCCAACGTGCTCGCCGCCGACGACATCCAGATCGCCACTGGCCTCGACTGCCGCATCGCGGTCGCCGCAGAGGACGACGTCGAGTCCCTGCTCGCGCGCCTCAGCACGCTGCAGAGCGCCGCCGCCGAGGCGATCGTCGAAGACCAGCACGGGCTGGAGGAGGAAGAAGAAGAGGAAGCGCTGGCCGAGGTCAGCGCGATGCAGGCCGGCGCCGAGGACGCGCCCGTGATCAAGCTCGTCTACAGCATCCTCGCCCAGGCGGTGGGGGAGGGGGCCTCCGACATCCACCTCGAGCCCGAAGAAGGCGAGCTGCGGGTCCGCTTCCGGATCGACGGCGTGCTGAAGGAGTCCGCGCACGTGCCGAAACGGATGATCAGCGCCGTCATCTCGCGCCTCAAGATCATGAGCGAGCTCGACATCGCCGAGAAGCGCGTGCCGCAGGACGGCCGGGTCAGCGTCGCGATCGAGGAGCGCCGCATCGACCTGCGCATCACCACCCTGCCGACCTCGCGCGGCGAGGGGGCGACGATCCGCATCCTCGACGAATCGAACGCGCAGCGCTCGCTCGACGAGCTCGGCATGGACGGCTCCGCCCGGGCCCGCTTCGAGGATGCCTTCCGCCAGGCCTACGGCGCCGTGCTGGTCACCGGCCCGACCGGCTCGGGCAAGAGCACGACGCTGTACGCGGCGCTGGGCGAGCTCAACTCGGTCGAGAAGAAGATCATCACCGTCGAGGACCCGGTCGAGTACCGGATCGACGGGGTCAACCAGATCAACGTCAACCGCAAGGCGGGGCTCGACTTCGCCCGCGGCCTGCGTTCGATCCTGCGCGCCGACCCCGACATCGTCATGGTCGGCGAGATCCGCGACGCCGAGACGGCGCGGATCGCGATCGAGGCGGCGCTGACCGGGCACATGATGCTCTCGACGCTGCACACCAACGACGCCCCGGGCGCGATCGCCCGCCTCACCGAGATGGGGATAGAGACCTTCCTCACCTCCTCCGCGGTCGACTGCGTCGTCGCCCAGCGCCTCGCCCGCAAGCTCTGCCCGCACTGCAAGCGGCGCTCGATCGTCCCGGTCGCAGCGCTGCACGAGGCGGGGATCCGGGTTGGCACCGAGGTTGAGGCCTATGAGCCGGTCGGCTGCCCTCGCTGCAATGGCAGCGGCTACCGCGGCCGGGTCGGCATCTACTCGGTGATGACCCTCAGCGAGCGGTTGAAGCAGATGACGATCGCCCGCGCGCCGGAAACCGAAATCGCCGCGGTGGCGCGCGAGGAGGGGATGCTGACCCTGCGTGAGGACGGCGTGGTCAAGATTCGATCCGGGGTGACGAGCCTCGAGGAGGTGCTCCGTGTCACAGCCTGAGTTCGACTTCTCCCAGGTGCTCGCCCGCATGGTCGAGGCGCGCGCCTCCGACGTCCACATCACCGCGGGCTTCCCGCCGGCGATGCGCGACAAGGGCAAGATCAAGCCGATGGACGGCTTTCCCGTCCTCACCGCACAGGAGACGCGCGAGGTCGTCTACTCGATCCTCAACGACGACCAGCGCAAACGCTTCGAGAACAACAAGCAGCTCGACTTCGCCTACGCCATCCCCGGCGTCGCCCGCTTCCGCGTCAACTGCTTCTTCCAGCGCGGCGCAGTCAGCGCCGCCTTCCGCCTCGTGCCGCAGGACATCCCGGCGCTCGACTCACTCGGCGTGCCGCAGGTGCTGCGCGAGCTGGCGGCGAAACCGCGCGGCTTCGTGCTGGTCACCGGCCCCACCGGCTCGGGCAAGAGCACGACGCTGGCGGCGATGATCGACGTGATCAACTCCGAGCGCGAGGACCACATCCTCACGATCGAGGACCCGATCGAGTTCCTGCACACGCACAAGCGCTCGATCGTCAACCAGCGCGAGGTCGGCTCCGACGCGATGGACTTCGCGCTCGGCCTGCGGGCTGCCCTGCGAGAGGACCCCGACGTCATCCTCGTCGGCGAGATGCGCGACATGGAGACGATCTCCACCGCGCTGACCGCGGCCGAGACCGGCCACCTCGTCTTCGCCACCCTGCACACGCAATCGACGGCCCAGACGGTCGACCGGATCATCGACGTCGTCCCGCCCGAGCAGCAGGGCCAGGTGCGCACGCAGCTCTCGATCGCGCTGCAGGGGATCGTCACCCAGCAGCTGCTGCCGACCTCGGACGGCCGCGGCCGGGTCGTCGCCACCGAGGTGCTGGTGCCGACGCCGGCGATCCGCAACCTGATCCGCGAGGGCAAGACACACCAGATCTACGCCGCGGTGCAGACTTCCGGCGCGGTCGGGATGCAGACGATGGACGCCGATCTGGCGCGGTTGGTGCGTTCCGGGCGGATCACCCGCTCGCTCGCCGAGCAGCGGGCCTCGGTGCCGGAGGAGTTGAAGCGGCTGCTGGGCGGCGTCGCGGCGGTCGCCCCCGTGGTCGCCAACGGCCGCGCCGCCGACGAAGCCGCGGCGGTCGCCGAGGCAGTCGGCACCGCCCCGCCCAACTACCTCCCGGGGGCATAGGCGATGGCCGGCGCGACCACATTCGCCTTTCGGGCCATGGACATGGCCGGCGCCGCCTCGGCCGGGGAGATGGAGGCCGAGTCCAAGGCCTCGGTCACCGAGCAGCTGCGCCAGCGCGGCCTGATCGTCCTCGACGTAAGCGAAAAGTCGAACCCGCTGAAGATCGAGGACGTCTTCAGGAAATGGCAGGGCGTCGACATGCGCGAGCTGGCGATCTTCTCGCGCCAGTTCGCCACCCTGATCGCCTCGGGGATGCCGATGCTGCGCACCCTGCACACGCTCGAAGAGCAGACCCAGGACGAGCAGATCAAGGCCGCCGTGGCGGGGGTGCGCGCTGACGTCGAGGCCGGCAGCACGCTCGAGCAGGCGATGGAGCGCCATCCCAAGGTCTTCGATCGCCTCTTCCGCGCGATGGTGCGCTCGGGCGAGCAGTCGGGCCGGCTCGAGGAGGCGATGGACCGAATCGCCTACCAGGTGGAGAAGGCCGACGCCCTGCGGCGTCAGGTCAAATCGGCGCTGATGTACCCGGCGCTGGTCTTCGGCTTCGCCACCGTGGTGCTGATCGCGATCGTCGCCTTCGTGATCCCCGTCTTCGCCAAGATCTTCGAAGAACTGGCGGAGGAAAACCCCGAGGAAGCGGCGGGCCTGCCGGCGCCGACCCAGCTCTGCGTCGACGCCTCCAACGTCCTCACCGGCTACTGGTACCTGATCATCCCCGGCATCGCACTCGCCTTCTTTGTTTTCTTCAAATGGAAGAAGACCGATCGCGGGCACGAGCTCTGGGACCGCTTCAAGCTGCGCATCCCCTTCAAGATCGGCGACGTGATCCAGAAGGTGGCGCTGGCGCGCTGGTCGCGCACCTTCTCGGGCGCCGTCTCCTCAGGCGTGCCGATGCTGCAGGCGATCCGCCTCACCGGGGAGACGGCCGGCAACGTCGTCGTCGAGCAGGCGATGGACGACGTCTACGCCTCGGTCAAGGGCGGCGGTTCGATCGCCGGCCCGATCGAGGAGGACGCGATCTTCCCGCCGATGGTCGGCCACATGATCGCCGTCGGCGAGGAGACCGGCCAGCTCGAGCACATGCTGACCAAGGTCGCCGACTTCTACGAGGCCGAGGTCGACGCCAAGGTCAAGGCCCTGACCGCGCTGATCGAGCCGGTGATGATCGTCTTCGTCGGCGGCATCGTCGGCTTCATCGTGATCTCGATGTACCTGCCGATGTTCAGCATCTACGAACACATCCGCTGAGCTCTATCCAGGTGCTACGCTGACGCACATGAATCGGGTCGGTGTTCGGGAGCTGCGACAGAACCTCTCGCGTTACCTCGTCGAGGTGAAGGCGGGCGAAAGCTTCATGGTGACCGAGCGGGGCAGGGAGGTGGCGAGGATCACTCCCTCCGGACCCGCGGACTCGCCGCTTGCCCGGCTGGTGGCTGAGCGGGGGGCGACGATGCCGCGCGGCGACCTGGTCGCCAAGGTAACCAGCTCGGAAAGGCCGCCCGCCTCGGGCCCACCCAGCCTCGAGGTGCTGGACCAGTTGCGCGAGGAGCGGTTGTAGCAGGCCGGCTCGCCTACCTGGATAGTTCCGCCTTCGTGAAGCTGTCACTGCGCGAGGCCGAGCTCAAGGCGCTGCTTCCAGCGTTGGCGGAGTGGGATGGCTACGTCTCCAGTGCCCTCCTCGGTGTTGAGGCGGTAAGGGCATGCGGTTGGTATGGAGACATCTACGCCGCGGATGCGCGGTCCTTCCTGCTCGACGTGGCGATGCTGCCGATGGACGACGCGGTCCTCGCGGAGGCGGCTTCGATCGACCCGCCACTGCTTCGCAGCCTCGACGCGTTGCATCTCGCCACCGCCCTCAGCGTTCGCGACGAGATTGGCGCCTTCCTCACCTACGACGAAAAGTTGGCGGGCGTTGCGCGGGAGCGGGGGCTTCCGGTTCTTTCGCCGGCTTGACGAGTTGACCGGTTATCTCCCGCCTTGGCTCCAGAACCCGATTTTTAGGGAGAAGAAGTCCTAGTTTCAGGGATCAAGTGAGCCGGCTCGGCGCCGATTAGGAGGGGGTACATATCTGCCAGTGCCTCGGTGCAAAAGGCAAACCCGCCGCGAGGTGGGGGCGCAAAGCCAACGGGGCTCCCCAGTAGGGAGCCGGCCGGGCTACCACCGGGGTCGACAGACACCACGTGGCTGAGACGCGACGGGGCTCTGGCTAAATCGATTAGGACACAGGAGATATACCTAATGTTTATCCAGAACCTCCGGGCCAAGATTGGCGCCCGGCTCAACGGCGACAAGGAGGCCGGCTTCACGCTGATCGAGCTCCTCGTCGTCATGCTCATCCTCGGCATCCTCGCCGCGATCGCCCTGCCCGCCTTCTTCAACCAGAAGGAAAAGGCTGGTGACGCGAAGGCGAAGGAGACCGCTCATACGGCGCAGGTCGCGCTTGAGAGCTGCTCGACCGACAACGACGGTGCATATCCGGTCGCGGAAGGTGCGGCTTGTGACTACGATGCCCTCCAGACTAATTACGAGTCGACGCTTCCGACCGATGGAACCGTGACCGTAACCGCTCCCGCAGAAACCTCTTACCAGATCAGCGTTGAGTCTTCGGGCGAAAGGACCTTCAACATCATCCGCAGCGATACCGGTGCGATGAGTTACACCTGTGACCCCGGTGGCGGCTGCCCGGCCGACGGAAACTGGGGGTAGCTGACCAAACCCCAAGCGATAGGCACGTACGCATGCAAGTGCTACGCGTATCAAGCGAAGGGCGGGCCATCATGGCCCGCCCTTCGCTGTGTCTGCTGGCTCTTGTCACCTGCTGGCTGATCGCGGCGCCCAGTGCCCGGGCCGTGCAGCCCGAACCGATCGCGCTCACCGAAACGAACCCGCTTTCGAGTCAGGCACAGCCGGCCGCTTCTACCGAACCGTTTGTCATCGGTCGCGGCGATGGCGCGATCGCGACGGTCGTCAACCCGTTTCGCGGCAGGACGGCTGGTCCGATCACCGCCGACGTCGATCCGAACAACCAGGTTGAGCTCTATGCGAATGGCACCTGCGATGGGTCGCCGGTGGCAACGGGCATCATTGACGAACTCGAAGGCGACGGGATCCAGGCCGAAGTCGAGCCCGATTCCAAAACGACGTTCACCGCGATCCAGATCGACCCCGCCGACCCGACTCACCCCTCGATCTGCTCGAAACCGATTACCTATTGGAACAGTTCCACCGCTGTCGAACCGCCGGACGACGAAGACCCGCCTGTCGATGACCCCCCTGCTGGCGGCGGCTCGCAGCCTCCCAGCGGAGACCAGCCTGCATCCGGCTCGCCCGCGGTCTCCGACCATGCGGCCGTCGCACCCCTTGCGCCGAGGTTGAAGACCGCGCCCGCCGGGCCAGCCAACGACAACACCCCGCGCATCATCGGCTCGGCCCCCAGTGCCGACTCGGTCATGATCTTCACCAACTCCAGCTGCAGTGGCGCCCCCGTGGCTACCGCCTCGCCGACCCAGCTGATCGCCGGTGTCGAGATCCGCGTCGCCGACAACTCGACCACCGATTTCACCGGCATTGCGATCGCCAACGGCAAGCAGTCCTTCTGCTCGCCACCCGCAACCTACATCGAGGACTCCTCGCCGCCGCGCACCCGGATCACGATGGGCCCCGGCGCCAAGACCCGCCACCGCAAGGTGGTCTTCCGCTTCGCCGACATCGCCGGCGACCCACTCGGCACCACTTTCTTCTGCAAGGTCGACCGCCGCAAGTGGAGGGTCTGCCATTCACCCTTCAAGCTGAAGCGCCTCGGCTACCGCCGCCACACCCTTCGCGTCCGCGCCACCGACTCGATCGGCAACATCGAGGCCAAGGCCGCCAGGCGCAGCTTCAAGGTCATTCGCTAGATGATCGATTCCACGGCCGCAGCCGTGGAATTACTACCTCTTCCGGCTCCAAGCGGGCCGCCCGGGCGGGTGCTCGGTGCAGAGTGTCCACTTTGCCCCCATATACGGTG
>DASZSJ010000046.1:0-18116 GCA_035548675.1 Solirubrobacterales bacterium
TGCGGCGAGCGCGACCGGGTCGGCGGGCGGCTGCCCGCCGACGCCCTGTTCGACGTCTACGGGCGGGCCGGGATCGAGACCAGCGTGATGCTGCGCGGCGTCGAGGGGTTCGGCCTCGAGCACCACCGCCGCACCGACCGCCTGCTCAGCCTCTCCGAAGACCTGCCGGCCGTCTCGGTCGCGGTCGACGCTCGCGAGCGGATCGAGGCGGTTCTGGAGGAGGTGACCGCGATCAAGCGACGCGGGCTGATCACGCTCGAGCGGGCGCGGCTGCTGAGCGGCGAGGTCGCCGCGGTCTCGCTGCCCGAGGACCTGCACGAGGCGACGAAGCTGACCGTCTACGTCGAGCGCCAGGAGCGGGTCGGCGGCGCCCCGGCGCACGTGGCGATCTGCGACCTGCTGCAGCGGCGCGGAATCGCCGGTGCCACCGCCTTCCTGGGGGTCGACGGCACCGTCCGCGGCGAGCGCCAGCGCGGGCGCTTCTTCTCGCGCAACGCCGCGGTGCCGACGATGGTGATCGCCGTGGGCGCGGGCGAGCGGATCGCCGGCGTCCTGCCCGAGCTCGCCGGCCTCCTGCGCCAGCCGCTGATCACGCTCGAGCGGGTGCGGGTCTGCAAGCGCGACGGCGAGCTGCTGGAGCGCCCCCACGCGCTGCCCTCGCAGGACGAGCGCGGGATGGGCCTCTGGCAGAAGCTGATGGTCTACACCTCGGAGGCAGCCAAGCACGGCAGGCGCCCGGTCCACGCCGAGCTGATCCGCCGCCTGCGCGCGTCCGGCGCCGCCGGGGCGACCGCGCTGCGGGGCGTCTGGGGCTTCCACGGCGATCACCGTCCGCACGGCGACCGGATGCTGCAGTTGCGCCGCCACGTCCCGGTCGTCTCGATCGTCGTCGACACCCCGGAGCGGATCGCCGCCTCCTTCGAGATCGTCGACGAGCTGACCGCCGAGCGCGGCCTGGTGACCAGCGAGATGGTGCCGGCGATGGCGGCGATGGCCGAGGGGGAGCGCCGGGGAGGCCTGCGCCTGGCGCGGCACCGCTTCTGAGCATGCCCGCCGCCGCGAGCGCCTCGCTGGTCGCCCATCCGATATTGACCCACCCCCGGTGTTGTCAATATCGGATGGGCGGAGGAGCCTCCTCTCGAGACCTCGGGTTCCGTCCGTCGCTACGCTCGCACTGTGACGCCGGAGGAGCTCGACAACCTCGCGCACCTGCGCCGCGCCCGCGATCTGATCGACCGTGAGTACGAGCGACCGCTCGAGGTCGCGGCGCTCGCCCGCACCGCGTTGATGTCGACCGCGCACTTCTCGCGGCAGTTCCGCGCGGCGTACGGGGAGACGCCGTACAGCTATTTGATGACGCGGCGGATCGAGCGGGCGAAGGCGCTGCTGCGCCGCGGCGACATGTCGGTCAGCGAGGCCTGCTGGGCGGTGGGATGCACCTCGCTCGGTTCCTTCAGCGCCCGCTTCACCGAGCTGGTGGGGGAGACGCCGACGGCCTACCGGGCCCGCGATCACGGCGAGCTGGCGAGCGTGCCCGGCTGCATCGCCAGGGACCTCACCCGCCCGAGTCGCCGCCCGAGCAGGACCGGAGGGGTGCCCGCGGTCATCTCTCCTGGGGTGTAGTACGGCGCAGGCTGCTGGATTGACCCCCATATACGGTGGTCAATCCAGCACTCTGCACCGCGGGGCCGCCCCACGCTCGAGCTGGCCCTGGGCGCATCCGCAAACCGAGCAGGATTGGAGAAACGCCCGCGCTCGTGGCTCCCTAGCCTTGACGGCATGAACCTCACTCTCTCCCAATGCTTTGTCCTGGTCCACGACCCCGAGCTGGCGCTGGGCTTCTACCGCGACGCGCTCGGCCTCGAGCTGCGCAACGACGTCGCCAAAGGCGAGTTCCGCTGGCTCACCGTCGGCGCCGCCTCGCAGCCCGGCGTCGCGATCGTCCTCACCAACTACCTCAACGGCAGTCCCGCCGACCAGGACGCGCTTGCCGCCCTGATCGCCAAGGGCGCCCTCAACGGCGTCCACTTCCACACGGATGACCTCGACGGCAGCTTCGCGCGGCTGCAGGCCGCGAAGGCCGAGATCGTGCAGGAGCCGACCGACCAGCCCTGGGGCACGCGCGACCTCGCCGTGCGCGACCCCTCCGGCAACCTCGTTCGCATCGACCAGCCGCCCGCCGCCTCGTAGTGGCGGGGGCGGCCGCCGACAGCCACGAGCTGATCCGCGTGCACGGTGCGCGGGTCAACAACCTCGAGGACGTCAGCGTCGCGATTCCCAAGCGGCGGCTGACCGCCTTCACCGGCGTCTCCGGCTCGGGCAAGAGCTCGCTGGTCTTCGGCACGATCGCCGCCGAGTCGCAGCGGTTGATCAACGAGACCTACAGCGCCTTCGTGCAGGGTTTCATGCCGACGCAGGCGCGCCCCGAGGTCGACGTGCTCGAGGGTCTGACGACCGCGATCCTGGTCGACCAGAGCCGGATGGCCGGCGATGCTCGCTCCACGGTCGGCACCGCCACCGATGCCAACGCGATGCTGCGCATCCTCTTCAGCCGGCTCGGCAAACCGCAGATCGGCTCGCCCAACGCGTTCTCCTTCAACGTCGCCTCGGTGCGGGCGCGCGGCGCGATCACGGTCGAACGCGGCAGCAAGAAGACGACGAAGGCGAGCTTCGAACGCATCGGCGGCATGTGCACGCGCTGCGAGGGCCGGGGCTCGGTCACCGATTTCGACCTGACCCAGCTCTACGACGCGGGCAAGTCGCTCAACGAGGGGGCCCTGACCGTCCCCGGCTACAGCATGGACGGCTGGTACGGCCGCATCTTCCGCGGCTGCGGCTTCTTCGACCCGGACAAGCCGATCGGCAAGTTCACCAAGGTGGAACGCGAGGCCCTGCTCCACAAGGAGCCGACCAAGATCGAGGTCGAGGGCGTCAACCTCACCTACGAAGGCCTGATCCCGAAGATCCGGAAGTCGTTCCTCGCCAGGGAGGTCGACTCGCTGCAGCCGCACGTCCGCGCTTTCGTCGAGCGGGCGGTGACCTTCACCACCTGTCCGGAGTGCGAGGGCACCCGGCTCAGCGCGCGGGCGCGCTCGTCGAAGATCAAGCGCAGGAGCATCGCCGACCTCTGCGCGATGCAGATCAGCGACCTCGCCGAGTGGGTGCGGGGCCTGGACGAGCCGTCGGTCGCGCCGCTGCTCGAGGCCCTGCGGGGCACGCTCGACTCCTTCGTCGAGATCGGGCTCGGCTACCTCAGCCTCGACCGCGCCTCGGGCACGCTCTCGGGAGGTGAGGCGCAGCGGATCAAGATGATCCGCCAGCTCGGCTCCTCGCTCACCGACGTCACCTACGTCTTCGACGAGCCGACGATCGGCCTCCACCCGCACGACATCCAGCGCATGAACGACCTGCTGTTGCAGCTGCGCGACAAGGGCAACACGGTGCTGGTCGTCGAGCACAAGCCGGAGACGATCGCGATCGCCGACCACGTGGTCGACCTCGGCCCGGGCGCCGGTGCGGACGGCGGCACGGTCTGCTTCGAGGGCACGGTGAAGGGGCTGCGGCGAAGCAGGACGGTCACCGGTCGCCACCTCGACGACCGCGCCGCGCTGAAGCAGGAGGTGCGCGAGCCCAGCGGGGCGCTGGAGGTGCGCGGCGCCGACACCAACAACCTGCACGACGTCGACGTCGACATCCCGCTCGGCGTCCTGGTCGTCCTCACCGGCGTGGCGGGCTCGGGCAAGAGCTCGCTCGTCGACGGCTCGGTGGCGGGACGCGAGGGCGTGGTCTCGGTCGACCAGGCGCCGATCCGCGGCTCGCGGCGCAGCAACCCGGCGACCTACACCGGGCTGCTCGACCCGATCCGCAAAGCGTTCGCCAAGGCCAACGGCGTCAAGCCCGGCCTGTTCAGCGCCAACTCCGAAGGGGCGTGCCCGGCCTGCAACGGCGCCGGCGTCATCTACACCGACCTGGCGATGATGGCCGGTGTCGCCACCACCTGCGAGGAGTGCGAGGGCAAGCGCTTCCAGGCCGAGGTGCTGAAGCACAGGCTCGGGGGTCGGGACATCAGCGAGGTGCTGGCGATGTCGGTGGCCGAGGCCGAGGGGTTCTTCGACGCGGGTGGCAAGGCGAGCGTTCCAGCCGCCCACAGGGCCCTCGAGCGGCTCGCCGAAGTCGGGCTCGGCTACCTCAACATCGGCCAGCCGTTGACCACGCTCTCCGGCGGCGAGCGCCAGCGCCTGAAGCTGGCAACTCGCATGGGGGAGAAGGGCGGCGTCTACGTCCTCGACGAGCCGACCACAGGCCTCCACCTGGCCGACGTCGAGCAGCTCCTCGCCCTGCTCGACCGGCTGGTCGACTCCGGCAAGTCGGTGATCGCGATCGAGCACCACCAGGCGGTGATGGCGCACGCCGACTGGATCGTCGACCTCGGCCCCGGCGCCGGCAACGAAGGCGGCCGCGTCGTCTTCGAGGGCACGCCCGCCGACCTCGTCGCCGCCCGCTCCACCCTCACCGGCAAGCACCTGGCGGACTACGTCGGTGGCTGATTGTCGAGCTGAGCGGTGCGCGCGCACGCGCTCGGCTGGGTGAATCGACACCCGGCCTTACAATTGCCCGGACGTAGGCCCGACTTTCAGTCGGCGGGGAGCGGGAGATATCGCTTGAAGGTTGTGAGGGGGAATCTGGTCGCGGTGTGCTTTGCGTCCGCGCTCCTGCTCGGCCTCTGCCCGCCCGCGCAGGCGGCGACCACGCGCGCGGGCACGCTCCACGCGGTCGTCGCCGACAACTTCCGGACCGGTCGGTCGACCACGCGATACATCCTGCAATCCGGAGGGCAGAGGACCGCGGTGCGGCCGACCGAGCTCGCGGCGGAAGCGGGGGATCGGGTCGCGGTCACCGGGCGAATGGACGACGGCCACCTGGTGGGAGCGGTCGAGGCGATCGGTCCCAGTGCCCAGGCCGTGGCGCCCGGGCCGCGCAAGGTCGCGGTGGTGCTGGTCACCTTCCCGGGCGAATCCTCCGCGCCCTGGTCGCCGCAGGAAAGCCGTTCCGAGGTCTTCACCGGTGCCAATTCGGTCAATGCCTTCTACGAAGAGGAGTCCTACGGCGAGATCTCCCTGACTGGGAAGCTCAGCCCCGACGGGGACGTGTTCGGTTGGCTCCGGATCGACAGCCCTACGGCTGGCTGCCCGTACGAAACCTGGAGGAATGCTGCAAGCGCGGCCGCGGCCCAAAGCGGGATCGACCTCTCGGGCTATCAGCACATCATCTACGCCTTCTCCTGGCAGAGCAGCTGCTCCTGGCTCGGGATCGCGGCGCTCGGCGGCAACTGGGCGATGATCAACGGGAACATCCTCGGGACCCGTGCTCAGGCGACCACCCACGAGTTCGGCCACAACCTCGGTCTCCTGCACGCGGGCAGCTGGACCTGCACCGCGGGTGGGGTCAGGGTCCAGGTGAGCGACAACTGCACGGTCACCCAGTACGGGGACCCGTTCGACGTGATGGGGAACATCGCGACGCGGCACAGCAATGGCTGGAGCCTCGCCAAGCTCGGTTTCATCGGACCGGAGAACGTCGAGACGATCGACGCCACGGGCACCTACTCGATGCGCTCGGCGCTCCATCCCACCGACCAGCCGACGACACTGCGGGTCCCGCGAACGAAATTCCCCAACGGCAGCGTCAGCTCCTGGTACTACCTCGAGGTGAGGGAGAAGGGCGGCATCTTCGAGAACGTCAACGACTCCACCATGACCGGCGTCTCGATCCGGGCGACGCAGGCGGGCATCTCGCCGGAGACCCTGTTGCTCGACGCTCACCCCGCGACCGCCACCTTCCAGGACGCGCCGCTCGGGGTGGGGGAGACCTTCAACGGCGGGTCGGTGAGGGTCCAGACCCTGGCGGCGGGCGGGGCGAGCGCGACGGTGTCGATCGCGCTCGACGAAGAGCCGCCCTCGGCGCCGACCGGGCTCACGGCAACCGGCGGGATCGAACGGGTGCAGTTGCAATGGGACGCGAGCAGCGACGAGTTCGGCGTCGCGCGCTACCGCGTCTTTCGCGACGGCGGCGAAATCGGAACCGCACCGGGGACCAGCTTCACCGAGTATCCGGCCCCGGTCGGCGAGCACGAATACGTCGTCTATGCCGAAGACGCGAGCGGGAACCTGAGCGCCGCCTCCGACCCGGTGACGGTGACGGTCGAGCCAGACGTGGAGCCGCCCACCGCCCCAACCAACCTCGAGGCGACCGTGGGGGACGAAGGGGTGCGACTGGAATGGGACGGGAGCACCGACAACGTCGGCGTCGAACGCTACCCAGTCCTGCGCGACGGCACCCAGATCGGCACCTCGAACACCACTGAGATCCTCGACCAGTTCGCCTCCGGCGGGGTGCATACCTACGTCGTCTACGCGGAAGACGAAGCCGGGAACAAAAGCGACGCATCCGCGCCGGTGACGGTGACCGTGCCCGCGGTCGTGGGGCCGATCTGCGCGGCGGGCTCCTGCCAGGTCACCTTCAGGTATTCGGGGAGCGAGGCGACCTGGACGGTGCCGGCGGGCGTCGGTGCCGCCAAGTTCACCGTGCTGGGTGCCCGGGGCGGTGGCTTCGGCTTCAACCTGGGGGCCTACGTCGCGGCGACGCTCGGCTCGCTGACTGCGGGAGAGCCGGTGACAGTGAGTGTGGGGGGTATGGGGAAGCCCTACGCCGCGGGCGGTGAGGGTGGCTTCAACGGCGGCGGTGACGGCGGGCTTGGCGCCGGCGGTGGTGGCTTCAGCTCGGTATCGCTCGACTCGACCTTGATGCTGCTCGCCGGCGGCGGAGGCGGCGAAGGCGCGGCGGGCCTCAACGCGATCACCGCAGCTGCGCCGAAAGGGGGCAACGGCGGGCAGGGGGGGAATCGGCTACGGACGGGAACGGCGGTCGCGCGACGAACGCACATGGGGCGGCGCTGGCCGGCGGTGAGGGCGGTGCGGCCGGTGGCAGCGAGGGTGACGGCGGCGGCGGGGGCGCGGTGACCGGGACGAGCGATTGTGCTGGCGGCACCTCGGCCGGCGCTGCGGGGGCAGCCGGCGGCAGCTTCGCGGGTGGTGGCGGTGTTGCCGCCGCCGGAGGTGGAGGCGGGGGCGGTTACACCGGTGGTGGCCAGGGCGGCGGTGGTGCCGGCGACGCGTGTGGGAGCACGGCGGGCGCCGGTGGCGGGGGCGGCGGCACCAGCTATGCCGCGCCCGGTCTCTCAGCCGAGTTCGTCGGCGGTGACCGGCTCAACGACGGGCAGGTGCAGGTCGCGTACTCGAACCCGGTTTCCGCTGCCCCGCGCAGCTACCAGACGAAACGGGACCAGGTGTTGGCGGTGAGCGCCGCCTCCGGCGTGCTCTCCGCCGCCTCCGGCCCCAGCGGTGTACCGCTCGCAGCGAGCGTCGCCAACCCGCCTGCCCACGGCTCCCTGGCGCTGAGCGATGACGGTTCATTCACCTATACGCCCACCGCTGGCTATGCCGGCGTCGACTCTTTCACCTATAAGGTCGCCGACCCCTCTGGGGACTATGCGACCGCCCAGGCGACCCTGAGGGTCGCGGCTCCTCCCTCGGCCTCGATCTCCACGCCGCTCTCGGGCGGCACCTACGCGCTTGGGCAGTCGGTGCCAACGAGCTTCTCCTGTAAGGACGGAGCGGGCGGGGCCGGCCTTCTCTCCTGCGGTGACTCGGGCGGTGCAAAAACCACTGGGAAAGGCAGCGGCCATCTGGACACCTCGACGCTGGGCGCTCACACCTACACGGTGACCGCCGTCTCCGAAGGCGACCTGGCCGGCACCGCGTCGATCGCCTACACGGTCGTCTCGGTGCTCGAGCCGGAGCCAGGGCCAATGCCACCGCCGCCACCGAGTCCCGGCGATCCCCCGAGGGAGCCCCAACCCCGGATCGGCCTCTCGCTCAGCGTCGAAACGGAATCGCTGGACGAGCTGGTGCGGAGGGGGAAGCTGTCCCTGGTCGTGGGAGTGAGCAGGGCGGCGAAGGTGACGCTGGCCGGCAGGGCGAAGCTCGCTGCCCCCGGCCGGCGCGCCGTGCGGACGAGGCTCGTCGAGGTCTTCCACGACAAGACGATGCGCTTTTCGGGGCCGGGCAAGAGGAAGGTGACGCTGGTGTTGGCGCGGAGCAGGCGCAGGGCGCTTCTGGGCCTGAGCGAGCTGCGGCTCGCGATCGCCGGCAGCGCGACCGACGACGGCGGCGCCAGCGCGCGGAGGACGGTGTCGCTGTCCCTGCGGTGAGGTGGGGCGCCGGCCGGCAGTAGCCTCCGGCGCTTGACCCCCTGGCTGCACCAGCGCTACCCGGCCCTTGCCGAGTCCCTGCCGCACCTGACGCTGTCCGAGCGGCCGACGCCGGTGCGCGAGCTGACCGGGATCGGCGCCTGGGTGAAGGAGGACGGTGCCTTCGGTTCGGGCGGCTGGGGCGGCAACAAGGTGCGCAAGCTCGAGTGGCTGATTCCCGATGCCAGGCGCCGGGGGCGGCGCTCGATCCTCACCTTCGGCGGCCTCGGCACGAACTGGGGCCTGGCGACGGCGCTCTACGCGCGCGAGCACGGCCTCGCCACCGCGCTGGCGCTCGTCGACCAGCCGGTCGACGAGCACGTGCGCGCTCAACTCACCCGGCTCGAGGCCTCGGGCGCGCGCATCCACCGCACCCACACGAAGGCGCGCACCGTGGCGATGCTGCCCTGGCTGCTCGTCCGCAACGCCCGCGGCGGCCGGCCGCCCTACCTGCTGCCGGCCGGCGGCTCCTCGCCGGTGGGGGCGCTCGGCTACGTTGAGGCGGCGCTGGAGATCGCCGCCCAGGTCGAGGCCGGCGCCCTGCCCGAGCCGGCGCACGCCGTCGTCGCGGTCGGCACCGGCGGCACCGCGGCGGGCCTGGCGCTCGGCTTCCAGCTCGCCGGCCTGCGCACTCGCGTCCTCGGGGTCGTCGTCAACGACCAGCTCCGCCTCGACCCGTCCCGCCTCGCCCGCCTCGCCCGCCGCACCGCGACGCTGCTGGAGCGGCGCGGGGCGCAACTCGGTGCGCTCCGGCTCGACCCCGGGATGCTCGACCTGACCCGCGAGGAGATCGGCGCCGGCTACGGGCACCGCACCGAGGCCGCGGAGGGCGCCGCCGCCCGCGCCGCCGAGGAGGGGCTCCGGCTCGACCCCGTCTACACCGCGAAGGCGATGGCGGGCCTGCTGGCGCTGCGTGCGGCGGGCCGGCTCGGCGGACCCGTGCTGTTCGTCCATACCGACGGCCCGCGCTAGCCGATGGAGACGCTCCGCGCCTGGGTCGCCAGGCTGCTCGACGGGATCAGGCAGGGCGACGAGGCCGACATCGCCCGCGCGGTCGAGGAGCTGAGCCGCTCGCACCGGCTGCTCTCGCCGCTGGCGCTGGGGGTCGGTGGCGTCGCGATGCTGCTCGGCGGGGTGAGGCTGCTGTTCTCCAACTGGCGCCTGACGCTGATCCAGGTCCTGCCGGCGGTCTGGATCTGGCTCGCGATGTACGAGCTGCGCGCGCACGTCCTCTACGGCCGCGAGTTCCGCGACCTCGAGGGGCCGCTGGTGGCGCTGCTGATCGCGGCGGTCGTCGCGATCACGATCGGCGTCTTCTTCCTCAACGCGGTCTTCGGCTTCGCCATCTCCCGGCCCGGGACGCCGCGGGTCCGGGCCGGGTTCGCCGAAGCGCGGGCGCGGCTGCGGCCGATCCTCGCCAGCGGCGCGGCCCTCGGCCTCGCGCTCGGCCTCGCCCTGCTGATCGCGCCGCGCGCCGGTTCGCCCTGGTTCGCGATCTCCCTCGGCGCGGTCGTCGGGCTGATGATGGTCGCCTACGTCGCCGTCCCCTCGCGCCTGATCGGGGCCGAGCCGACCGCGTCGAGGCGCGACCGCCTCTCGGTCAGCGCCCTCGGCGGTCTGGTCGGGGTCGCGCTCAGCACCCCGCCGTACATCCTCGGCCGCATCGGCCTGCTGATGATCGGCTCACCGCTGCTGCGCATCCCCGGCTTCCTCCTCTTCATCGTTGCGGCGACGCTGCAGGCGGGCGCGACGAGCGCGGTGCGGGCGGTGAAGATGGGCGCCAGGCTGAGGGGCGGCTGAGTCCCGGCGGCGCGCTCGCGCCGAATATATTGCCCGCCATGCAAGCCGCCGGGGCAGCCGAGGGCGTCAGCGTCGAGCGCCGCGACGCCGTCACCCTCGTGCGGGTGGACCGCGGCGAGAACCGCTTCCACCCGGACCTGCTCACCGCGCTCGAGTCGGTTCTCGACCAGTTGGAGGGTCACGACGACCCCGCCGCGCTGGTGCTCACCGGCAGCGGCAAGTTCTTCTCCAACGGTCTCGACCTCGAGTACATGGGCGCCAACCCCGAGCAGGCCGAGGCGACGCTGGCCCGCGTCCACGCCCTCTTCGGCCGCGTCCTCGCACTGGACGTACCCACGGTCGCGGCGATCAACGGCCACGCCTTCGCCGCCGGGGCGATGCTCGCCCTCTGTTTCGACCTCACCGTGATGCGCGAGGACCGCGGCTATTTCTGCCTCCCCGAGGCGGACCTCGGCCTCCCCTTCACGCCCGGGATGAATGCCCTGCTCACCGCCCGGCTCTCGCCGCCGACGGCCCACCGGGCGATGGTCACCGGCCACCGCTTCAGCGGCTCCGAAGCCCTCGCCGCCGCCATCGTCACCGAGCTCGCCCCCGAGGAGGGAGTGGTCGACCGAGCCGTCGACCTCGCCGCCTCCCTCGCCGGCAAGCCCCGCCACGGCATCGCCGCGATCAAGCGCGGCCTCTACGCCGACGCGATCGCGGCGCTCGCGCCGTCGGCCTAGACCGTCGATTCCACGGAATTCCCGTGGGCAGGGCCAAGGAAGAGGACGGAGCCGGCAGGCAGGCGAGCCCGCGCTGCCGAGCGTTCGATTGACCCACATATACGGTGGCAAATCGAACACTCGGCAGCGAGCGCCGCGCGGGCGCCCCACTTGGAGCCGAAAGAGGTCGTTCTCCGACCAGTGGCGAAAGGCGGCGTGCCGCCTCGGCCAGGTAGGCGTCTTGCCGGCGCCGCTGTGGGTGGCGGCGACGATGAGTGCGGGCACCCCGTTGTCCTCGTGGGGCACGGCGCGCCCTCAGCCCGGCTCCCGAAGCGTGAAGGAGCGCAGTTGACGCAGCTCCTGCAGGTGGGCGGCGGAGAGGCGCTCGATCAGCTTCCTGCCCTTGGGGGCGAGCTGGAGTCGCACGACGCGGTGGTCCTCGGCGTCGCGGCTGCGTTTGACCAGGGCCGCTTTCTCGGCGCGGTCGACGAGGCCGACGACGCTGTGGTGCTGGAGCACGAGGTAGTCGGCCAGCTCGCCGATCGTCGGGTCCTCGCCGCCCGCGTGGCCCTTGATCGCGAGCAGCAGCTGGTGCTGGCCCGGCGTCAGGCCCGCCGCTCGCGCCTGGTCCTCGCTCCAGTGCAGGAAGCGGCGCAGGTCGTGGCGGAAGCGCAGCAGCCGCGCGTAGTCGCTGTCGCTCATCGGGGGCATCTCAGGAGGCTGGCAGGTCGCTGCCTCCCCCGATCCCGATCAGCTGGCGCGGGCTGAGGACGCGTTCGCTGTGGCGCTCCTCGTGGAGGTCCTTGAGGCGGCCCTGCAGCAACTGCTCCAGGGTGACGTTGCCGATCACGCTGCCGCCCTCGCCCCGCTCGACCACCGGCATCGCGGTCACGCCCCGTTCGGCCATCGCGTAGGCGACGTGGCGCAGGGTGTCGTCAGCATGGGCCACCGGGCCATCGTCCCCCGCCATCGCACCCGGATCGGGAGCGCCCATCACGTCGCCGACGAAGAGGATCTCCAGCGGGTCGACGCTGTATTCGCGGCTGAGGTGCAGCCCGCGCCGGGCGATCTTCTCGGTCAGCACCGAGCGGCGCAGGACGAGGACCGAGACCGCGTAGGCGGCCGTGGCCCCGATCAGCAGCGGCAGCAGGGCCTGGTAGCGGTGGGTCAGCTCGAGCGCGAAGGCGACGCCGGTGAGGGGCGAGCGCATCACGCCTCCCAGCACCCCCGCCAGGCCGACCAGCGGCCAGAAGCCGGCGCCGACGTCGGGGAAGACCGTGGCCTCGAGGCCACCGAGCGCCGCGCCGATCATCAGCATCGGCGCCAGCACCCCGCCGGAGGTCCCCGAGCCGAGCGCAAGCGACCAGATCAGGGTCTTGACGATGAGGATGCCGACGATCAGGTCGAGCGCGATCGTTCCGTTCAGCTCGGCTTCGATCACGTCGTAGCCGACGCCCAGCGCCTGGGGGACGACGAGGCCGCCGAGGCCGACGACGACCCCACCGATCGCCGGCCACCACATCCAGTGGACCGGCAGGCGGGCGAAGGCGTCCTCGGAGAGGTAGACGAGGTTCGTCGCCGTCAGCGCCAGCAGGCCGGCGACGATCCCGGAGGCGACGCAGAGCCCGTAGCTCGCCGCGTCGAGGTGGAGGTCGCCGGGCGGGGCGGGGAAGAGGGCGCCGCTGCCCAGCATCGGCACCCGCACGACGGTTGCCGTGGCGACCGCGGCGACGACCGGGATGAAGCTGCGCGGCCGCCACTCGAAGAGCAGCAGCTCGACCGCCAGCAGGACCGAGGCGAGCGGGGCGTTGAAGGTCGCCGCCATGCCGGCGGCAGCGCCGGCGACGAGGAGCGTCTTGCGCTCGTCCGCGGTCAGGTGCAGGAACTGGGCCCAGATCGAGCCGCAGGCGCCGCCGGTCATGATGATCGGCCCCTCGGCCCCGAAGGGCCCGCCGGTGCCGATCGCCACCGCCGAGGCGAGCGGCTTCAGCAGCGCCACGCGCGGCTGCACCCGGCTGCCCCCGATCAGGATCGACTCGATCGCCTCGGGGATGCCGTGGCCGCGGATCTTCTCCGAGCCGAAGCGGGCGAGCGTGCCGATCGCGAGCCCGCCGCAGACCGGCGCGAGCAGGATCAGCGCCGGCGAGTGGTGGCCTTCGCCCGGCGCCACCAGCGCCGTGCCCAGCCGCTGGTAGAAGACGAGGTTCGTGATCAGCCCGATCAGCCGCAGCAGGCACCAGGCGACCGCGGCGCTGAGCGCGCCGATCGGCACCGCGTAGGCGGCGATCTTCAGCGTCCGCGCGCTGACGCTGAAGTCGCCGAGGTGGCTCAGGTTGGAGCGGCCGGGGCCTTCCACCCGGTGAAAAATATCGTTCTACGATCTAATTTGATGCGCGCGCTCGCGGCGCTCAGCCGCCGCCCCGTCGGCGACGAGCAGGTGGAGGAAGTCCGTCTGCAGGCGCGAGCGCAGTTCGCCGGCGACGCGCTCCTCGGCGCCCTGCGGTGCGGCCCCCGTGAGCAGGATCACGTCGGTGGCGGGGAAGGCGCGCAGCTCGTCCTCGACCGCGAGCACGACGTCGGCGTCGCCCACGCACGCCTTCGCCGCGAGCCCGGCCCGGCTCAGCGCGGCGAGCGAGATCACGCAGTCGCGCTGGGCGCGCGCGTGGGTCACCCTGCGGTCGCCGCTCCAGCGATCGAGGGCACGGCCGCGGATCGGCACCAGGACCCGTATCTCGCTGGGCACGTGTTCGTCCTCCGGCCCCCGGCACAGCTGCGCGACCCTGGTGCTCGTCCGCGTGTCCTCGACGGGGTGCATGGCGACGAGCAGCACGTGCCGCCTGAAGTCGCCGAGCGGAGCCGGCACGATCGGGCCGCGCGGCACCTGCAGCGCCGCGCTCACGACGATCGCGGCGGTGGCGAGGCCGCCGACGGCCATGCCGAGGCCGGGGCCGCCGAGGTAGAAGCCGCCGACGATCGCGACCGCGATCGCCGCCACGATCAGCGGCAGCTTCCACGCCGCCAGGACGAAATCCTCGCGATCTCGCCCGCTGGCCTTCAACTCCCCTTCCCTTCTTGCGAGGGTCCCTGCGGCGACCTGGGCTTTGACTGCTTCGGCAGGCCCCGGCGCAGGACTTCGGCGAGGACGATGGCGTGGTTGTGGTCGGGGTCGTGCGCCGCGTAGAGCAGGGTCACCGGGCCGTCGCGCGCGCTCGCGCGCAGCTTCCTCAGCCGCGACCGCTGCTGGCGCAGCTCGTCGATGTAGGCGAGGCGGAACTCGGCGAAGCGCGCCGGGCGGTGGCCGAACCAGCGCCTCAGCTCCGGGCTCGGGGCGAGCGCCCGTTCCCACTCGTCGAGCTCCGCCCGCTCGCGTGAGACGCCCCGCGGCCAGAGCCGGTCGACCAGCACCCGCCTGCCGTCGCCCGTCGTCGGCCTGTCGTAGATGCGCTTGACCTGGATCTGCATCGGACGCGCTCAGGTGCTCGCCGGGGAGTGGCTCTGGGCCGGCGCCCGAGCGCCGGGCCTGCCCGCGCGGATCTGGTCCTCGCCGATCAGCGCGTGCACCGCGCCCGGCACGCCGTACTCGTACGGCCCGCCCACCACGCGCGGGATCTGCTCGAAGTTGAAGCGCGGCGGCGGCGAGGAGACCTGCCACTCGATCGAGTTGGCGCGCCAGGGGTTGGCCTCGGCCCGCGGCCCGAAGCGCCAGCTGACGACCATGTTGTAGAGGAAGACGAGCTGGGCGGCGCCGAGCAGGAAGCCGAAGCAGCTGATCAGCAGGTTCCACTCGCCGAACTGGGTCGCGTAATCGACGACCCGCCGTGGCATCCCGTCCATGCCGATCCAGTGCATCGGTAGGAAGGTCCCCCAGGTGCCGATCAATGTCAACCAGAAGTGCACCCGCCCCAGCCGCTCGTCGTACATCCGCCCGGTCATCTTCGGGAACCAGTGGTAGATGCCGGCGAAGATCGTGAAGACCGAGCCGGCAAAGAGCACGAAGTGGATGTGGGCGACGATGAAGTAGGTGTCGGTGACGTGGATGTCGATCGGCACCATCGCGATCATCACGCCGCTGATGCCGCCGACGATGAAGCTGGCGATGAAGCCGAGGGCGAAGAGCATCGCGGTCGAGCGGGTGTGGATCTTGCCGAAGAAGAGGGTCCCGAGCCAGGAGAAGATCTTGATCCCGGTCGGCACCGCGATCAGCACCGAGGTCATCATCATCGGCACCCGCAGCCAGCTGAACATGCCGGCGACGAACATGTGGTGCGCCCAGACCGAGTAGCTGAGCACGATGATCAGCAGCAGGGAGAGCGCCATCAGCCGGTAGCCGAAGATCGGTTTGCGGGCGTTGACCGAGATCACCTCGCTGACGATCCCGAAGCCGGGCAGCATCATGATGTAGACGGCCGGGTGCGAGTAGAACCAGAAGATGTGCTGGTAGCTGACGACGTCGCCGCCGCCGGCGAACTGGAAGAAGTTGGTGTGCAGGAGGCGGTCGAAGAGGACCATGAACTGGACGCCGGCGATGAACGGGGTCGCGGCGATCACCAGCAGCGAGGTGGCGAGGTTGGCCCAGATCAGCAGCGGCATCCGCCAGAACGACATCCCCGGCGCGCGCATGGTGACGATCGTGACCAGGAAGTTGAGCGCGGCGAGGATCGACGAGAAGCCGGCGAACTGGACGCCGATGTTGAAGAAGGACTGGCCCAGCGGCGCCCCGGTCGAGAGCGGCGCGTAGCCGGTCCAGCCGGCGTCAAAGGCGCCGCCGGGGACGAGGAAGCTGGAGAGGAAGATGATCCCCGCCAGCAGCAGCAGCCAGTAGCTGAAGGCGTTGAGGCGCGGGAAGGCCACGTCCGGCGCACCCAGCATCAGCGGCAGGACGTAGTTGGCGATCCCGGCGAAGACCGGGATCACGAAGAGGAAGATCATGATCGCCGCGTGCGCCGAGAAGACCGAGTTGTAGGTGCTCGCCTGGATGATCTGATCGCCCGGCTGGGCCAGCTCGGCGCGGATCAGCATCGCCAGCAGGCCGCCGATGAAGAAGAAGAAGAACGTGGTGACGATGTACTGGATGCCGATCACCTTGTGATCGGTGTTGAAGCTGAAGTAATCGCGCCAGGTCGCCGCGCCGTGATCGTGGTGGTCCTCGGGCCGAGTCGGCATGCCGAGCGCCCAGCGCAGCCAGTAGGTGATCGTGCCGAAGCCGACCAGGAAGCCGAGCGCGCCCGTTATGACCGGGACGACGACGTGCGGATAGCCGGTCTGCTCGGTCTGGAAGGTGGGCAGCCCGGACGCCGCTCGCAGCGCGACGACGAGCCCGAACCCCAGCGCCGCTCCCAGCACGATGCCGAGCCCGCCGCCGACCCAGCGTCGCCCAAGGTCCCGGCCGGAGATTCCGAACGGGGTCGCCTGACTGCGAGTAGGGCCTGTGCTGGCGACGTCGACCGCCATCGGAACCGCCCTTTCAGGGACTTTTTACATGGAGCGTGTAGAAAGTATCAGACGGGTTGAGACCCCTCTGCTTCGCTCCGCTCGATCCGCTCTGCCAGCCGCCGCATCGCCTCCTCGCTGAGGGCCTCTTCGACCAGCGGGAAGAGGGTGCGCTCCTCGAAGCGGACGTGATCGTGCAGCAGCTGCCCGAGGGCGTGGATCTCCTCCAGGCCGAGCTTCCCGTCCTCCAGCCGCAATGCTTCGCGGCGTATGCGCAGGTGCTCATCGAGCATGCGGCTCACCCCGGCGCGATCGACCTCGGCGTGCAGGGCCCAGCCGGGCAGGAGGACCTCCTCCTCGACCCGGAAGTGGTGCTTGCCCTCCCGCTCCCAGAACTCGAGGAAGGCGCCTGCCGCGGCGTGCTCGTCGTCCGCCTCGCGCAGCGCCTTGGCCACGAGCAGGGCCGCGAGATGCTCGCGCGAGAGCGGCCTCAGCGCCGCGGCGCGTTTCATCCCCCGGCCGTGTCGACGGTGACCAGGCAGCCGGCCTGCTCGGGGTCCCGCGGTTCGAAGCCCTCGAGCTTCGCCGTGGGCGCAACCGCGGCGAGCAGGCCCTTGGTGATCCCGCGATGGAGGGTGCAGACGACCTCCTGGTTCTGCTGCACGGAATCGCGGTAGGGGCAGTTGCCGAGGGTGCAGGTGAAGCCGCCGTCGCGGATCTCGAGCTCGGGCTGGAAGCCGAGCGCCGTGATCGCCGAGCGCAGGTCCTCGATCGGTTCCCCGCTGCCGGCCGGCGCCAGCTCGGCGCCGATCTCTTCGCCCGTGCGCTCGACCTCGCGCAGCCGCGACGCGTTGGCGGGGATCGCGCGAGCCAGCCAGCTCGCCAGTTCGGCGTAGGCACGGGGGCGCAGCCCGCCGGGGTGGGCGGCGGGGGAGATCGCCCAGATGTCCCGCGGCCGGCCGGCGCTGCCCCGTTCGCGGGTGCGGTCGACGAACCCGCCCTCCTCCAATCGCTCCAGGTGCCGGCGCACGCCGTTCGGGTGCAGGCCGAAATGCTCCGCCACCTCCTCGGTGCCGGCGGGGGCTCGCCGCTCGACCAGGTAGGTGAAGATCTGCGCCCGGGTCGGCTGCCCGAGCGCGTCGTCAGAGGAGAGCGGCAGGTCCATCCGGGGCCAGGCTTTCACAGACGGGTTGGCTGAGGCAAGGCATCTGCTGGTATTTTTCCACTAGTCGTGTGAAAAGTATGGAAAGGCGGAAAGCGGCTGATGGCCTACGTGATCACCGAGCCATGTATAGGCACCAAGGACAATTCCTGCGTCGAGGTCTGCCCGGTCGACTGCATCCACCCGACGCCCGACGAGGAGGGATACGAGGCGGCGGAGATGCTCTTCATCGACCCGGACGAGTGCATCGACTGCGACGCCTGCGTCGAGGCCTGCCCCGTCGACGCGATCTATCCCGAGGACATGGTCCCGCACGACTTCCAGAAGTACATCGCGATGAACGCGGCCTATTTTCAGGAGAGTCGGGGGTAGCTGGGGCGGCGGTTGTTGGTTCAACCCTGTGGTACCCCGCGGGGGTCTCGGGCCTCCTGTGGGGGAAGTGATGTCGCACGCGCATGCGAAGCATGCGCTTGGCGACAATTTGAGAGCGCGCCCGAAGGGCGCGCTTAGAAACACGAGTGCAGCGGCCGCCTGACGGCGACATTCCCCCACCGGACGCCCGACACCCCCGCCGCGAACCACAGGGAACAGACCGAGTCTGCTCCGAGCCGCCCCGTGGCTCCGTAGCTTGGGTGCGCTTCGAAGCGGGAAGCTTCCGCAGCTCGGACGGGCGTTGAGAGGGGATGGCGGGTGTGGCCCTGCGGGAATGTCGCGA
>DASZSJ010000047.1:0-24595 GCA_035548675.1 Solirubrobacterales bacterium
CGGCGGCCTCCTCGACGCCGGCCTGCCGGGCGGCGATCGGGGCGCCAGCACTGGGAAGGAGGAGCCCGTCCGGCTCGGGACAGGGGGTCAGGCCACTCCGACGACCGGGCGCAGCCCCGCCCACCCGCGCACGATTCGCCAAGGGCGCGTCGGCGCGGGCGCTCGAATCGGGGGCGCGCGGGCACGCAACGCCGCCGCCGACCGCGCCGCCGCCGCGTCGCCGGCGGAGAGCGCGGCGAGCCCCAGGCCGAGTGAGAGCGGCAGTGGCGCGCCACTGCCGGCAGCCTCGCGGCACGGCCAGGAAACCGCGGCCGAACACAGGTCCACGGGCAAGGGCCGGGCCCTCGGCAAGGGCGTGCGGAAGGCCCATCCCGCGCATCCCAGCCGGGGTGCCAGGGGCACGCCGGGCAGCGCCAACGGCGGACGGGATGCGAGCAAAGGCAAAGGCCAGCAATCGACGGGAGGCGAACCGGCAAAGGCCCAGCCCGAACAGGTCGAACCACCCGGTGAGGCAAAAGGCAAAGCGGCGGAGGGGCTGAGCGTCGAACACGGCAAAGACAAGGCCGGGGAATCCGAAACTTCCCCCTGACGAACGCGCTCCCCCCGCGTTGAAGCGCCATCACGCAAACGATTCGACCACAAGTCGAAGGAGGAACGATGAAGGCGTATCTGAGGCTTTCAGTCGCGATCGGGGCGCTGGCCCTGGTTGTTCCGGCGATGGCCCTCGCCACCCCCGGGAACGGAAACGGCAAAGGGCAGGGGCACGGCCAGCCGCAAACCCCGGCGGGACCCGAATACACCCCCGCGCCCCCGCCCCCCAACGGCCAGGCCTACGGCAGGTACTGCCAGGGCGAAAGCAAGAAACACGTCAAGGGCGAGAAGGGCACCGCGTTCAGCCGTTGCGTGACCAACATGGCGCACGCCGCTCAGCACCCCCAGCAGGGGCCCGGCCGGGTCTGCAAGGGAGAAAGCAAAAAGCACGTGAAAGGTGAGAAGGGCACCGCGTTCAGCCGTTGCGTAAAAGCCACCACCAAGCTGCGCCGCGACGAACGCAAGAAAGCAAAGCAGGAACAGCGCGCCTGAGCCGATCTGGGCGCTCAGCCGGCGACCGTCGGACGGCGCTCAGCCGGCGATCGTGCCGTGGCCGACGATCGCCTCGCCGCGCAACAGCACCGCCGTCTGCCCCGGGGTGACGCCGGCGAACTCCTCGCCGAGCTCGAGCTCGAGCTCGGCGTGCTGGCCCGCCGCGGCCCCGGGGGCCGCGGCGGGGACCGGCCGGGAGCGATAGCGCAACCGCACCGCATCGACCTCCGCCCCGGGGCGGTGCAGCGTTGCGCCCCGCAGGCGCACGGCGCTGGACAGGAGCTCGCTGCGCGGGCCGACGGTGACCGTGTTGGCGGCGCCGTCCTTGGCCAGCACGTAGAGCGGCTCCACGGCGGAGACGCGGATGCCGCGACGCTGGCCGACGGTGAAGTTGTGGTGGCCGCGGTGGCGGCCGATCGCGCGGCCGCCGCGGTCGATCACCGCCCCCTCGCGCTCGCGCAGGCCGCCGTGGCGGCGCAGGAAGTCGGCCTTGCCCTGGCCGGAGAGGAAGCAGAGGTCCTGGCTCTCGGGCTTGCGGGCCACCGACAGTTCGTGACGGGCGGCGATCTCGCGGACCTGCGGCTTGGTCAGCTCGGTGAGCGGGAAGCGCACCCGCTCCAGCAGCGCCGGGGGCAATGCGGCCAGCATGTAGCTCTGGTCCTTGTTGGCGTCGGAGGCGGCGGCGAGCAGGGGGCCCTCGCCGTCCTCGACGATGCGGGCGTAGTGGCCGGTGACCAGGTGCCCCGCCCCGAGCCGCCCGGCGAGGTCGGCCATCGCTGCGATCCGCACCTCCCCGTTGCAGGCGATGCAGGGGTTGGGCGTGCTGCCGGCGGCGTAGCCGGAGACGAACTCGGCGACGACGCGGCGCCGGAACTCCTCCTCCAGGTCCAGCGTCAGGTGGGGCATGCCGAGCGAGTGGGCGAGCGAGCGGGCGCCGAGCACCGCCTCCGGCGAGCAGCAGGCCTTGGCGCCGTCGGTCTGCGGGTCGGCCCAGAGCTTCAGCGTCACCCCGATGACCTCCGCCCCGCGCTCGCGTTCGAGCAGCGCGGCGACGGCGCTGTCGACCCCGCCCGACATCGCGACCAACACCCGCTTTGGATCGGGCTCCGCAAGGCGCTCGGCAGAGGCGGCCGCCAGTGCTAGCGCCCGGTGCAGGGCATCCGCCGCCAACTGCGCCGCGTGCCGCTTGGCGGGTGTTAGCCCTCCCAGCGACTCATTCACATCTTCGCTGCCGATGCGAGCGGCGTCGAGCACCGACTTGCCGTCGACCATCTCGGCCACCGCCGCAGTGGCTGCACGCGTTGCCCCGCATCCCTCGGCATCGACAGTCACGCCGCGGATGCTCGTGTCCTTGACGCACAGAGACACGCGCGCAAGGTCCCCACACGCAGCGCCGCCAGCCGCTCCTGTGAAAGCAAGGCCGACCGGAGGACCAAACCTCGTCCGATCTTCCAGGTAGGCCTCAAAAAGCTCTCGGTCAAACGGCATCGCCAAATTATGGCGCTGGCGGCTCAATCGGGCGGAAAGCGGTCCGCGCCCTCTACCCCGTGCCGCAAACCTTGAGCCCGTAGGCACTTGCCAGCCGGGCCGCTGGTTCGAGCAGGCGACTGCTTTCTTCGATCGCTCGCTGGGGCTGAGCTTCAGCTTTTGCGATCCCCCTTTCAAGCGCAAGAAGGATCTCTTCGATTTCCCCCTCGTCCCCCTTGGGCATCCCGAGGGCCTTGACGTCAGCGACCTGCTGCCGCAGCTCCGGCGCAATGATCGTTTTTGCCACGGTGTCGAGGTGAGCTTTGCGTTCCGCATCGCTTTCCTTGGCTTTGGCAACCCGCTGGCCGTAGGCGAAAAATTCTTTCCGGGCTTCTTCCACACGCTTCGTGCAGGCGGCGTCGGCTTGTTTGATGAACTCGGCCTTGCTGAGCGGTGGTGGGGTCGTTGCACCAGTGCTCCCATCGTCGCCGCATCCAGACACCAGCAACAAAGACAGCAGCCCCCCTGTGAGTAGCGTGAATACCCGCACGCCCAGCAACCCCCTCAAACACAGTTGATTGGTGGAAGAACTTATAACAATTCCACCGTGAATGTGGGTGGTTTGGTCGCGACGATCCCCGGCCTGGCGACGATTCCCGACGCAATAGAGGCTCCAGCCCGCCGGTACCGCCTCTGGCTTTGATCCCTTGAAGTAAAGGGTGGGCGCCTCCTCGCTACCCCAGCGGGGTCTCGAGAGATCAGCTCCCGCGCCGTTTGTGTTGGGTCAAACGGTGAGACGGCTCACGCACGGGCTCGAGCCTCTGGCGCAACCGTAGCACCGCGACGGCGCTGTGGCTATGGGCCGATCGGCGGCGCCGTGGCTATGGGCCGATCCAAGCAAGCGCCTCGCTCAGTCGTCGAGGTTGGAGAGCAGCAGCTCGGCCTCGCTCCAGTCCTGCGGCTGGACGCGCAGGGCGATGTCGCCGTGGCCGAAGCGGTCGAGCGGCCAGTCGACCGTCAGCACCGCCTCGATCTTGGCCTCCTCCAGCGCCTGGTGCCAGGCGCGGGCGGTCTTGACGTCGCCGAAGTCCCGCACCACCTCCCAGCTGTCGAAGCGCGGGTCGTCGACGTGCACGGGCGTGACGCCCGGCCCCGGCGAGCGGGTGAAGGCCGCCCGGATCCGGTCGAAGAGGCTCATTTCCCGGTCGGCGGCTTGACGCGCAGCTGCAGGCCCACGTCGCGGAGCTGTACGTCGTCGACCGGGGCGGGCGCGCCGGTGAGGGCGTCGGCGCCCGAAGCGGTCTTCGGAAAGGCGATGACGTCGCGGATCGACTCGGCGCCGGCGAGGCGCTGGACGATCCGGTCGAGCCCGTAGGCGATGCCGCCGTGGGGCGGCGCCCCATAGCGCAGCGCCTCGAGCAGGAAGCCGAAGCGGGCCTCGGCTTCGGCCGCGTCGATGCCGAGCGCGGCGAAGACCTCACCCTGCAGGGCGGCATCGCTGATGCGGATCGAGCCACCGCCCATCTCCTGGCCGTTCCAGACGAGGTCGTAGGCCTGGGCGCGCGCCGAGCCCGGCTCGGCCGGGTCGAAGCCAGCCGCCGGCGCGGTGAAGGGGTGGTGCAGCGGGTCCCAGCCGCCGGCATCGTTGGGCTCCAGCAGCGGCCAATCGACGATCCAAAGCAGCTCGTCGCTCCCCGCGGGGACGAGCTCGAACTGCTCGGCGAGGTCGAGTCGCAGTTGCGCCAGCACGGCGTTGGCCACCTTCGGCTTGTCGGCGACGACGAGCAGCAGGTCGCCCTCCTCGGCGCCGAGCCGCTCGTTGAGCGCGCTCAGCTCGGTAGCGGAGAGGAACTTCGCCGTCGGCGAGCGCCAGCCGTCGCCCTCGCGGAAGGCCCAGACGAGCCCCTTGGCGCCCAGCTCCTGGGCGCGCTCGATCAGGCCGTCAAGGGCGGAGCGCGGCACCTCCCGCTTGCCAGCGTTGAGCCCGCGCACGGTGCCGCCACCGGCGATCACCGCGGCGAAGACCTTGAACTCGGTCGCGGCGAGCAGGTCGTCGAGGTCCGCCAGCTCGAGGCCGAAGCGGGTGTCGGGCCGGTCCGTCCCGTAGCGCGAGATCGCCTCGTCGTAGGGCATGCGGCGCAGCGGCAGCTCCAGCGCCGGCCCGTCGACCCGCTCGAAGACGTGTGCGAGCAGCCTCTCGTTGACCGCGAGCACGTCGTCGACCTCGACGAAGGACATCTCGATGTCGAGCTGGGTGAAGTCGGGCTGGCGGTCGGCGCGCAGGTCCTCGTCGCGGAAGCAGCGCGCCACCTGGTAGTAGCGCTCGAAGCCGGCCACCATCAGCAGCTGCTTGAACAGCTGCGGCGACTGCGGCAGGGCGTAGAAGGAGCCCTGCTGGAGGCGGCTGGGGACGAGGAAGTCGCGCGCGCCCTCGGGCGTCGAACGGGTCAGCACCGGCGTCTCGATGTCGAGGAAGCCCTCGCCGTCGAGGAACTCGCGCATCGCCGCGGTGACGCGGTGGCGGAGGACGAGCGCGTCGCGCATCTGCTCGCGGCGCAGGTCGAGGTAGCGGTGGCGCAGGCGCGCGTCCTCGCCCACCTCGCCGGCGAACCCCTCGATCTGGAAGGGCGGCGTCTCGGCATCGGCGAGCAGCTCCGCGCTCGTCACCCTCAGCTCGACCTTGCCCGTCGGCAGCTCCGGGTTGACCGTCTCCGGCGCGCGCCGCACGACCGTCCCCACGACGCTGAGCACGTCCTCCGCCCGCAGCCTGTGGCCGAGCTCGAAGGCGCCGCCGGCCTCGTCGGGGTCGAAGACGAGCTGGACGATGCCGGTGCGGTCGCGCAGGTCGATGAAGATCAATCCGCCGTGGTCGCGGCGCCGGTGCACCCAGCCGCAGACGCGCACCTCTTTGCCCTCCCGGTCGGCGAGCACCTGGCCGCACCAGGTGTCGCGGTAGGCGTTGGCGCTCAGGGCCGGGAACACAGCCTGCGGCTGCGCCGGGGGCGCGAGCTGCCCATAGAGGACGTCGTCCGCGCTGTTGCTCATACCTCTCCCCCCGTTATCTCCTCGATCAGGTTGCCGGTCTCGACCGGCCGCTGCTCGCCACTCGCCATGTCGCGCAGCTGCGCTCCCTCGGCGTCGAGGATGACGACGCGGCGGGCGCCGACGCGGTCGGCGTGCTTGAGCTGGCCCTTGAGGCCGCGCCCGCCGAGGTCGACCTCGGCCGAGAGCCCGGCCTTGCGCAGTTCGCCCGCCAGCACCATCGCCAGCGAGCGGCGCTCGGGCCCCTCCCCGGCGACGGCGAGGAAGACGTCGCGCCCCGGCGCCTCCAGCCCTTCGTCGAGCGCCAGCATGATCCGCTCGATCCCCGCCGCCCAGCCGACCGCCGGCGTCGGCTTGCCGCCGAGCTGCTCGACCAGGCCGTCGTAGCGACCGCCGCCGCCGATCTCCGACTGGGCGCCGAGCCGGTCGCAGACGAAGGAGAAGATCGTGCGCGTGTAGTAGTCGAGGCCACGCACCAGGGTCGGGTCGATCGCGTAGGCGACGCCGGCGGCGTCGAGCAGGGCCCGCACCTCGGCGAAGTGCTCGGCGTCCTCGCCCTGCAGCCGCTCGACCAGCTTCGGCGCCGCCGCCATCACCGCGCGCGTGCCCTCGTCGTCGGAGTCGAAGGCGCGCAGCGGGTTGGCCTCGATCCGCTCGCGTACCTCTTTGGACAGCTCGCCCTCGTGCGCGCGCAGGTGCGCTTTCAGCTCCTCCAGGTAGGCCTGGCGCGTGTCGAGCGAGCCGAGGCTGCCCAGGCGCAACTCGACTCCCGGCACGCCCAGCTCGGCGAGGATCTCCGCCAGCAGGCCGATCAGCTCGGCGTCGGCGAGCGGCGAATCGCTGCCGATCGCCTCCGCGCCGAGCTGGTGGAACTGGCGGTAGCGGCCGGCCTGCGGGCGCTCGTGACGGAAGAACGGTCCGGCGTAGGCGAGCTTGACCGGCTGGGCCAGGGCCCCCATGCCGTGCTCGACGTAGGCGCGGCAGATCGGCGCCGTACCCTCCGGGCGCAGGGTGAGACTGCGCCCCCCCTTGTCCTCAAAGGTGAACATCTCCTTGCGGACGATGTCGGTGGAGTGGCCGACGCCGCGCTCGAACAGCTCGGTGTCCTCGAAGCTGGGGGTGGCGATGCGCTCGTAGCCGGCGCGGGCGAGGATTGCGGCCGCCGTACTCTCAATGCGGCCGCGCAGGCGCGCGGCGTCGGGCAGCACGTCGAAGGTGCCGCGCGGTGCCTGGTACTTGGGAGCCGCCACGATGCGCGACCTTACCGGCGCGAGCCGCCCTCGCGCCTCGATGGTTCCTCCACGCCCTCGGGCAACGTCGTCGCCCAGGACGCCGGATACTCGACTTGCCCGGGCGAGCCCGGTGCGGCCCCCCTGCGAGCCGTCGCCGAGTGTTCGATTTACCACCGTATATGTGGGCAATCGAACGCTCGCGCATGATTGCGAGACCGGCGAGCGCTACCGAGCCTCCAGGGCGCAATCCCAGTCACGATCGGCCGTCGAGCCAACCATCTAGAGCGAGGGTGAGCCGAGATCCAGGGCAGAGCGAGCCGAGATCTAGAGCGAGAGCGAGCCGAGGAACGGGTTGGTCGCCCGCTCCGCGCCCAGGCTGGTGACGCCCATGTGGCCGGGGTAAACCGTCGTCTCGTCGCCGTGGGAGTCGAGCAGCGCTTGGATCGAGCGCAGCAGGGTGGGACCGTCGGCGCCGGGCAGGTCGACCCGCCCGACCGAGCCTTGGAAGAGGACGTCGCCGGAGAAGATCGCGTCCTCCCCGCGCACCGAGTAGGTGACGTGGCCGGGGCTGTGGCCCGGGGTGAAGAGTACGTCGAGCGTCAGGCCGGCCAGCTCCAGCGTCTCCCCTCCCTTCACCGACTCCTCCGCCTCGTAGCTCTCATAGGGGCCGAAGCCGGGCATCGTGAAGGACATGATGTCGGCCAGCACCGGCAGCTCGAGCTCGGGGCAGTAGACCGGCGCGCCCGTTGCCTCGGCGAGCGGCGCCACCGCGCCGACGTGGTCGAAGTGACAGTGCGTAATCAGGATCGCCTCGACCTCGGCGCCGGTCCGCTCGACCTCGGCGAGGATGCGCTCGGCCTCCTCCCCCGGGTCGACCACCAGCGCTTTCCCGGCGCCCGCGGCGCGGAAGACGAAGCAGTTCTCGGCGATCGGCCCGACGGTGAGCTGGCGGACCTCGAGGCTCACTGTTTGCCGGCCGAGCGGATGCGCGAACGCTCGCGGCGTCGCCACATGTAGAGGTCGATGTAGTAGCCGGCCGGGATGTAGAAGACGAGCATGAAGGCGCCCAGGCCGAGCGCGGCGCCCGGGGCGCGTTTGAAGATCAGCAGCAGGAGGACGGTGAAGATCGCCGCCGCGACGAGGCCGCGGACGACCGAGCTGCGCCAGGTCGGCGGCTTATCGCCGCGCGGGGCGGTGCGTTTGGCGCCGGAGCGGGCGCGGGCTTTGGCCTCGGCGCGACTGCGCGGGCGGGCGGGACGGCGATTCGGGTCGACGCGGCCGCCCTGGGTGCCGCGACGCTTGCGCTGGCGCTTCTTCTTGGTCTGGGCCATGCGGTGAATCTAGCGCCCGGCGCCGGGGGAAGCCGGCAGGCGCGCCTCGATCGTCTGCCGGGCGGGGTCGAAGCCGCGGATCGGCACGTCGCTCGGGTAGCCGGACAGGGCGGCGCTTGGAACCAGGCCGACGATCTCGGCCACAACCGGCAGGGCGCCGAGCGGCGCGGCGAGCGTGCGCACGGCGGAAACGACCTCCGCCAGCGAGACCGCGAAGGGGTCATGGACGTTGGTCGAGACCTGCGTGCGCCCGTTCGAGAGGGCGAGCCCGATCGCGCGCACGCCGCGCAGGCCACCGCCCGACTCACGCAGCCCGGCGGCGACCGAGCGCGCCAGCTCGACGTCGGCGCTGTCCAGCTCGACGTTGAAGGCGGCCAGGGGTGGGCGGGCGGTCACCAGGGTCGCCCCGGCTGTGCGGTGGGGAAGCGGCGGGCCGAAGTCCGGCGCCAGCCCTCCACCCTCCATGCGCAGCCAGAGCTCGGCCAGGCCGCCGTTGCGGAAGTAAGCGCGCTCGGCGTGCTCGGGCCGGCTCGCCAGCTCGCCGTAGAGGAAGACGGGGACCCCGAGCCCGCCCAACTGCTGGGCGAGCTCGACCGCCTCACGCCGGCCGACGTCCTTGCCGTCCGGGTTGAGCCAGACCAGCGGGCAGACGTCGAGCGCGCCGACCGCCGGGTGCAGGCCGGCGTAGGAGCCCATGTCGATCGTCTCGATCGCCTGCTCGGCGCCGGCGAGCAGCGCGTCGCGCAGGGCCGCCGGATCGCCGGCGAGGGTGAAGACGCTGCGATCGTGGTCGGCGTCGGAGTGGCGATCGAGCAGGGCGACGCCGCGGGCGAAGGCGTGCTGCAGGGCGTCGATGCGAAGTGGGTCCCGCCCCTCGGAGACGTTGGGGACGGCGAGCAGCTGCGGGGCCACCGTCAGAGCAGCAGCTCGCCCTCGCGGACGATCTCCTCGCCGTCGATCTCGATGCTCGGCTCGAGCACGACGCAGTCGAGGTGCACCGGCACCTGCACCTTGCCGCCGATCGCCGCTGAGGCGCCGAAGGCGACGTGGGCGGTGCCGAGGATCTTCTCGTCCTCGAGCACGTTGCCGGTCAGGGTCGCCTCTTCGTTGGTGCCGATGCCGAGCTCGGCGATGTTGGTGCCGTCCTCGCCGTGCTTGGTCAGCAGTTCCATCAGCGTCGCCCCCTCGGGGCCGGTGGCGTCAACCAGGTGACCGTCGTGGACGGTCAGCTCGACCGGCGTCTCAACCTTGCCGACGCCGGCGATCGAGCCGTCGACGACGAGCGTGCCCTCGCCGCTACTGGGCGCGACGAAGGCCTCGCCGCAGGGCAGGTTGCCGAAGGCGCCGGGGGCGTCGAGCGCGCCAGCGTCGGCGATCGGCACCCGGTCCTCGAGCCCGACGCGCAGGTCGCTGCCGTGCTGGCAGGTGAGCCGCGCCTCGCTGCCGCCGCGCAGCTTCGCCGCCAGGGCCGCGCCGCGCCGCCGCAGCTCCGCCATGTCGGCGTTCATCAGCCGCGCCAGCATGTCCTCGGTGACCCCGGGCAGGGTCGCGATCCGCGCCCCGGCCTGGTTGGCGGCACGGCGCGCATACGTATGGGAGAGCGACTGGATCGTCGGCGCGATCACCACGTGCGAGGCGATCATCGCCGCGGCCACCGGCGTCGGCGGCTCCGCCCCGTTGGATTCGAGCTCCGAGATCACCGCCAGCGTCGCAAAAGCGCCGTCGCCCTCGGCCTCGATCCGCATCAGCGCGCCGATCTCCTCGGTGACCGGGTTGCAGATCACCAGCACCTCCTCGCCCGGTTCGACCCGCAGGCAGTCCCGCAAGACCGTCCTCACAGCCATGTCCAGCTCCTGCGTCACCCCCACTAGGCTAAGCCCTAACGCCCCCGCGCGACCACATCCCCGCCATCGCTACGATCCCAACCCCCCGCCGGAGTAGCTCAGCTGGTTAGAGCAGCGGAATCATAATCCGCGTGTCGGGGGTTCGAGTCCCTCCTCCGGCATCGCAGCGCAGAGCGGAATTAGTGCTCTCCCGGCCTTTCCATGGGGCGAATGTGTCCCAAATGTGTCCCGAACTTTTGATCATGTAGAGCGGGGCTAGACACCGGCCGGGTCCATACCTAGCGCTGATCGAGAGTGCTGCAACCACGCGGGAGCAGGCGAGGATGCTTGCCTGGTCCAGGCCGCAGTTCTTCGGCGGGCCTCTTGAGCTTCCCCACGCCGTCCAGCTAGGGGACACGGAGGGAGAGCGGCTGCTTCTTCAGGCCCTATAGGGGCGCTGGCGGGTCGGGTGCGCGGCGATCGGGCGATAAGCAAGCCGACCGGGGACGAGGGCGAAACGCGGTACCGGAGCGGTCAGCCTGCTTTCGCCTTGGGTCATTGCGGAGGATTGCTGAGGTAGGCGGCCAGTTCGTCCATCGACACTAGATCAAACGAGATCTCCTCGATGAACGGGACCATCGTTTCGCGCTTGGTGCAAAACAAGCCCCGGACCTCCCAATCGTCTCGCTCGGAGCCGGGAATTTGCAGCAGATCGAGGGCGCTCTCAAGATGGTCTTTGAGCCAGGCGATCCGTTCGGCGTGCTTTGAGATCGAGCTTCCGCCCTCTTGGCCGAAATGGCTGCTCATCTCGCGAATGACTTCTGAAGTGCTGAGGCTGCCGCTGAGGGCCTTGCACTCGATACCCCACAGGATCCGAGAGCCGGAGTCGGCAACGAGGACGTCGATGTCGCCGAGGCGTTCGCTCGTGTTTCGCTCAAGCGTCTCGGTGCCGAGCTTCTTGACATTGCTTTTCAAAGCTAGCCCGAGCTCGGATACGGCAGCTGCGACTTCGCCCTCGAACTCGGCGCCGAGCTCATCTCCGAGGCGCCCGACCTCGCTGATCAGCGCCGGCGCCGCAGCGAGCTTCGCATAAACGGCGGCACCGATCTGACCGCCGAGAATCGTCAGCGCGGCGACGACCTGCCGCCGCCCCCAGATGATCTCCTCCCGCTCGCCGGTGACCCGCGAGAGAAAGGGCCGACGGTTATAGGACCAGCGGCGGGCAAACAGCCATGGATAGACGTCGTTCTTTCCGCCGCCGGGTGGCTTCAAGAACTCCTCGCGTTGCCCCATCGTCATATACGCGATCGCCTGCTCGATCTCCTCGTGCGGCACGTCGTCGATCAGCTTCGCGGCGAGCATCTCGGGGACGTCGGCTCCGGCCATCACCACGAGATCCCCGGGGGCGTCGCCAGCGAGCTGCTCGGCAGCGACCAGGGTTTCCCCGATCCGCGAGAGAGTGACGCCGGCCTCGTCAACCATCGCCTGATCGAAGCGCGCCATCAATCCCGATTCCCCGTCCTGACCGTCGGACTGAAAGCGATCCTCCCAGCGCTCCTGGCTGCGTCGGGTCTCATTTGAGACATGGTGGTCGAAGTAACGCGAGCGGCCCGAGTCGAAGCGGTCGGTCTCGGTAAGTCGCAACCAGCCATCGTCCTCGCGGATCAGCAGATCGACACTCGAGAGACCACCGCGAATCGCGTCGTAGAGATCGGCCCAGGTCAGGGCTTCGGCGACCAGTGCCATCGCCCGATCGTGATCGAGCAGACTCCAGGGCCTCGTTCCCTGCGGTGGGATCGCCGTTGCGCGCTCGATCAGGAAGCGACAACAGATGCCCGCGAGGTTTGCCTCAAGTACGTCCTTGCGAAGCCTCTGTGCCGACTCAGGGTAGGTGGCAAGGCGTGCCGGCAGGCAGACCCGCCGGTGCTCAGCGGCGGCGATGATTCGCTCGTTCTGGCTGACCAGAGACTCGAGCAGGCCCTCGGGACTCAACTCCGCGATCACCTCATAGGCGGCGGCGAGGAGCCTGTCGACCGCTACCTTCAGCACCTCGGCACGATGCTCGGTTGGAACGACCTTGCCGCGGAAGTCAAAGCGGGCGTCGAGCTCAGTGGCCAGCAGGTCGCGGGCCGCACTCAGGTCAGCTTCCTGGACCGGCCGCATCGGGCCATCGGCTTCGGCGAGTAGCGGATTGTTCTGAGCGGGAAACATCAGAAGGTGCTTCTTTACGCCCAGTGGCGCGACGGTCTCAAGCGTCTCGCCGGCGAGCTCTGGAGTGATGGTCTCCATGCCGGCCCCCTCACGAGTCTGACCGATCGACTCGATCAGCAGACTCACCAGCTCGCGCTCCGCCCCATTTCGCCAGTCCGGTAGATCTCGCCGGATGGCAGGGCCCAAATGCAGCTCGATCACCCCGGAGCCGAGATCGGAGACGGTCCCGGCTTCCTCGCCCCCGGGATCGGCCCCACCCTCAAACCAGAAGTCCCACGGCTCGAAGTCAACTTCGATGGCGAGTGCGTCTAGATTCTCGGCGAGCTCAGCCAGCGGTTGGGCGAGTGGCTCGCAGAGCTCCGCCAACCAGTAGGCAACACTTTGGACCGCGTCGAGACTGCGGGAGGGGTCCCTGGTGGGGCCGTGGACCCAAAGCGAGAGCGGAGAGCCGCTGATGTGAACGCGAACGCGTTCGGTGTCGAGCTCGACTTCGTAGTGCAATCGGTCAGAGAGTGAGACATCGAGCTCCTTGCGCTCGACCTCGACAACCCCTCCGTCGACCTCGGTTGCACCGTGTCGATTCCTGAGCGCCGCCGCCTCGCAGCGATAGTTCCCCGACAGCCCTGGAAGGAAGGAAACGCCGTTGAGACCCGCGAGAGAGCCGAAGGTCCGCTCCTTGTCGCGATAGGCGCCGTAGAGATCGAGCATCGAGCTGGTGTTGATCCTGCTCTGCTCGCGCAGGGCGTTCTCCGCCTCGGCGAACTTCCAGAGGGCCAACGGCGACGCGGTCTCGAGTACCGAGATCGCTTCGAGGTTGGCTCCGGTCAGGGTTAGCGTCCGCAGCGCGCTGCCCTCCGCTGACAGCAAAGGCATCAAGGCAGGGCGCCCGGCGGGCTGGGTGATCATCAGGCAGAGGCCCTCTTCGCCGCGCTCTTCGAGTTCGGCGGCGATTTCGCCGACACGCTGATCGATCTGCCCGGCCAGCTGCCTGGCATCCCAGATCGAGTAGGGATTTTGTGGGGCCAGCCCTTTGAAATCGTCAGCGAGGACGAGCGCGATCACGCTTCGACCTACATCAACGCCGGCTCGGATCTCGGCGAACGGAGAATCGAGCCCACGAGAAACAAGGGTTCTCGCACCCGACATCCCCATCCGCCGCAGCGCTTCGATGACCTCGCCGTCGACCGAGCTGCCGAACATGCGCTCGACGCGATCGGCGCCGACCGTCTCGGTAGCCACCACCGAGTAGTGGTGGCGAAGCGCGGTGATCACGTCAAATGGCCGCGCCAAGATGATCCACTCGCCTGCTCTCAGAAACGGCCGCGCATCGGCAACTCCCTCGCTTATCTGCTCATCGGACAGGCGGGGTGAGCCGACCTCGCGGACAAGCGGATCGAGCGCAGGAATCGCCTGCGATGGCAGCTTCGCCAGGCGCCTGCGGTCGAAGGCCATCGCTTTCTGGAGGTCGATGAGCTCAGCCGCGGTAGGGATCTCGAGCCGGTCCTCCCTCTCGGGGGGAGTCAGGTAAGGAGTGAGACCGGCCGCCCGAAGGGCCCAATGACTCAACATCAGGGCAGCGGTGCCGCAGATGCCGAGCTCGGGGACCAGCTCCTCGGGAAGGCCGTCTCTCAGAAGGAAGAGACCACGTGCAAGGTGGCGAAAGGCGAAGACGCCTTCCTCGGAGAGGCCGCCGCCAACCAGATAGGAGCCGGCGAAGAACCCGACCTCCTCGGTCAACGGGCTGTCGAGCGGATCCTCGTGGAACCGGGCCCGCTCGGCGAGCGAGCTGTGATTGAGAAGGCGGTCGAGATCTGCCCTGTCGAGTTGCCTGGCCCCTGGCTTCTTGGGTACCTCGATCGCGAGCGTGGCCAAGACGCTGAGACGCCAGAGGAAGTGGGCGCTTGAAGGTCGCGCCTGAAGCCCGGCGAAGGCGGTGGCGAGTGCGAGCGGGTCAAATCTCGAGAGCTCCTGTCGCAGCTCGTCGAATTCGGAGGACTGGCGCTCAATCGCGCTACTCACCGCGTCCACCAAGTCCGATGGCGAGCGCCAGCGCTCTTCGCCGACCGGCTTCTTCATATTGCGGTTGTCCCATTCGATGGAACCATTTCGGATTTCCGTGCCTGGGGCATCTCGACGAGATCGTCGGGCTGACATCCGCCGAGGCGCTCGCGACCACGCGAAAGCGGACGTCGGGCGGCAAAATGACAGTGCCTTAGGCTCCAGCGCGATGATGAGCGACCCCTACTGGGCAGCCAGCACGACCTGCCGCGCCTGCGGCGGGCAGTCGGTCGCGGGGTCATACCTGTGTGCCCGCTGCCGGCCAATCATGGGCCGCATAGAGACCCGCAAGGACCCCCAGGGGCGCGGGCGGGCCGTTGACAAGCAAGCGCGGTTGCAAGCGTTGAAGCGGCAGTTTGACCCGTCGATCGACGGTTACCGCTGTTACTTCACAAACGTGCCACTAGAGCTCGCCGCGGGGACGCGGAGGTCGGCTGAGTGGGCGCACCTCACAGCGGGCGACGAGAGCAGTGTCGTTCTGGCATGCAAGCTTGTTAACCGCATGCAGACGGACCTCACCGAGCCCGAGTTCGAGGCTCTTGTAAAGGCGCTGGCCCGACGCTTCGAGGGCGAGCCGTTTGACGAGTCGGCCTTTCCGCCTGACCGCTAGGGCGGGATGAAGAGCGCGACCGCGCTGCCGCTATGCGGAAATGCAGGTCACCACTAGCTCGTGCTTTACGCAGCAGTCGAAAGACCGGGCTCATCGCTGAGCACCGCCGCGGCGATCTTCTCCGCAATCACCTCGACCGAGTCACGCGCCGTCTCGAATCCCGCCAGGTCGGGCAGAATGCCGCTGTACTCGGCGACGTCCTCGAAGGTCACACCGTGCAGGACCGGGATGAGCGTCTCCTTGTGCAGCAGCGCTCCCAGCTCCCGCTCGGTCCAGAATCGCCCCGCAAGGTAGGCCGGGGTCAGCAGCGCGATTCCAGCCCGCGCCTTCTGCAACCCCATGTCCATCTGCCGCGCTTGACTCTTGCCCGGTTCGATCGAAACCTCGTCGAACCACACCGTCACTTCGAATCCTTCCAGCCGCTCGCGCAGCTCTGCTCCCACATCCGCCCCGTCGATCCGCGCGTAGCTCAGGAACGCGTCGACCTCGCGCTCCTCCGCCGCCGGCAGGGCGGCCTGCAGCTGGTTGGCAAGCGCCAACTCCGACGCCGTGTAGCGCGGGCCCGACTCGGCCGTTCGCGGCCGCTGATTGAGCTCCGCAACAACCTGGCGGTTGTGCTCGTTGGTGGCCGCGATCTGCCGATTGTGGGCTTCCACCGCCCGCCGATTCTGTTCTTCGATCCGCTTGTTCTGTCGTTCGGCCTCGCGATTGTGCTGGTCAACGCGCCGCTTGTTCTCGCGGTTCACCCGGTCGACCTCCCGGTTGTAGTTGTCGACCGCGCTCTTGTTGGCCTGTTCGACTCTGCGGTTGTGTGCCGCGATCTCCCGGTTTACGCGGTCGACCTCCCGCTTCGCCGCAGCCTGCGCCTTGCGCTGCGCTTCACGCATTTCACGTTCGTATCGTCTCGGATCGAATCCTCCTGGCATCGAGCTTTTTAGTTTCGCAAGCGCCGCGGCGGAAACAGGGTGCACCACTCCCGATCTGGCGAGCGTTCCTTATCGCCCAATCCCCATCCCCCGACCGAGGTCGCGCTTTCGGGACGCGTGCTGTCCCAGCCCGAGTGCTCGCTGGGCCTCGCGGATGCGCCGCAGGACAGCCCGTTGCTCGATCTCTCGCGCATGCTCACGCCCGAGCGCCCTGTCCGGGTCCTTAACCCCGTACCGCTGACGGTAGCCCTCGATCTCCGCCACGCCCCGATCCCACAATCTCTGCCTCGAGCGGTCGAGCGGTCTCTCCCCCAGCTCCTTGGTGATGTAGGTCGGAGGGGCGAGCCGGGCCGCGAGGACCGCCGCTTGGAGACGTTCGTCGAGGACCTGCTCGGCGGCCGCCAGCTCGCGGCGGGCGGTGTGCTCGACCGGAGGCATCTGACGAAGCTCGGCTTCCATCCGGGCGAGCGAATGCTGCGTGCTCTCCTCGGTGCGATCAATTCGCTCAAGCTCGGAGCGGCGTAGCTTGCGAGGCAGTTCCCTGGCCCGTTGGCGCTGACCGTCCATACCGGCGAGGAACTCAGCCTGCTGCTCGATTCGCTTATGTAGGTCGGCGCGCTCGTCCTCATTCGTCCGCTCTTGGCGCGCCTGCGGCCGAAGGGTGTCGCGCCGCTCAATCAGCTCGGCGGTCGGCAGCACCTCAAGTTGCGCTACATCGTGAGCTGCGAGTTGGGCGCGGTCGCGCTCTGCCGCTTCGGCGATGTGGGGAATGGCCTCGCGCAAGTAGGGAGAGCGTGGGGCGATCTCCTCACGGTGGGTCTGAATCTCCGGGGTCGCGTAGAGCCAGGTCTCCGCGCGGCTGCGCGAGGCGGCGACGTAGAGCTCCTGCTTGTCCATCGAGGGGTCGGCCATGACGTAGGCGCAGTCGACCGTCGCGCCCTGCGCCGAGTAGGTCGTCATCGCGTAGGCGTGCTCCAACGCCGGGGTCTCGGAGTGCGGGTTGGTGCGGGTCAAGTACACAGCGTCGACCTCGACGCGCTTCCCGTGGTCGATGCCTTCGAGAACGACGCGGCGCTGCTCGGCGTCGACCTCGGCGATCCGCCAGCGCTCGCGGTTGTAGATGTCGAGTTGGCGGTCGTTTACGCGGGTGATGACCTGGTCGCCGACGGCGAACTGTGCTTCGCCGACTTCAATCTCCTGCGCTCCGAGCTTGTCATTCTGGCGGCGGACCTCCCGCGCCATCGCGTTCAGCTTCGCGACCTCGGCGTTTCGCTTGGCGATCATCACCGCGTCCACGCCGCGTTCGTAGGACTCCAGCCAGTCGCGGACCATCGCCTCGCGGCGAGCGTCGGCGTCTGGGGAGATCGTCACCCGCTCGGTGGAGCGATAGAGAGCAAGTGCCTCACGGCCCTCTCCCTCCCTTATTCGCTTCGCCGCATCGCGATCGAGGTCGTGTTCGTGGCGGATCACTTCGTCAAGGCGGATCGGCTCGCTGTGGTCAGCGACGGCGCGAAAAAGTCCACCCGCTTCGATCTCCCCCAGCTGCTCAGGATCGCCGAGGAGGACGAGCTTGGCTTCGGCCACCTCAGCGTGGGAAACCAGCCGTGCCAGAGTCGCTGAGTCCACCATCCCAACCTCGTCGATCAGCAACACCGAGCCCTGCGCCAACCCGCCCTCGCCGCCCTCATGCTGAGCACGGTCCAGTTCGAGGAGCAGACTCGCGACAGAGACTGCCGGCAGGCCCTCGTCGCGCAGGATGTTGGCCGCGCGCCAGGTGGGAGCTGCAGCCCGCAACTCGATTCCGGCCTGCGCCCACCCCTCGGCCGCGGCAACGACTGCGTAAGTCTTGCCCGTGCCGGCCTCGCCGATCACGACGACGACGCCCTCGGGCTTTGTCAGCAGGCGATGGACCATCTCGCGCTGGTCGGTCTTCAGGGTCGGGCGGGAGTGAAGGACACGAGCCGCGGCCAGCTCGCCAGCGGGCGTCGGCCCGTACCCCACCATCCGCGCGACCGCCGCCAACGCCTCGCGCTCCAGCTCCCAAATACGCCGGGTCGTGTAACGGGGGCCTTTGGCCGACTCGGCGATCTGGATCACCGACTCCGAGGCAAGGTAGGCGTCGGCCATGCGCTCGACCTCGACTCCCGGCGCTCCCTGGGGGAGCAAGCCAGCAACGGCCTGGATCGCATCGCGACGGTCGAAATGGGACGCAGCCGCCGAGACCGCACGGTCTACCTGCCAGGTAGAGACCGTGCGGGCCTCGGCGGCGCCAGGGCGCAAGCGCAGCTCGGGGTCGAAGGTGCGCTCGATCGTCTCGCGGTCAAGGCCGATCTCCTTCGCCCGCTCTCGCCAGCGTTCAAGCAGCTCGCCACGCCCGACGTCACTCTCCTTCGGCTTGCGGGTGGCCAGCGTGGCGACCTGCATCGAGCGAACCGAGGCATCGGGTCCGGCCGCCTCGAGGATTTCGACGCGGCGGGTTGAGAAGGCGCGCAGGTGCTGATCGGCGAAGCCCTCGATCTCGGCGATGCCCTTGCGGACCTCCTGCCAGCGCACCCCGAGGCGCTGGGTCATCTCGTGGCGCAGGTGGGCCTCGTAGATGTAGGAGGCGGTGGTCGCGTGGTCATAGATCGCCGGGTGGTAAAGGCGGGTCCAGCGCCCGTCAGGTCCCTGGGTGGCGTTAGCGATGAGGACGTGGGTGTGAAGCTGGGGATCGCCGTTGCGCGAGGAGCGGTGACGATAGGCGGCGGCGAGGTAGCCGTTGCCCTTGACGAACTCGGAGCCGCCGGCGCCGCGGCGCGTCCAGCACGCCTCGCGCTGCAGGTAGCCGATGGCAGCGCCAACGGCTTCGCGGTGTGCGGCCTTGACTTCGAGCGCAGCGACTGGACCGCCGAGGCCCCAGAGCAGCGAGACGGACTTGGGAGCAGAGAAGGTGAGGTCGAAGCCGGGGACAGGACCGTCGCCGCGGACGCCTCGCATCGAGAGCAGCGGCTCGCCGTTTACCGGGCTGTGGCCGGTCAGCATCGCGACGAGCTGATCCTCGCCGACCTCGCCTTCGAGTCCAAGACTGGTGGCGGCGTCGCCGATCCACTCGCCCGGTGCCTCGCCCTCGCCGGAGTAGTAGTCCTCGGCGCCTTCGGCGACCTTGTCGAGGTAGTAGCGCTCCTGGCCGCGCCCGAGCTTTCCGATCGACAGCATCACCCCCTCTGTCCATCGGGAGGGCAGTTTGCCCCGATCTCTTAACGAAGTGATGTGGCGTGAGGGTGGTGGCTGTTGGCGGTTAGGGCTGCGGCTTGGAGGATGTGGGGCTGCTTTGGCTGGTGCAGGATGCCTACTCAGTGGGTTCTTGCTGGCATGCATTCGTAGTGGCTGACTGCTGACTTTCCTGGCTTTGTGGCTGGCTCTGATTCTTGGCGCTTTGCGTAATCCGGACGGAACTGGCCGGGGCATTAACGAAAATGGGTATCCGGTTAGCTGCTCCTGTTCGCGCGAAGCAGAAGCGGGGCCGCTTGACCTGCTCAAATTTGGGGGACCAACGCACCGCCTCGGCCCCGTCGACTCACTGCCGCTGCTCGCAAACCGAAAGGCTCGATCGCGATGTCACGACAACTCATGATTCCCGCCGCAGACACTCGTCTCTACTCCGTCGATGACCCCGGCAGCGCGCCTCCCCTGCTCTTCCTCAGCGGCGGCTTCGGCACCGTGCGGAACTGGAACCGGGTCATCCGCCGTCTCGACGGTAGGTACCGAGCGGTGCGGTTTGACGCGCGGGGGCGCGGGAGGTCGGGAAGATCGGCCGACTACTCTGCCCAGGCAGCGGTCGAGGACGTCGGGCGGGTCATCGACGCGACCGGCATCGAACGCCCGGTCCTCGTCGGGTGGTCCTACGGCGCCACGATTGCGGTGCGATTCGCGGCTCAGCATCCCGGGCGCGTCGGCGGGCTGGTGCTGATCGACGGTTCCTACCCGATCGCCATGTTCGACGAGGCCGGAAAGCAGAAGGTCCGCACTCAGTTTCGCCGACTGGGTTGGGCCATGCGCATCCTGGCGGTGCTCGGCCGCTCGGCCAGGATGTCTCCCGCCGAGTCTTCGGACGTCGTGATCGAGATGGACGCCGTCAACGGCGAGCTCGGCCCCGACTTTGCGGCGCTGGAATGCCCGACCGTGTTCGTGGTCGGCACCGGCGCCCACTCGGGCGCCACCGAGGAGGAGATGCGCACCGTGCGCGCCGCCGTCGTCGAGGCCGAGGAGCGCAACGAGCGTGTAACAATCTTCGCGACGACGCCCCGCAAGCACACGCAGATCCTCAGCAAGGCTCCCGACACCGTGGTCGCCGCGATCGAGGACGTCGTGCACAAGTCTTCCTGAGTAGCGATCGACCGCTCGACCCATCGTCCCGCAACGGACGGCCTTGCACGCTTGGGGACCAATCCGCTCCAGGGATATCACGGCCGGTCAGCCGGTCGCGGCGTGCGGCAACACGACGAGCTTGCCGGTCGCCTCATCCGCTGCCATCCGGCGGTGGGCCTCGATCGTCTGCTCAAGCGCGTAGACCCCGTCGATATTCGGCGCCACCTCGCCGCGTTCCACCTGCTCGACGACGGCGCGCAACAGCGGACCGCCGATCCGCGCGTCGTGCACGTCATTGGAATGAAACGCCGTCAGCTTTCGCCCCGATGGGATCATCGCGATCGGCTCGAAGTCCGGGATCACCCAGCTGTCGGAGAGTGAGCCGGAGTTGCAGGCGGTTGCCCCGGCGCGCAGCAGGCGCAGCGTATCGAGCACCGCGCGACCACCGATGAGGTCGACGGCGCCGTCGGCGCCGCCGTCGGGCAGCGCGCCCCGGGCGCGCCGGGGGAAGCCGTCACCCTCGAGCACGATGCCCGCGGCGCCGAGCTCGGTCAGGCGCCGGCCCTTGGCCTCGCTGCGCGTCGTCGCGATCACCCGCACGCCGGCCGAGCGGGCGAGCTCGAGGCAGGCGAGCCCGACCGAGGAGGTCGCGCCGCGCAGCAGCAGCGTCTCACCCTCCTCCAAATCGAGGTGCTCGAGCGAGCCGGCGGCGGTCACAAACGTCTCGGGCAGCGCCCCGAGCACGTCCCACGGCAACGTGGTTTCGAGCACGATCAGCTGGTGCTCGGGGACGAGCGCATACTCGGCGTACCCGCCGTCGAACGCGCGGCCCATGTCCCCCATCAACGCCGCGACCGTCTGTCCGGGCGCCACGGCGCGCGCGTCCGCGTGCACCGCCTCCACCACGCCGACCAACTCGATCCCGAGGATCCGCGGGAACCTCACCGCGTCGCCGGCGTAGCCCTTGAGCGTCTTGTACTCGGATCGGTTGATCCCGAACGCCTCGACCCGGACCAGCGCCCAGCCCGGACGGGGCTCGGGGCGCGGCACTTCGCGTACGACAAGCCCGTCAGGCCCGTTCGGCCGCTCCGCAATCACTGCTCGCATCTGCGTCATGGCCAAGACGTTACTCGCCCGCTCCCGGCGCAAAGCCTGATGTGTGGTCGCGTATGCAGGGCCCCTGCCTGGCGATTGGAGCCGTCAGGGCAACGCGACAATAGGTTCCTTGATCTGGCGTCGCTTCCGCGTGAAAGCTAGTGCGTCGGCGAACCCACCCAATGCGATCAGGGGCAGCTAACCGGATACCCCGTCTAACGAAACCGTCGGGACGTACCCGGTGCAATGAGCGCCCGCGACGGACAGCAGGGGCAGGAGATGCCCGAGACCGATCGACTCACCGAGCCACTACTCAATGCCCGCGAGGCGGCGAAACTGCTCCGTGTGCCGCGCAGCACGCTCTATGAGCTGGTGCGCTCGCGGGGGCTGCCGCATGTGAAGGTCGGGCGCGGGCTGCGGTTCACTCGCGCGGACTTGGGTGGCTGGGTCGCTGAGAACTCTTACGGCCGGCGGGCGCGGCGGCGTTAGGAATGGTCGCGAGGGAGCGAAGTCGTCGCTCATCCCTGCCTTTCCACGTGGTCGATGCCGAGAGAATTGACGAGCATCTGCCGAGTCCGAGCGCTGACGGCGTGCTGACCGCTCTCGACCCGAGAAACCGTCGCAACTGTCGTGCCTATCTGAGCCGCCAGCTCCGTCTGCGTCAGGCCAAGCTCGTCGCGACGTTTGATGACGAGTCGGGCGAGCGCGTCGTAGGGCGCGAGTCGTTCGTACTCGGCTCGGAACTCGGGGTCCTCGAAGGACTCCTGAATGTCGTCGGACACGGCCGTCCCGATGGGGCTGATTCCCGCGCTCATCGTCTGGATGTTACGGCCGGCGCCGCCAGTCCTACCGGCGCATGATCTCCTCGGCGAACTCGACGAGATGCCGAGCCTGCCGCAGAGATCGCTTGAGCTGTGCCGCGCTTACGGCAATGAAGCCGTAGTGGGCGGTGTCCTTGATCTCGATCAGCTGGCGCAGCTGGCTGGCCGCTCGTTTGCCGCCGGGCGTGATCTGTTCGAGCAGCCGCTCGGCATCGTGGTGGTTGTCGGAGCGGGAACGTTTCCCGAGCTCCTTGCAGCAGGCGGCATCGGCGGCCGCGATCCCGGCGAGGATGGCGACGGAGGCGGCCACACTTCCGTACTCCAATGATGGGTCGTTCACATCCGCGGCCAGCTCGGCGACCTCGAGGAAGCTCCTAGCGTGGTCGAGACGCTGTCGCCCCTGGGGCTCCCCGCACGCTTGGGTCCGTGGTTGCTTGCGCGCCATCACAGTCGCCTGAGGAGCTTGCGCGTGTCTTCACCGGCGAGGTCGACGGCGTCCTCGCTGATCTCCTCCACGACGGGGGGACGGTCTTCGCGCAGTCGCGGAAGCTCGCTCTCGGAGACCTCGGCGATGCCGGCGTTGTTGCCGGTCCAGCGGCGCACCGAGTCGGCGAGTTCGTCGAGCTGGTCGCGCCAGTTCGCGTCCTCCGGATCGAGATCGGCGGGCCGCACGATGAGAAGGTCGATGTCGCTGCTCGTGTCGCCGTCGCCGCGCGCCGCGCTGCCGAAGAGGGAGGCGTGAACGGGCGCAGGCTCCCAAGCGCCGATCGCCTTGCGGAGCCGGCGGATCAGCTCGGTTCGCGCCCCGGCCATCTGCTCGACGGTCGGAGCCAACAGGTGATCGCGGTTCAGCTCGTAGAGGAAGGTCCGCCCCACCTCTTCCCGGTGGACCAGTCCGTGCGCGACGAGGCGGTCGAGGACATGCTGGACGCCGGTGTTGGAGCGTCCCGCCCGACGGGCCAGCTCACGCCCGCTGCGGGGCTTGGTGGAACCCGCCAGGACCACGAGCACGTCGGCATCGACGCTCGAAGATATGGCCGTGAAGGGTTTTGAGACATCCATCGCTGAGTGTCCTAAGGGTAGATCAGGTGGACTAAATATAGGTCACTTGGCCTACATCTAGGTCACCGTGAACGAAGTGGAAGCCTTCGTTCATCAGGCCGCTGGCCGAGCCGCCGGCGCAGGCGGACCCGTCGAAGCCTCGCGCAACGCCGCCGAGAGCTTTTCGGCAGCATCCACCTGCGGGACGTGGTGGACGTAGATCATCGTCGTCGCGATGTCGGCGTGGCCCATGTAGGCCTTGACGTCGGTGAGCGGGAAGACCTGGACGGCGAGGGTGCCGAAGCTGTGGCGGAGGTCGTGGAAGCGGATGTGCTTGAGGCCGGCCGCCTTAAGGGCGGCGTAGAAGCGGCGACGCAGCGCGCTGTCCTCGATGTGCTCGCCGGCTGGGTTGACGAAGACGAGGTCCTCCTCCCCGGTCCAGCCGTTGCGACGGCTGAGCTGGTCGAGCGCGACGGCCACCTGGTCGATCATCGGGACGCTGCGGACCCGGCCGGACTTCGGCGCGTCCTCGTTGCGCATCACGTAGGAGTGCCGGACGTGGATCAGGCGCTTGGCGAAGTCGAGGTCACGCCAACGCAGGCTGCGCAGCTCGCCGAGGCGCAGGCCGGCGTAAGCGGCGGTGAGGAAGATCGCCGCGTCCTGCTGGTCCTGCTGGCGCAGCTTCGCCCGCCACTCGAAGCCGGTCGGGTGTTTGGGCGGCTTGCGGTGGTGTCCCTCGCGCGCGGCCCGGGCCAGCGCCTCGACCTCGGCCGCCGAGAGCACGTCGAAGTCGCCGGAGCGGGTCACGGGCTGGCGCTCTGCCCAGGCGGCGGCGTTCGCCGCGAGGCCATAGGTCCGTTGCGCGCGCTTGAGGATGCTGTGAATCACCCCGAGGTACTTGTTGATCGTCCGGGCCGAGAGGCCCTCGCCGTCCGCGATACCTCCCGCCGCGACCAGCTCGACCCTCCAGCGGTCGATGCGCTGCGTCGTGACCGCCTCAAGCGCCAGCTCGCCGAAGTCGGGGAGCAGCCGCCGCTCGACGATCCAGCGGTAGTCGGCGACCGTCGACGGCCGCCGCTTGCGGTCGTGCTCGACGTAGCGCAGCCACTCGCGCGCCGCCTCGCCGAAGGTGACCGTGCTGGCGAGGCGCGGCTGGCTGGTGATCCTGTGGCGGCGGGCGTCGGCGAGGATCGCGTCGAGCTCGCGCTGCGCGCCCTGCTTGGTCAGGTAGCCCTCCGCCGGCCTCCCCCGCTTCGTCCACGCCTTGCCGAGGACGGCCTGGTGCTGACCCTCGCCGTCGCGCCACTTTGCCATCCAGCGGTCGCCCGACTTCCGCTTGCGGCGGAAGACGTGGCCGCTGATTGGGACTTCGCGGAAGACGATCGAGGAGGAACTCATGCCTCCACGGTAGGCCGCTCTCCGGACCGAAAAATGTGTCCCGAAATGTGTCCCCAACTAGGCAAAAACGTACCCTTCGGGACACAACGAACTGGACGATTTTCGGCTCT
>DASZSJ010000048.1:0-12050 GCA_035548675.1 Solirubrobacterales bacterium
CTGGTTTGCCACCGTATACGTGGGTCAACTCAACACTCGACACCGCGGGCTCGCCCAAAATCGCCTGTCGGTCGGCTTCTGCCTCTTCCTGGGTCCGTTGCTGACGAAATTCGTGGAATCAATCATCTAGTAGGGATTGGCCTTCTGAGCGGCCTCGAGCCGACCGTCCAGCGCCAATTCGAGGATCTTCTCGACCAGCTGCTCGAAGCTCATCCCCGCCGCCTCGGCGGCCTGGGGCAGGAGGCTGGTATCGGTCAGGCCCGGGATCGCGTTGACCTCGAGCACCTGCGGGCCATCCGGGGCGAGGATCAGGTCGACGCGGGAGAAGCCCGAACAGCCCAGTGCGGCGTAAGCACCCAGAGCCGCCTCGTTGACCGCCGCCGCCTCGCCCGCACTCAACCCGGCCGGGCAGGTGAAGGAGGTGCGGCCGATCTCGTAGCGGGCCTCGAAGTCGTAGCGATCGCCGGCCTGAGGGATCGCCTCGACCACCGGCAGCGCCTCGTCGCCAAGCACGCTGACCGCCAGCTCGCGACCCTCGACGAAGCGCTCGAGCAGGACGCGATCGTCGTAGCTGAAGGCCGAGACGAGTGCCTCGGGCACGTCAAACCAATTCTCGGCGAATTTGATCCCCAGTGCCGAGCCGCCGCGGCTGGGCTTGACGACGAGGGGAAAGCCGAGCCGCTCCTCCAGTCCTCCGAGCGCGTCGGCTGCACCCAGCTCACGGAAGGCGGTCTCGTTGAAGGCGAACCAATCGGGCGTCGGCACGTCGTTTGCGCGCAGCTCGTGCTTGGCCAGGACCTTGTCCATGCAGCGGGCACAGGCCGCGACGCCGGGCCCGGTGAAGGGAATGCCGAGGATTTCGAGCAGCTCCTGGGCGGTGCCGTCCTCGCCGCCCGGGCCGTGCATGGCGACGAAGGCGACGTCGGGACGCTCGACTGCGAGGCGCTTGACCATCTCGCTGTCGGCCTCGAGCGGCAGCACCTCGTGACCGAGTCGCTCCAGCGCGTCTTCGACCCGGGCGCCGGAGCGCAGCGAGACCCCGCGCTCGAGCGAGCGGCCGCCTTTGAGCACGGCGACCCTCATGCGCCCTCGGCCCTCCTGAAGGGAACGACGTTCTCCGGATCCTCGTCGGGCCGGTCCCGCCGCGGCTCCGGGACGGCGGGTTGCTCGCCGGTGAGCGCTCCGTACAGCTCGACCTGGGCCTCGATCGCCTTGCCGATGCGGCGGATGCCCTCGCGGATCTCGTCCTCGCTGCCGGCGGAGAAGTTGAGCCGCATCGAGTTGCGACCGCGCCCGTCGACGTAGGCGGCCTGGCCGGGGACGAAGGCGACGTCCTCGCGCAGCGCCCGCGCCAGCAGGTCGCCGGTGTCGATGTAGGGGGGGAGGGTGGCCCAGATGAAGAGGCCGCCCTCGGGCTCGGTCCAGCTCGCCTGGGGCGGGAAATAGCGCCCCAGCGCCGCGACCATCGCGTCGCGGCGGTCGCGGTAGATGTCGCTCAGACTGGCGATGTACTCGCGCCAGCGCCCCTCGGCGAAGTACTCGCGGACGAAGTACTGGGTCAGGGTCGAGGTGCAGAGGTCCGACGCCTGCTTGCCGAGCACCAGCTTCTCCATCACCGGGGGCGGCGCCGCCACCCAGCCGAGCCTGATCCCGGGCGAGAGGATCTTCGAGAAGGTGCCGACGTAGAGGACGTAGTCGCCGCCGTCGAGCTGGTAGAGCGGCGGCAGCGCCTCGCCGCCGAAGCGCAACAGGCCGTAGGGGTTGTCCTCGACCACGAGCAGCTCGCGCGCCCGCGCCAGCTCGACCAGGCGACGCCGCCGCTCCAGCGACATCGTCACGCCGGCCGGGTTCTGGAAGGTCGGCACCGAGTAGACGAACTTGGGTCGGCGCCCTTCCAACTCGAGCCGCTCGAGCGTGTCCTCGAGTTCGTCGATCCGCATCCCCTCGTCGTCGCACTCGATCTGGATCGTCTCGGCCTGGTAGCTGCAGAAGACCGGGATCGCTCCGGGGTAGGTCGGCGCCTCGCAGATCACCGCGTCGCCGGGATCGACCAGCGCCTTGCAGAGCAGGTCGATCGCCTGCTGGCCGCCGGTGGTGACGATCACGTCGTCGGGGTCGGGCAGCATTCCCTCGGCCCCCATCACCTCGACGATGCAGTCGACCGTCTCGCGGAAGCCCTCGGTGGGCCCGTACTGCAGCGCCTCCGCCGCCGACTCCTGGGCGATGCGCGTCATCTGAGCGGCAAAGGTCTGCGCCGGGAAGGTCGAGGTGTCGGGCAGGCCACCGGCGAGGGAGATCACCTCGGGGCGGGCCGTGATCGCCATCAGGTCGCGCATCGCCGAGGAGCGCATCACCCGGGTCCGCTCGGCGAAGAGGCCGGCGTAGCGCTCCAGATCGCTGCTGCTGGCGTGGGCGCGACGCCGGTGGGGCGGTTCGGGCATGGGGGATAGTGTGCCGAATCCGCACTGCCGCGCCGGGGGAGCTAGGTTTTCCGCGTGGGATCTTTCTCCGGCATCTGCCTCGAGCTCGGCATCGGCATCGCGATCGGGATGCTGGCCGGCACCACCGGCACGCACGGAGCCGCGCGCGGGCGGATGACGATTCTCGCCGCGGTGATCGCGCTCGTGATCGGTGCCCTGCTCGCCGGCGGCGCCGACGTCAGCACCCTTGCCGGCGCCTTCTTCAGCCTGCTCGGCGCGGTCTTCGCCTGCGTCGTCGCCAGCGACGTGGTCAGCTCGGCCAACCGCCGCGAGGGCAGCGGCGCCGGTGCCCTCGCCTTCCTGGTCTCGCTCGCCGCCCTCGTCGTCGTCGCGATCGCGATCCTGCTCTCGCCAGCGATCCTGCTTGTCATCGTCGCCCTCGCCTGGCTCGGCGTCTCGAGGCGGCGCCGCGCCCAACGCAAACACGCCGGCCTTCGCGTCCTGCGCTAGACGATCGATTCCACGGCTGCTGCCGTGGAATCGAGACCCCTTCCGGTTCCAAGCGGGGCCGCGCGCGGCGCTCGATGCCGGGTGTTCACTTTGCCACCGTATATGTGGGTCGATCGAACACTCGGCCTCGCGGACTCGCCCAAAATCGCCTGTCTGTCGGCTGCGGCTTCTACCTAGGTCCCTTGCTCGCGGGAATTCCATGGGATCAATCATCTAGCGCCCATCCCGGGTCATGCAGTTGTGCATGATGCGTCGGTGCCCGCCAAGAAGCTGATCCTCACCTACGTCGACTCGCTGCGCACCGACATGCTGGAGCGGACCGTCGCCGAAGGTCGTGCCCCCACCTTCGCCGCCCTGCTCGAGCGCGGCGTGCTCGTTCCCGACTGCGTCTCCAGCTTCCCCTCGGTGACGCCCGTGGCCAGCGCCGAGATGGTCACCGGCCGCGGCTCGGAGGGGCACTGGATCAGCGGCATGAACTGGTATCACCGGCTCGAGCGTCGCTACGTCGAGTACGGCTCCTCGCTCGAGGCGAGCCGCGCCTTTGGCGTTTTCCGCGCCCTCTACGACCTCGTCTACAACATGAACCTGGCGCACCTCAACGGCGACGCGGAGACGCTCTTCGAGCAGCTCGACGACGCCGGGCTGCGCACCGCCTGCACGCCGTTCTTGATCTACCGTGGCCGCCACCGCCACCCGGTCTCGCTTGACGGCCTTCTGCGTCGCGCCGTCGACGCCACCCGGCTCAAGTTCCACCACCACACCTGGGGACCGGCCGAGCTCTTCTACGGCGACCTCTACGCCAGCCGCGAGGTCCCCTGTCGCTCGACCTCGATTCCCGGCAACCGCGACGGCTACTCGGCCTGCTGCGCCGCCGAGCTGGCCAAGGCGGACGGGTTCGACTTCCTGCTCTTCTCCCTGCCCGACAACGACAACTACTCCCACCGCTTCGGCCCCGAGGCGAGCGGGGAGTCGATCGCCAAGGCGGACCACTGCTTCGGCAAGCTGGTCGAGGCCTGCGGCGGGATCGAGCCCTTTCTCGCCGAGCACGCGGTGATCCTCCTCGCCGACCACGCGCAGACGCCGGTGCACCGCGGCCTGCCGCTCGGCGACCTGCTCGCCCGCGAGTGGTCGGTGCTGCAGCCCTCCGAGTCGCGGGCGTCGCCGCCGGCCCAGCTTGCGATCAGCCCGACCGGCCGCGCCGCCCACGTCTACCTGCTCCCCGGCGGTGGGGACCCGCCCGCACCGCCCGCGGTGCGCGAGGCTTTGGGGGCGATCGAGGGGGTCGATCTGGTCTGCTACCTGGAGGGGCCAAACGGCGAGCCGCTCGTGCGGGCCGATCCGGGCCCGCCCCCACCGGGAGCAGCCGCGGTCGTCGTCCGCGGCGAGGACCGCCTCCGCTTCCGCCCCGGAGCGAAGGGTGCCGCCGCTCCTCCCGCCGCCGAGCGCGTGACGGACCTGCGCGGCGGGCGCTGGGAGGTGGACGGCGACCTCGCGGCGCTGGCGGTGAGCGTCGAGGGCGGGCGCCTGCGCAGCGAGACCTACCCAGATCCGCTGGCCCGCGTCTGGTCGGCGCTCAGCGGGCCGCACGCGGGCGACTTCGTCCTCTCGCTGCAGCCCGGCTTCGAGGCCCTCGACTGGGGTGGGGTCAGCCACGCCGGTGGCGGCAGCCACGGCGCCCTGCACGCCGGCGACTCGCTCGGCCCGCTGCTCTTCGTCGGCTGCGGCCCGTCCGCCGCGGGCGAGCGCGAGCAGTGGACGCTCGCCGACGTCGCCCCGGTGGTACGCCGGCACTTCGGCCTATGAGGAGGAGACCGGCCGCGGTTGCCGTCCTCCTCTTCCTCCTCTGCCTGCCTACCGCCGCCCGCGCCGATCCCTCTCCGGAGGGGATCACCGCCGCCGAAGCCGCCGCGATCGCCGCCCACGACCCGAAGGTCAGCGGCGAGCGCGAGGCGCACGGCGGACTCACCCACTCCGTCGACAAGGTCGACGGCAACTGGGAGGTTGCCTACTTCGCCTCCCACAAGGAGGTGGCGCTGGTCGTCGTCGATCCGCTGACCGGCCTCGTGCGCGAGTCCTGGACCGGCTACCAGGTCGCCTGGAAGATGGCGCGCGGCTACTCCGGCGCCTTCGGCCACAAGCTCAACGCGCCCTACGTCTTCCTGCCGCTCTGCGCGATCTTCCTGCTCGGCCTGCTCGACTGGCGCCGCCCGCTGCGGGCCGTCAACCTCGACCTGTTGGCGCTGCTCTTTTTCGGCGTCTCCAACTTCTTCTTCAACCGGGGCGAGGTCGGCATCTCGGTGCCGCTGCAGTACGTGCCGCTCGCCTACCTGTTCGGCCGCGCCCTCTGGATCGGATTGCGCGGTGGGGGAGGGGGCCTGGCGCCGCGCTGGCCGGCCGCTTGGCTGCTGGTCGCGGCGCTCTTTCTAATTGGCTTCCGGGTCGGCCTCAACATGACCGACTCGGGTGTGATCGACGTCGGCTACGCCAGCGAGGTCGGGGCCAACCGCATCGCCCACGGCGAGCCGGTCTACGACAACTTCCCCGCAGACGTCTCCCAGGGCGACACCTACGGGCCAGTCAACTACCTCGCCTACGTTCCCTTCGAGCGGATCTGGCCCTGGTCGGGGGAGTGGAACGACCTGCCCGCGGCGCACGGCGCCGCCGTCTTCTTCGACCTGGCGACCTTCGCCCTGCTGATCCTGCTCGGCCGCCGCATCCGCCCCGGCCCCGAGGGCAACAAGCTCGCCGCCAGCTTCGCCTTCGCCTGGGCCGCCTACCCCTACACCGCCTACGCGCTGCTCTCCAACTCCAACGACACCCTGGTCGCGATGCTGTTGGTCGCCACCCTCCTCGCCCTCGCCCGCCCCGCGGCCCGCGGGGTCATGACGGCGCTGGCGACGCTCGCCAAGTTCGCTCCCGCGGTGCTCGTCCCGATGCTGGCCACTTACGGCGAGCGCCGCTCCCGCTTCACCGTGGCCTTTGCCGCGACCGCCGGCGCCCTGCTCCTCTGGCCCGCAATGGATCCGGGTCTACCCACCGTCTACGACCGCACCATCGCCTACCAAGCCGGCCGCGCCTCCCCCTTCAGCATCTGGGGTCAAGTGACCTGGCTGGAGCCAGTACGCATCGCGCTGATCGTGGGGGTCGCCCTTCTCGCCATCGCATTTGCGATCAGGCCCAAGGACAAAAAGCTCACCCAGGTGGCGGCGCTGGGCGCGGCTCTCCTGATCGGCGTCCAACTGACGATGGAGCACTGGTTCTACCTCTACATCGTCTGGTTCTACCCGCTGCTGCTGGTTGCTATGAGCCGACCGGAGCGGGGAGCATCACCGACTCGATCGAGTCAGCCAGCCCCGCCTCGTTGACGTCAACTACCGCACCCATCACCCAGACGTCCTCCTCCGCCGTCTCGAACTTAACCGGCATCTGGGTGATCATCGACTCCAGCACCAGCTCCGGCCTCACCCCCAGCACGCTGGTCCGCGAACCGGTCATGCCAACGTCGGAGATGAAGGCGGTCCCCTGCGGCAGCACCCGCGCGTCGGCGGTTGGCACGTGGGTGTGGGTGCCGAGCACGGCGGCGACCCGGCCGTCGAGGTGCCAGCCCATCGCCACCTTCTCGCTGGTCACCTCGGCGTGGAAGTCGACGATGACGAAGTCGCACTCGATCTTCTCGAGGATGCTGTCGACCTCGTGGAAGGGCGAGCGGGCGACGCGCAGGCCGACGGCGCCGCTGAGGTTGACTACCCCGACGCGCCGCCCGCCGAGCTCGACCACGGTGTAGCCGCGGCCGGGGTTGGCGTAGGGGTAGTTGGCCGGCCGGATCACGCGGTCGCTGCGGTTGAGGTAGCCGTAGACGCTGCGATGGCGGTAGACGTGGTTGCCGCTGGTGATCACGTCGGCGCCGGCCTCGAAAAGCGCCTCGGCGGTCTTCTCGGTGATGCCGATTCCCCCGGCGGAGTTCTCGCCGTTGACGATGACCATCTGCGGCGCGTAGCGCTCGCGCAGCTCGGGCATCGCGGCGGCAAGACCGCGTCGCCCCGGTCCGCCAACGACGTCGCCTACGAAGAGCAGCTTCATGGTCGCCTGACCCTATCCGTGAAATTGCGAGAGGGTTGTTCCATGAACGAGCGGAGCGACGTGGTCGAACGCGCCCTGGGCTATCCCTACGCTGCCCCCTGGCACCCCTTCGTCCAGCTCAAGCACGAGACGCTCGCCCTCGACGAGATCGAAATAGACGTCGAAGAGCGCGCCGCGATGCTCGCCTATGGCTCCAACGCCGCGCCCGAGGTGCTGGCGCGCAAGCTGGCGCTCAGCGATCAGCCGGTGCTCGTCGTGCCGGCCTGGTTGGAGGACTTCGACGTCGTCTACTCCGCCCACATCTCGCCCTACGGTGCCGTGCCCGCCACCCTGCAGCGCAGCCCCGGCACGCGGGTGCGGGTCCACGTCGTCTACATGACCGAGGCCCAGGTTGGCCTCGTCGCCGCGACCGAGCCCAACTACGAGCCAGCGTTGTTGGAGGGCGCGGTCTGCCGGCTCGATCGGGGTGAGGAGATCATCGGCCCCGCCGCCTACCTCAGCCGCCACGGCTGCTACCTCGCCGAGGACTCGGAGATTGCCCTGGCGGCGGTCGAAGCGGCCGGCCGTTCCTTTCCGGCGCTCGGCGAGGGAGAGATGCTCGAGCGCCTGCGCGCCCGCTTCTGCCCGGAGGAGAGCCTCGAGACCTTCGTGCTCGCCAACGTCACCGACCCGGCGCTCTCGCAGGCCCGCTCGCTGCAGCTTCCTCGCCGTCCTATGTCGCGCTGAAGCGGCGCAGGGCGAGCCGGGCGAGCAGGCCGTAGGCGGTGATCAAGGCGGCCAGGTGCAGGAGCGCGGCACCGAGGTCCGGCCCGCTGGGATCAAGCGCCGCCGTCATCGCCCGCAGCGCTGGCTTGAAGGGGAAGAGGGCGGTGATCACGGCGATCGCGTCGGCGAGCGCCGGGCCGACGGTGCCGGCGGGGATCAGCGAGAGGAAGGCAACGGGCAGCACGACCATGAAGGCCAGCAGCGAGACCGCCCGCACCTCGCGTGCCGCCGCTCCGAGCGCCGCGCCCGCCGCTCCGAGCCCGGCCGCCCCGGCGCCGATCGCCAGCAGCCAGAGGCCGCAGCGCTCCCAGTGCAGGGGGACGAAGGGCGCCAGCCCGGCCAGCATCAACAGCGTCACCACGAGACCGACGCCGACCCCCAGCAGCACCTTCTCGCTCAGCAGGGCGGAGGGCGAGACGAGGCCGCGAACGAGCCGCGGGAAGGCGTTTTCCTCACGCTCCAGCGCCAGCGACCCGGCGACGAGCAGGACGGTGACGAAGGCGAGCGTGAAGGTCGCGGCAACCGCGATGGCGAAGGATTCAAGCGGCGGCGAGGAGCCCTCGACCACCTGCTTGTCGACCGCGATCGGCTGGCTGAGGCGGCTCAGCAGCGTCGCCGCCGAGCCGAGGTTGCTGCGGGTCAGCGTGGTGAAGCGGAGGACCTGATCGAGCGAGTCGCGCAGCGGCCCGGGCGGCATCGTGGTCCGCACCGCGTGGAGGACGCGCGCTGTGTTGGCCAAACCGAGGATGCGGATCACCTGGCCAAGCACCGTGAACTGCCCGCCGCGCACGACCAGCCCGATGAATTTGCCGCCTTCGTGAGCGATCCGGCGCGCGATCACCAGATTTGCCTGGGTCAACAGCGAGTCGATCCGGTCGTTGACCAGGCGCGCCTTGACCGGGTCGCTTTCGTTGACGATCACCTCGACTGCGGGCGTGCCCGGGCTCGGGGTTGAGAGCGAGTTGATCTGGTCAACCAGGTCCGCGGGCAGGACCAACGCCGCCAGCACGTCGCCCGAGCGCACCTCCTCGACCGCTTCGTCGTGGCTCTTGACTCTGACGCACTCGACCTGAGCGCAGACACGATCGTCGACGCCGATCCTGGGCAGGGCCCTGGTACCGACCGTTACCCGCGCCTGCGCCGGCACTTCGTTGAGGAAGGCGACCCGCGGCTTGTCGGGAGAGCGTGAGATCGCGAAACCGACGAGGACCGCGATCAACACTGGGTAGGCGACGAGCAGGACGGCTTGCAGCGGCGAGCGGCGCAGCACCTGCAGGTCCTTGAGCAGCAACCAGCGCATCAGTGGCCCCTGTGGTGAAGGAAGGCGACGAAGGCGATCTCGAAATCCTGCTCGGCGGACTCCGGCGCCTCCCCCCGGACCACGGCGCGCAGGCCGTCTGGCGAGCCGTCGAAGAGCGCCTCGCCGTCGGCGAGCACGAGCAGCCGCCCCCCGTAGCGCTCGGCCTCCTGGATGTCGTGGGTGGAGAAGACGACCGTCGTCCGGCGCTCGGCGGCGAGGGCGGCGATGAACTCCCAGAGTCGCGATCGCTGGCGAGGGTCGAGCCCGACGCTGGGCTCGTCGAGTAGCAGCACGGCGGGCTGCGCCAGCAGACCGATCGCGATGTTGATCCGCTGCTGGTTGCCGCCCGAGAGGCGCGCCACGACCTCGCCGCGCCGCTCGCCCAGGCCCGTCAGCTCGAGCATCTCCGCGCAGGAGGCGTGCGGATCGGCGTGTCCCTCCAACCGCGCGAACAGGAGGAGGTTCTCGGCCACCGTGAGCCGCCGGTAGAGCGCCGCCTGCTGCGGCACCCAGCCGACGCTGCCCCGCGGCACCTCGACCTCACCGGAGTCGGGCTTGACGATCCCGGCCAGGATCGAAAGCAGCGTCGTCTTCCCAGCCCCATTAGGCCCGATGATCGCCACGAGCTCTCCAGCTTCCGCACTTAGGTCGACGCCCCGCAGAGCTTCACGGTCGCCATAGCGCTTGACCAGTCCCCGTGCCTCCATGCCGCCGAAAGCTATCCGCAGCCGGTCGCGGGGAATGTTGTAGATGGCTTGAGGGGAGGAGGGGCACCCTCGGGCGAGGGTGCCCCTCCTCCTCCCCTAAACTCGCCCCCAATGCCTTTCCCCGCCACCCGCATGCGCCGCCTGCGGCGCACGGAGTCGCTGCGCGGCCTCGTACGAGAGACCGAGCTTTCACCGTCGCACCTGATCCAACCGCTTTTCGTCGTCGCCGGCGAGAACGTGCGCGAGGGCGTCGACTCGATGCCCGGGGTCGAGCGCTTCTCGATCTCCGAGCTGGTCGCCGAGGCGACCGAGATCGCCACCGCCGGCCTCGGCGCCGTCCTGCTCTTCGGCGTACCGGCGAGCAAGGACGAGTCGGGCTCGGGCGCCTACGACGAGGAGGGCGTCGTGCAGATGGCGGTGCGAGCGCTGAAGGAGGCCCATCCCGACCTGACCGTGATCACCGACATCTGCCTCTGCGAGTACACCTCGCACGGGCACTGCGGCTTCGTCCGCGACGGCGAGGTCGACAACGACATCACCGTCGAGCTGCTCGCCAAGACCGCGATCTCCCACGCCGAGGCCGGTGCGGACGCGGTCGCTCCCAGCGACATGATGGACGGGCGGGTCGGCACGATCCGCCACCAGCTCGACGAGGAGGGTCACGCCGGGGTGCCGATCATCGCCTACAGCGCCAAGTACGCCTCGGCCTTCTACGGGCCCTTCCGCGACGCGGCCGCCTCGACGCCGGAGTTCGGCGACCGCCGCGGCTACCAGATGGACCCAGCCAACGCAGCCGAGGCGGTGCGCGAGGCCGAGCTCGACCTGGAAGAGGGAGCCGACATGCTGATGGTCAAGCCGGCGACGCCCTACCTCGACGTCGTGCGCAGGGTGAAGGAGGCGACGGGGGCGCCGCTCGCCGCCTACCACGTCTCCGGCGAGTACTCGATGCTCAAGGCCGCGGCCGAACAGGGTTGGATCGACGAGCGCGCGGCGGTGCTGGAGACGCTGACCTCGATCCGCCGCGCCGGCGCCGACGCGATCGTCACCTACTACGCGAAGGAGGCCGCTGGATGGCTTCGGTAAAGGTCCCGCAGTCGAAGGCGCGCAGCCGCAAGGACGGCTCGGCGATCCCGCTCGATGAGACCGACAAGCGGCTGATGAACCTCTTGCAGTCGAGCTTCCCGCTCGACCCCGAACCCTTCGCCCTGCTCGCCTCCGAGGCGGAGCTGGAGCTCGACGGCGTGCTGGCGCGCACCAAGCGCCTGCTCGAGGGCCGGATCATCCGCGAGATCACGCCGATCTTCGACACCCGCGCGCTCGGCTACGAGTCGATGCTGGTCGCCGCCAAGGTCGATTCCGAGCACCCGCAGCGGGCGGCGCAGATCGTCAACTCGCACCCGGGCGTCTCGCACAACTACCTGCGCACGCACGACTTCAACCTCTGGTTCACGATTGCCACGCCGCCCGACTCCGAGCTCGGCCTTGCCGGCACGCTCGAGGTGCTGATGCGCGAGACCGGCGCCGAGTCGATGCGCGAGCTGCCGACCCTGACCCTGTTCAAGATCAACATGAACCTGGAGATGGAGAAGGGCACCGAGACGCTGGCCAGCGCGGTCGAGGCCGCGCCGCCGCGCGAGCTCGAGGCCCAGCCCTACGACGAGCGCGACGTCGCCGTGATCCGGGCCCTACAGGGGCCGATGGAGGCGGTTGAGCGCCCCTACGACTCGGCGGCGGAAGAGGTGGGGATGAGCACCGAGGACCTCCTCGCCCACCTCGGCGACATGGTCGACCGCAAGCTGCTGCGCCGCGTCGCCGCGATCCTCTTCCACCGCCGCGCCGGCTTCTCGGCCAACGGCATGGGCGTCTGGAAGGTGCCGGAGGGGGAGGTCCTGGAGACGGGACGGCGCATGGCTTCCTTCCGCGGCATCTCCCACTGCTACCAGCGCCCCACCTATGAGGACTGGCCCTACAGCGTCTTCACGATGGCGCACGGCCGCTCGAAAGAGGAGTGCGACGCGATCCTCGACTCGATCGCCGCGGAGTGCGGCATGGGCCCCGAGGACCGCGCCACCCTCTATTCCTCAACGGAGTACAAGAAGATCCGCCTCCACTACTTCACCGACGACTACGCCAGATGGGAAGCGGAGCACGCGTAGGTGCCGGCTTCGGTGGGGGTTCCGCTTAACTTTTTCGCGAGGTCGCGGCCTTGCGGCCGCGACCGGCGGCGAGGTGGCGCTGGCCGAGGAGATCGCGGCGCGCATGCCGTCG
>DASZSJ010000049.1:0-21012 GCA_035548675.1 Solirubrobacterales bacterium
CGCGCCCCGCAGGCGATCCACGGCGGCTGGACGATCTCCGCCCGCCACGCCGGCGTCGTCATCGGCCTGCTGGCCCTGACCCCGATCTTCACCCACGACATCGCCGAGCAGCGCCACGACGCGATCAACGCCGGAACCGCGGTGATCCTCGACTCCAAGGTCGACCCGCTGCTGAAGATCAGCCTGGCGCAGAAGATCGAGGACCGGCTGGAAGAGGAGAAGGGCAAAGTGCCGACGATCGGCCCGGCCTTCGAATCGCTGCCCGGCGACGCCGGCGAACGCGCGGAAGTCGAGCAGTTGCGGGGCGAACTCCAGGACCAGCTCGACCGCGGCGCCACCCACGCCTTCAGCCCCTCGTTCCTGCTCGGCGCCCTGATCGGGCTGCTGGCGCTGATCCCGATCGGGCTGGCGCGAAGGGTCGAGCTGTGAGCGGCGACGGGGCCCGCCGCGGGCAGCTCCTGGTCGGCGGCGCGATCATCTCGGCGCTGGTCCTGGTCGGCGTGTACCTGGCCGCCGGCGGCGCCTCCTACACCCCCGAGAAGACCCAGGACCCCTGCAAGCACCGGCCCTGGAGCAATCCCGAAAGCCTCGGCCAGATCGCCAACCAGTTCTCGACCTCGGCTCTCGACGGCGCCGCCTGCAAGCTCGGCGTCTCGCGCGAGACGCTGGCCCGGGCCCTGGCCTCGCCGGCCGGCCGCGAACGTTTCACCAAGCGCTACGGGATCGACGACGCGAAGTTGGCGCAGGCGATTCGCGCCGGCCTCGTCCGGGCTGTCGACGACGCTGAAGAAGCGGGCGCCCTCAGCCCGCTGATCGCCGGGCCGTTGCGCAACACCGTGCAGAGCATCCCCCTGGAACAGGCGATCGAACTGATCCGCGACGCCCGCTCGGCCCTCTCCAACGTCCAGAGCCTGTTCGGGCCGGCCGGCGAACTGCTCGAACAGTTCCTTCCCTGAGCGCGGCGAGGGTGTGCGTCGCGGGCGAGCGGCCGCTCAGCCGCGCGTCGCCCGCCAGACCCAGAGCATCGCCAGCGGCTGCAGCGGCAGCCGCGCCCAGAGCGCCCAGCGCGGCACCCGGCGCAGGTCGAGCCCCGGCACCCGCTCGGGATCGACCGCCATGTGCACGTTGGCGGGGAAGACGGCGACGAGCAGGGCCAGCAGCCACCAGCGCCCGAGCCGCCGCGTCGCCGGGTGTGCCACGGCGAGCCCACCGGCGATCTCGGCGACCCCGCTGAGCGCGACGATCTCGCGCTTGCGCGCGGCGATCGCCGGCGGCACGATCGCCTCGTAGCTGCGCGGGATCACGAAGTGCATCGTGCCGGCTAGCGAGAAGAATCCGGCGAGCGCTTTCTGGGACCGCGTCACGCGTGCATCCTTCCATGCCCGTGGCGCCTTATGCATGCTCAGCATGAACAACGCGCCACGCTAAGGTCAGCCGGGTGCCCGAGTTCAAGCTCAACCCCGCGTATACCCCGGCGGCCGATCAGCCGAAGGCGATCGCCGGATTAGCCGAGGGGCTCGAAGAAGGGGAGAGGTTCCAGACGCTGCTGGGCGCCACCGGCACCGGCAAGACGTTCACGATGGCCGGGGTGATCGCCGCGGTGCAGCGGCCCTCGCTGGTGATCGCCCACAACAAGACGCTGGCGGCCCAGCTCTGTAACGAGTTCCGCGAGTTCTTCCCGGAGAACTCGGTCGAGTACTTCGTCTCCTACTACGACTACTACCAGCCCGAGGCCTACGTCCCGGCGCAGGACCTCTACATCGAGAAGGACTCCTCGATCAACGACGAGATCGACCGCCTGCGCCACGCCGCCACCGCCGCCCTCTTCGCCCGCCGCGACGTGATCATCGTCGCCTCGGTCTCCTGCATCTACGGGATCGGCTCGCCGCAGGTCTACAACGAAAAAATGCAGCTCTTCAAGGTCGGCGAGGAGATCGACCGCGACGAGGTGCTGCGCAAGCTGGTCAAGATGCAGTACCAGCGCAACGACTCGGTGCTGGGCCGCGGCAGCTTCCGCGTGCGCGGCGAGGTGCTGGAGATCATGCCCTCCTACGCCGAGTCGGCCTACCGGATCGCGCTCTTCGGCGACGAGATCGAGGGGATCCAGCACTTCGACCCGTTGACCGGCGAGATCCTCGACACGATCGACCACGTCTCGGTCTGGCCCGCCTCGCACTACGTGACGCGCGACGAGACGCTGGAGCGCGCGGTCGAGGAAATCCGCGCCGAACTGAACAGCCGCACGGCCGAGCTGGAGAAGGAAGGCAAGCAGCTGGAGGCGCACCGGCTGCGCCAGCGCACCGCCTACGACATCGAGATGCTGAAAGAGATCGGCTTCACCTCGGGAATCGAGAACTACTCGCGCATCCTCGACGGCCGCCCGCCGGGCAGCCCGCCGCACACGCTGATCGACTACTTCCCCGACGACTTCGTCGTCTTCGTCGACGAGTCCCACCAGACGGTGCCGCAGATCGGCGGCATGTACGAGGGCGATAGATCGCGGAAGCAGACCCTGGTCGACTACGGCTTCCGCCTGCCCTCGGCGATCGACAACCGGCCGCTCAAGTTCGACGAGTTCCTCGAGCGGGTGCCGCAGCTGGTGATGGTCTCGGCGACGCCGGGGCCCTTCGAGCGGGCCGAGTCGACGCGGACCGTCGAGCAGATCGTGCGTCCGACCGGGATCGTCGACCCCGAGATCGAGCTGCGCGCGACCAAGAACCAGATCGACGACCTGATGAACGAGATCAAGGGCGTCGCCGCGGACGGCGACCGCGTTCTGGTCACGACCCTGACCAAGAAGATGGCCGAGGACTTGACCAACTACCTGCTCGAGTACGGCGTGCGGGTGCGCTACCTGCACTCGGAGATCGACACCCTGGAACGGATCCAGATCGTCCGCGACCTGCGCCTGGGGGAGTACGACGTGCTGGTCGGGGTCAACCTGCTGCGCGAGGGGCTGGACCTGCCCGAGGTCTCGCTGGTGGCGATCCTCGACGCCGACAAGGAGGGCTTCCTGCGCGGCGAGACCAGCCTCGTGCAGACGATCGGACGGGCGGCGCGCAACGTCAACGGGCGGGTGCTGATGTACGCGGACAAGGAGACCGACGCGATGCAGGCGGCGATGCGGGAGACGGATAGACGCCGGGCGATCCAGCTCGCCTACAACGAGGAGCATGGGATCACGCCGGAGACCGTGCGCAAGGGCATCTCCGAGATGAGCGAGTTCCTGGCGATGGAGGACCGGGCGCCGCGCAAGCGCCGCGGCAAGCGCGCCAGCGACTTCGCCGACCCGGCCGAGCTCGAGCGCACGATCGTCTCGCTGGAGGAGGAGATGCTCGCCGCCGCCGACGACCTCCGCTTCGAGGAGGCGGCGCGGCTGCGCGACGAGCTGAAGGAGCTGCGCCGCGACCTCGACGGGATGCGCGCCGGGGCGTAGCGGGCGACCCTCCCGGCCGCCCGCGCCCCCCCGTGGCTCAGGCCAGGACCTTGGCTGCCTTGGCGCTGTCGGCGTAGAACTCGCCGCGCACGAGCTTGCCGTCGGCGAACTTCATCAGGTGCGCAAACGGCGACTCGAAGCTGCCGCCGTCGTTGCCGGCGCGCTGCGTGCCGCGCACGATCACCCACTCGCCGGCGTCGATGAACTCCGACGGCTCGACGCTGAACGACGTCCAGTAGTTGGGGATCTGGGCGAAGTCGCCGATGATCGCGTCACGGCCCTGGGTCTCGCCGCCGAGTGGCAGCTCGTCCGACGTGAACCAGGTGCTGTCCTCGGCCAGCATCTCCTTGAGCGCTTCGAGATCGCCACGGCCGAAGGCCTCGTAGGCGGACCGGGCGGTGTCGACGTTCGACATCTCTTCCTCCTCATTGGTGGCCCTGCCCGCGACCGACGCTACGCCGTCCGGCGAGGTCGCGCAAGGATCCTTAACCGTTCGGCCCGCGGCGGCAGCCGAATATCCTGCGGGCGTGGCCGTCGACGTCAGCGAGGCGACTTTCGAGCACGAGGTGGTCGAGCGCTCGCGCAGCGTGCCCGTGGTCGTCGACTTCTGGGCCGAGTGGTGCGGACCGTGCCGCACGCTGACGCCCGCGCTGGAGGCGGCGGAGAGCGCTCGCGCGGGCAAGGTGGTGCTGGCCAAGGTCGACGTCGACGCGAACCAGGCGCTGGCGGCGCGCTTCGGCGTGCAGGGCATTCCCGCGGTGAAGGCCTTTCGCGACGGCGAGGTCGTCGACGAGTTCGTCGGCGCCGTGCCGAAGGCGAAGGTCGAAGCGCTCTTCGACTTGCTCGTCCCCTCGCGCGCCGACGAGCTGCTGGACGCCGGCGACGAGCTCTCCCTGCGCGAGGCGAGCGAACTGGAGCCACGCCGCGCCGACATCGCCGTTGCGCTCGCCCGGGCTCGGCTCGAGCGCGGGGCGGAAGACGAGGCGCTGGCAGCGGTCGAGTCCCACCCCGAGGACTTCGTCGCCGCCGGCATCGCCGCCCGCGTCGAGCTGAAGCGGACCGGCATCGCCGACGAGGCCTTCGATGCCCTCGACCGCGGCGATCGCGAAGCCGCCCTCGATGCCCTCCTCCTCGCCCTCGAAGAGCGGACAGGCGCCGCCAACGAGGGGCCGCAAGCCAACGAGGGGCCGCAAACCGACAGGGCGACGCAAACCGACGAGGCGACGCAAACCAACAATGAGGCGCAAGCGCAACAGCGCGAGCAGCTCCGCCGCGCCATAGTCGGCATCCTCACCCAGCTCGCCCCCGACGACCCCGCCGCCCCCCGCTACCGCCGCCGCCTAGCCACCACCCTCTACTAGAGACCACCCCCAGCCCCAACCGCCCCACCGCTGACTTCGTGTTTGTGACCCCGTATGCCCCCATAAAGGCGAAGTCAGCCTGGGGGTGACGTGTCAATTCCTAGGTCGTGACGGCGCTGGGCCAAGAGGCGACGGAGGCGGATCGCGATTGAGTTGGGTTCTCGGTCCATGCGCATGCCGGTGATCCTCACCATCTCGATGCCGGCGAGCTTTAGATCCTCTTGGCGGATTCGGTCCTGCTCGAACGCCCGGGGGCTTCCGTGAAAGTCGTAGGTATCGAGTTCGACGGCGAAACGCTCCGTCGACCAGTACGCGTCCAGCCCATGGCCCTCGACGTAGAGGTTCATCGCCGGCTGTGGCAACTTCGCATCTCTCACCAGCTTGAGAAAGGCGCGCTCGAGGCCCGAGCGGGTGAAGGCATTGGGGCGATGTATCTCCAGGGCAGTCCGTAGCCGGGCCACGCCCCTGAATCCCTTGCTGCGCGAGAGCAACTCGTCCATCGCGATCAAGTCGAGAAGGCCAAGGCGCCTCGCGTTGTCGAGCGCCTGGCCCAGGTAGTGCGGGTCGGACGCCGCAAAGTCGAGTGAGGTACGCGGCATCGCGGTGGTGGGAACGCCCTCATGGGTGGTGCTGTCTTGCGGCGCCAGGGCCACGGCGCTATGTACCCGAATCTCCGAGCGGGTGTGCCGCGGGCTCGTGGCGGTGACTTCCACCGGCCGCACGAATCGGGAGGTCAGGCCCCAGAGCCAGGCTGCCGACCGATGGCTCAGCAGCGCTCCCTCGCCACAGCTGAGGACCGCAGCGATGCACTCTCCATGTCGAGAGGCCACCGGGCGCCCCACGGCGAAGACGCCATGGAAGACCGGATGGAGCGTGCCCGTCTCGAGCGCATGCCTGAGGGAGCCGTCCGAATATCCCAACTCGCGCAACTGCCAGATCGAAACAACCCCATGCTGCTCGCCCGCCAACGCCGCCAATCGATGGTGACTTCGCCTTTCTGGGTGCATATGGGGCACTAAGAGCGAACTCAGCGGGGTTCGCCCCGGGGAACGTGTGTTCGGTTGGTTAGGATGGGGTCAAATGGGGGCTTCGGACCGCATCGTTATCTCGGGGGCTAGGGAGCACAACCTCAAGGACGTCGACGTCGAGCTGCCGCGCGACGCGCTGATCGTGATCACCGGGCTTTCTGGCTCCGGCAAGTCGAGCCTCGCCTTCGACACGATCTACGCCGAGGGGCAGCGGCGCTACGTCGAGTCGCTCTCCGCCTACGCGCGCCAGTTTCTCGGCCTGATGGAGAAGCCCGACGTCGACTCGATCGAGGGGCTCTCGCCGGCGATCTCGATCGACCAGAAGACGACCTCGCGCAACCCGCGCTCGACCGTCGGTACGGTGACCGAGATCCACGACTACCTGCGCCTGCTCTGGGCACGGATCGGCGTGCCGCACTGTCCCGAGTGCGGCGCCGAGATCACCGGTCAGACCCAGGAGCAGATCGTCGACCGGCTGATGACCCTCGAGGAGGGGGTCAAATTCATGGTGATGGCGCCGGTCGTGCGCGGGCGCAAGGGCGAGTACGGCAAATTGCTCGAGCAGATGCGCCTCGAGGGCTACTCGCGGGTCAAGGTCGACGGCGAGCTGCGCCGGCTCGACGAGGAGATCGTCCTCGACAAGAAGTACAAACACGACCTCGCGGTCGTCGTCGACCGGCTGGTGATGAAACCGGACCTGCGGCGCCGCCTCTCCGAGTCGGTCGAGGCGGCGGCGGGCCTCGCCACCGGACTGGTCGAAGTCGAGTTCGTCGGCGATGATCAGCCCGAGCCGCTGCTCTTCTCCGAGCAGTTCGCCTGCCTGGAGTGCGGCACCTCGATCCCCGAGCTCGAGCCCCGCAGCTTCTCCTTCAACTCGCCGCACGGAGCCTGTGAGCGCTGCCACGGGCTCGGCTTCCAGCGCGTGATCGACCCCGAGCTGGTCGTTCCCGACCCGACGCTCTCGCTCGCCGAGGGCGCCCTGCAGCCCTGGAACCGCGGCATCACCGCCTACTGGAAGCGGCTGATCGCGGCCGTCGCCGAGGCCTACGAGGTAGACGTCGAGGTGCCCTGGGCGAAGCTGACGAAGTTCGAGAAAGAGGTCTTCCTCTACGGCACCGGCGGCGAGCGCCACCAGGTCAGCTACACCAACCGCTTCGGCCGCCGCCGCTCCTACAAAGTGCGCTTCGAGGGCATCGTCAACAACCTCGAGCGGCGCTACGAGGAGACCGACTCGGAGTCCAACCGCGAGCGGATCGAGGGCTACATGGCCGAGCAGCCCTGCCCGGACTGCAAGGGCGCGCGCCTGCGCCCTGAGAGCCTCGCGGTCAAGGTCGGCGGGATCAGCATCGCCGAGTTCAGCGACCGCTCGGCGAGGGCGGCTTCCGCCTGGATCCAGGCGCTGGAGCTGAACGAGACCGAGCGCGCGATCGCCCGCCTGATCGTGCGCGAGATCTCCGAACGGCTCGCCTTCCTCGAGAACGTCGGCATCGGCTACCTCTCGCTGGCCCGCTCGGCCCGCTCGCTCTCCGGGGGCGAGGCGCAGCGGATCCGCCTCGCGACCCAGATCGGCTCCAGCCTGGTCGGCGTGATGTACGTGCTCGACGAGCCCTCGATCGGCCTGCACCAGCGCGACAACGAGAAGCTGATCGCCACCCTCGACCGCCTGCGCGACCTCGGCAACACGGTGATCGTGGTCGAGCACGACGAGGGCACGATGATGGCCGCCGACCACCTCGTCGACCTCGGGCCCGGCGCCGGCGAGCACGGCGGTCACGTGATCGCCGCCGGCACGCCGAAGCAGGTGGCCAAGAACGCGGCATCGCTGACCGGCCAGTACCTCTCCGGCAAGCGCCGGATCGAGGTGCCGGCGCGCCGCCGCCGGCCGAGCGGCGCCCTGCGCGTGCGCGGCGCCCGCGAACACACTCTCAAGGACGTCGACGTGGCGATCCCGCTCGGCGTCTTCTGCTGCGTCACCGGCGTCTCCGGCTCGGGCAAGTCGACGCTGGTCAACGAGACCCTGCACCACGCGGTCGCCAACCGCCTGCACCAGGCGAAGCTGCGCCCCGGCGCCCACGACGGCGTCGACGGGCTCGACCAGATCGACAAGATCATCAACATCGACCAGTCGCCGATCGGCCGCACGCCGCGCTCCAACCCGGCCACCTACACCGGCGTCTTCGACCACATCCGCCAGCTCTTCGCCCAGACTCAGGAGGCGCGCGCGCGCGGCTACAAGCCCGGCCGCTTCAGCTTCAACGTCAAGGGCGGCCGCTGCGAGGTCTGCCGCGGCGACGGCCAGATCAAGATCGAGATGCACTTCCTGCCCGACGTCTACGTGCCCTGCGAGCAGTGCCACGGCAAGCGCTACAACCGCGAGACGCTCGAGGTCCGCTTCAAGGGCAAGAACATCGGCGACGTGCTCGAGATGTCGGTCGAGGAAGCGGTCGAGTTCTTCGAGAACGTGCCGAAGATCGCCCGCCGCCTGCGCACCCTGCACGACGTCGGCCTCGACTACATCCGCCTCGGCCAGGCGGCGACGACGCTCTCCGGCGGCGAGGCGCAACGGGTCAAGCTGGCGACCGAGCTCTCCAAGGTCGCCACCGGCAGCACGCTCTACATCCTCGACGAGCCGACCACCGGCTTGCACTTCGCCGACGTGCAGCGCCTGCTCGACGTGCTCGGCCGCCTCGTCGACGCCGGCAACACGGTGTGCGTTATCGAGCACAACCTCGACGTGATCAAGACCGCCGACCACCTGATCGACCTCGGCCCCGAGGGTGGGGAGGAGGGCGGCGAGATCGTCGCCACCGGCACCCCCGAGCAGGTTGCCGCGATCGAGGGTTCCTACACCGGGCGTTTTCTCGCCGAGCTGGTCGAGCCGGCGAAGCCAAAGCGCCCTGCTCGCAAGCGTCGCGAGCCGGTCGCCGCATAGCCCCACCCGCGCGCTTGAGAAAAAATCTGTGGCGCGAAGCGCCGCGGAGCGGTACGGTGGGCATGGTATTCGCGGCGAGCGGGTAACGGCAGGGGCGAAAGGAGAGATCCATGTCCCAACCAGCCCTGAAGCGATTTTCGCTCGCGTCTGTGTTCTTCTTCGTCGTGGTCCTCGTGGCAGCGGGGTGCGGCGGCAGTGGCGGCGGCGGGCCGAAGATCGCGCTGCTCTTGCCCGAGTCGAAGACGAGCCGCTACGAAGCGCACGACCGGCCCGAATTCGAAGAAAAGGTCGAAGAAATCTGCGACGACTGCGAGATCATCTACAGCAATGCCAACCAGAGCACTTCCGAACAGCAGTCGCAGGCCGAAGCAGCGCTGACCCAGGGCGCAAATGTGCTCGTGCTCGACGCGGTCGACGCCACCGCGGTCGGCTCGGTGGTGAAGAAAGCGCGGGAAGAAGGCGTGCCGGTGGTCAGCTACGACCGGCTCATCCTCGGCGCCCCGATCGACTACTACATCTCCTTCGACAACGAAAAGGTCGGCGAACTGCAGGCCGAAACGCTGTCCGAAAAGCTGAAAGAAGAAGGCAGCCCGCGGGGCCCGATCGTGATGATCAACGGCTCGCCCACGGACCCCAACGCGGGCCAGTTCAAGGCCGGCGCCCATAAAGGGTTCAAAGCCGCCAACGTCAACATCGCCAAGGAATACGACACCCCGGACTGGAGCCCGGACCAGGCCCAGAACGAGATGGAACAGGCGATCACCGCGCTCGGCAAAAACGGCTTTGCCGCCGTCTACGCCGCCAACGACGGCACCGCGGGCGGGGCGATCGCGGCAATGAAGTCGGCTGGGATCGAACCCGAAAGCAGGCCGACCACGGGCCAGGACGCCGAACTGGAAGCGATCCAGCGCATCCTCGTCGGCGAACAGTTCATGACCGTCTACAAGGCGATCGAACCGGAGGCCAACGCCGCGGCCGAAATCGCCGTCGCGCTCGCCCAGGAAGAAAAAGTCCCCGCGGGGCTGGTCAACGGCAAAGTCAACAACGAACTCGAAGACGTGCCGGCGGTCCTGCTCGAACCGGTCGCCGTGAAGAAAGACAACATCGGCGACACGATCGTCAAAGACGAATTCTGGCCAGTGTCGGAAATCTGCACCGGTCCATATAAAGCCGCCTGCAAAGAAGCCGGCATCGAATAGTCGGATGAGCGATCCAATCCTGTCTGCACGGGGCATCGGCAAGCGCTTCGGCCCCGTGCAGGCGCTGGATCGCGTCGACTTCGAGGTGAGGGCGGGGGAGGTCCTCGCCCTGGTCGGCGACAACGGCGCCGGCAAGTCGACGCTGGTCAAGTCGATCTCGGGGATCTACTCGGTGGACTCGGGCGAGTTCAGCTTCGAAGGCCGACCGGTGAAGATCGCCGGCCCGGCCTCGGCGACCGAATTGGGAATCGCCACCGTTTATCAGGACCTGGCGCTCTGCGACAACCTCGACGTCGTCGCCAACCTCTTCCTCGGCCAGGAGGAGCTGAGGGGTGGCGCTGCCTCACTCGCTCGCTTCCTCGACGAGATCGACATGGAGCAGCGCTCGCACGAGCTGCTCGAGCAGCTCTCGGTGACGATCCCCAGCGTCCGCTCGGAGGTCGGCACGCTCTCCGGCGGCCAGCGCCAGCAGGTCGCCGTCGCCCGCTCGCTGCTCGGCGAGCCGAAGATCGTGATGCTCGACGAGCCGACCGCGGCGCTCGGCGTCGTCCAGACCAAACAGGTGCTCGACCTGATCAGGCGCTTGCGCGAGCGCAACCTCGGCGTGGTCGTGATCAGCCACAACCTCGTCGACGTCTTCGCCGTCGCCGACCGCATCTTCGTCCTCCGCCTCGGCCGGCGCTCGGGGGTATTCGAGGCTTCCGAGACGACCGAGGAGCAGGTCGTGGGGGCGATCACCGGGGCGACGGCCGACACCGCCGAACAGGAGCGACAGCTGTGAGCGCCTCGATCGTCACGGCGATCTCCGGGCGTTCGAATCCGGGGCGATCGGACCGCGAGCGAAGGGTTGTCCAATGAGGGTGGGGACGCCGGACGTCGCGGCGCCCGAGGACGCCGGCGCCGAGATCGCTTCGCCGCGCGACATGCTGCGGCGCTTCGTCCAGGGGGATCTCGCCTCGCTGCGGGTGATCCTCGCGATCGCCCTGATCTGGATCATCTTCGACCTCCAGAACGATCGCTTCCTCTCCGCCACCAACCTCACCAATCTCTTCCTCCAGATCACCGCCGTCGGGCTGATCTCGGTGGGCGTCGTGATGGCGCTGCTGATCGGCGAGATCGACCTCTCGGTGGGCGCGGTCAGCGGGCTGGCGGCGGCGGTGATGGCGGTGCTCAACGTCAAACAGGGTTGGGATCCGGCGCTGGCGATCGCCGCCGGCGTGGCGACGGGGGCGGCGATCGGGCTGCTGCAGGGACTGCTCTTCACCCGCTTCCGCATTCCCTCCTTCGTCGTCACCCTGGCCGGTTTGCTCACCTGGCAGGGAGCGCTGCTGCTCGTGCTCGGCCAGACCGGCACGGTCAACCTCAGCAACTCGGGCGTCACCGACCTCGCCAACACCTTCTACGGCCCGGCGGTCGGCTGGATCTTCGCCGCGGTCGCGATCACCGCCTTCGCCCTGGTCACGCTGGGCGGCCACAGGCGCCGCGTCGCCGCCGGGGTGACGACCGAGCCGCTGCCGCTGCTGCTGGTGCGGATCGCCGTCGTCGCCGTGGTCGCGATCGTCTCGATCGCGGTCCTCAACTCCGACCGCGGCCTGCCGCTGGCGCTGCTGATCCTGCTCGCCTTCGTGATCGGCTTCCAGGTGCTGGCCACGCGCACCGTCTTCGGCCGCCACCTCTTCGCCGTCGGCGGCAACGCCGAGGCGGCGCGGCGGGCCGGTATCGGCGTCGACAGGATCCGCGTCATCGCCTTCACTCTCTGCTCCTCGATGGCGGCGGTCGGCGGCATCCTCGCCGCCTCGCGCCTGCTCGCCGTCAATCAGAGCTCGGGCGGCAGCAACCTGCTGCTGGAAGCGATCGCCGGCCCGGTGATCGCCGGCACCAGCCTCTTCGGCGGCCGCGGCTCGGTCTGGTCGGCTCTGCTCGGCGCCGTCGTGATCGGCTCGATCGCCAACGGCATGAACCTGCTGGCGCTCGAATCCTCGGTCAAGTACATGATCACCGGTGGCGTGCTGCTGGCGGCGGTGATCGTCGACGCGGTCGCTCGCTCGCGCCGCCAGGCCGAGGGCCGCGTCTAGACGATTGATTCCACGGAGTCCCGTGAACAAGGGACCCAGGAAGAGGCCGAAGCCAACAGACAGGCGACCTTGGGCGAGCCCGCGGCGCCGAGTGTTCGATCGACCCACATATACGGTGGCAAATCGAACACTCGGCCCCAAGCGGGCCGCGCGCGGCCCGCTTGGGGCCGGAAGAGGTCTCGACTGCACGGCTGCCGCCGTGGAATCGATCGTCTAGCTCACCTACCTCACCGCGTTCCGAACGCCGTGAGATAGATCCGGTCCCGCCGAGAGGCTCAGCCCTGGAAGAGGAGCGAGGCGCCGATCGCGCCGCCGAGGTCGCCGAGCGAGGCGACGCGGACCGCCGGTGGGCGCTCGTCGACGAAGAGGTGCTTGGACATCTCCGCCATCAGGGGTTCCATATAGCGGTCGCCGAAGCGGACGCCGAGGCCGCCGCCGACGATCACCGCCTCGGGGTCGAGCAGGTTGACGGCGGAAGCGACGCCGGTGCCGAGCGCCTCGATCGCGCGCTCGATCAGCTTCTCGGCGAGTTGGTCGCCGTGGTCGAGCGCCCGCTCCCAGATGCCGCTGGTGAGGCGATCTTTGTCGTGTTTGTGCATCAGCTTGAAGAGGTCGGTCTTGTGCCCCTCTTCGTGTTGGCGCCGCGCCTCGGCTTCCATCGCCGAGCGCCCAGCGTAGGCCTCCATGCAGCCCTTGCGCCCGCAGGGGCACTTGGCGCCGCCGCGCTTGACGACCATGTGGCCGATCTCGCCGGCCGCGCCGCGGCCCAGCCAGGGCTTGCCGTCGAGGACGATGCCGCCGCCGACGCCGGTGCCCCAGAAGACGCCGATCAGGCTCTGGAACTCGCGCCCGGCGCCGAGGTGGAACTCGGCTTCGGTCGCGACCTGGACGTCGTTGCCGATGCGGACCTCCACGCCCAGCGCCTCGGAGAGCGTCTCGCCGAGCGGGAAGCTGCCCTCCCAGCCGGGCAGGTTGCGGGCGCCGCTGACTACGCCGGTCCTGCCGTCGGCGTCGCCGGGCGAGCCGACGCCGACGCCCTGCAGGTCCCCTGGCTCGACGCCAGCCGCTGTCGCGGCCTCGCGCAGTGCCCCGGCCATCGCCGCCGCCACGTCGGCTGGCCCGCCGGAGGTCGGAGTGGGCTGGCGCGCCTCGCCGCTGACCTTGCCAGCCGCGTCGACGATCGCCGTCTGGATCTTCGTCCCGCCCAGGTCGATGCCCCCCCGCAACTCAGCCACGCCCGCAGTCTATGGGGCCGACAGGGGCCGACGGGCCGAAAACGTGACATATAGACACGTTTTAGGCCCATCGGCCCCGTTGTTGGCGGTGGGGGTCTCGTAGGGTGGAGTGGTATGGATGGGGTTGGGCAGGCGGGGTGGCGGGTTTGGTGGGCGAAGCGGCGCTGGTATGAGCGCAACCGGCGGCTCACCCGACGCTGGCGGTTGGCCCGGCACGCCGCGCGCGCGGGCTTCTACGTGCGCGAGCCGTTTGAGGGCGAGATCCTCGAGGCGCTCGACGAGGGCCGGCTGCGGATCGGCGAAGGGACGCTGCTCGAGCCCGGTTGCTGGTTGACGCTGGCGCCGGGGGCGCGGATCACGATCGGCGCCGACTGCTTCCTCAACCGCAACACGATGCTGGCCGCGCTCGAGTCGATCGAGATCGGCGACCACACGATGTTCGCCAACGGCTGCTTCGTCGGCGACTCGGCGCACCGCTTCGATGACCCGGAGACCCCGATCACCCAGCAGGGCTTCACCGCCGAGGGACCGGTGAAGATTGGCTCTAACTGCTGGTTCGGCGTCAACTGCGTCGTCACCGGCGGCGTCACGGTCGGCGACCGCGTCGTCGTCGGCGCCAACTCGGTTGTGACCCGAGACCTTGCACCGGGCACTGTGGCCGCCGGCGCTCCCGCCGTCCCCCTCAGGCGAGACGACTGATCCTTTGCGCCGGCTCGGGCGTGCCTGACTTTAAACGACGTGTCAGTCCTGAAGGCCCATAGACCACCAGTGGGGTCAGGCACGCCAGGGCGCTCTCGAATGTGACGAAATCCGCGCAAACTGTCGCGAGAGCGTGCCTATAATCCAAAGACGGCCGTGACCCGAAGGGCATGGACCCAATGGACCTTCTCGTCGATCACCCACGCGCAAAAGGCGAAGTGACGCTGCTCCGCGACAAGGGCGCGCTGCGCGCTGCGCTGGCGCCGCTGCGACGGGAGGGGGACTCGATCGGCTTGGTGCCGACGATGGGCTACCTGCACGAGGGGCATCTCTCGCTGCTGCGTGCGGCGCGGGCCGAGTGCGACGCGGTCGTGATGAGCCTCTTCGTCAACCCGACCCAGTTCGGCCCGGAGGAGGACCTCGACCGCTACCCGCGCAACGAGGCGCGGGACCTGCGCCTCGCCGCCGAGGCCGGCGCCGACTATGTCTATGCCCCTTCGGCCGAGGACGTCTACCCGCCGGGCTTCGCCACCCACGTCGCGGTCGAGGGCCAGCTGACCGGGGTTCTCGACGGCGACCCCGCCCGCCGCGGCCCCGAACACTTCCGCGGCGTCACCACCGTCGTCGCCAAGCTCTTCAACAGCGTCCAGCCCGACGTCGCCTACTTCGGCCAGAAGGACGCGCAGCAGGCCGCCGTCATCCGCCGCATGGTCCGCGACCTCGACTTTCCCCTGCGGATCGAGGTGCTGCCGATCGTGCGCGAGCCCGACGGCCTGGCGATGAGCTCGCGCAACGCCTACCTCGACGCCAGCGCCCGCGAGCAGGCGACCGCCCTGTCGGCGGCCCTGCGTAGCGCCGAGACGGTCGCCCGCGCCGAGGGACTCGCCGCCGGGATCGCCGCCGCCCGCGCCGAGCTGGGCGCCGCCGGGATCGAGCCCGAGTACCTCGAGGCGCGCGACCCCGAAGACCTTTCACCCGTCACCGCGCTGGGCGACCGGCCGGTGCTGATCGCGGTCGCCGCCCCGGTGGGCGACGCTCGCCTGATCGACAACGTCCTGATCCGACCTTGAAGGCTTCAACTCGACATACCTGACACGGAGGCGCAATGCAGAGGCAGATGCTCAAGTCCAAGATCCACCGCGCGACGGTCACCGACTGCGACGTCGATTACATCGGCAGCATCACGGTCGACACCGAGCTGATGGCGGCGGCGGACCTGATCACCAACGAGCAGGTCCACGTCTGGGACATCGACAACGGCGCCCGCTTCGTCACCTACGTGATCGACGGCGAGCCCGGCTCGCGCACGATGCAGGTCAACGGCGCCGCCGCCCACCTGACCCGGCCCGGTCACAAGATCATCGTCGCCTCCTTCGGCGCCTACGACGAGGTGGACCTCGAGGCCTACTCGCCGGTCGTCGTCCACGTCGACGACGAGAACGAGATCGTCGCTGTCGACAGCCATCCCGAGGTGCTGCTCGCCGAACCGGCCCACGCCTCCGACGCGGAGATGGCGTAGTGAACGCGCCGGTCGTCACGGTGATTGCCGGTCGTTCGAGTCGGTGGCGACCGGCGCCTGAACGAGAGGTCGTGCGATGAGCTCCGGCGCCCGCTCACATACCGCGCCCCCGCCCACCGACCGGCCGCCGGTCAGCCTGCCCCGCCTGGCCGAGATGAAGGCCCAGGGCGAACCGATCGTGATGGTGACGGCCTATGACTTCCCCTCGGCGAAGGTGGCCGAGGAGGCTGGCGTCGACGTCGTCCTGGTCGGCGACTCGGCCGCCAACGTCGTGCTCGGCCACAGCGGCACCGAGGCGGTGACGATGGAGGAGATGCTGGTCCTCGGCAAGGCCGTGCGCCGGGGCCTGAAGACCCCGCTGATGGTCGGCGACATGCCCAAGGGCAGCTACGAGGCGAGCAACGAGGTCGCGGTCGAAAACGCGATGCGCCTGGTCAAGGAGACCGGCTGCCAGACGGTGAAGCTGGAGGCGGGGGGGATCTCGGTCGAGCGCGCCCGCGCGATCGTCCGCGCCGGCATCCCGGTGATGGGCCACGTCGGCCTCACCCCGCAGACCGCGACCGCGCTCGGCGGCTACAAGGCGCAGGGGAAGACCGCCCGCGCGGCGATCAAGCTCTGCGAGGAAGCGCTGGCGCTCGAGGCGGCCGGTTGCTTCGCGATCGTCTTCGAGGCCGTTCCCGCCGCGGTCACCGAGGCGGTGGCGGCAAAGCTCGAGGTCCCGATCATCGGCATCGGCGCCGGCCCGGCCGCTGCGGGGCAGGTCCTCGTCTTCCACGACCTGCTCGGCATCACCACCGGCCGCATGGCCAAATTCGTCAAGCAATACGCCAACGTCCACGCCGAGATGGTGGACGGGATGAAGCGCTTCGCCGACGAGGTCCGCACCGCCCACTTCCCCGAACCCGACCACGTCTACTCGATCGAGCCCGCTGAGCTGACTGTGCTGCGGCACTACCTCGACCAGGAGAGCCTGACCTCGGCCAAGGCCTGGGACTGGGAGCCGCTGCCCTAACCCGCCCCGCCGGAATCCGCCGCTGACTTCGCCTTTGTCACCCCGTATGCCCCGCTTTCCGCGAAGTCAGCGGTCTACGATGGCGGGTGGATGCCCGTCTACGAGTTCGAGTGCGAGGAGTGCGGGGAGCGCTTCGAGGAGTTGACCGCGAGTGAGACCCGCAGCCTCGCCTGCCCCGTCTGCGGATCGGATCGGACCAGGCGGCTGCTCTCGCCGGTGTCCCCGGCGGGGCGCCAGCCGCGTGGCGCTCGCGTGCGCTCCGAGGAGGCACGCCGCGGCGAGCGCGAAGCGGCGCGCTCCGAGCGACTCGCCGCGACCAAGCGCAAACGCGCCGCGGGGGGACGCTGATGGCGAGCGCGGAGGAGCGCCGCGAGGAGCTGGTCGCGCTCTTCAACGAGGTCAAGGCCTGCACCAGGTGCCCGCTGCACGAGACCCGCACCAAGGCCGTCTTCGGTGCCGGCGACGCCAACGCCGACCTGATGTTCGTCGGCGAGGCACCGGGGGCCGAAGAGGACCGCCAGGGTCTGCCCTTCGTCGGCCGCGCCGGCCAGCTGCTCAACCAGATGTTGGAAGAGATCGGGCTCTCGCGGGAGGAGGTCTTCATCGCCAACGTGCTGAAGAGTCGGCCGCCCGGCAACCGCGATCCCCAGCCCCTGGAGATCGAGGCCTGCAAGCCCTACCTCTTCGAGCAGGTGCGGCTGATCGAGCCGACGGTGATCTGCACGCTGGGCAACTTCGCCACCAAGCTGCTCAGCGGCAACCCTGCCGGGATCACCAAGGTGAGGGGCACCCCCCAGGTGCACGAGCTCGGCGGCCGCAGCGTCTTCCTCTTCCCGATCTTCCACCCGGCGGCGGCGCTGCGCACCCCGGCCGTGAAGGAAACGCTGCGCGAGGACTTCGCCAAGCTGCCCGAGCTGCTGGCGATGGGACCGCCGGTGGCAGCGGAAGAGCCGGAGGATGAGCCCACCGCGGCGGAGGCGGCGCCCGAGCCCTCCGCCGACCAGCTCGACTTCTTCGGCTGAGGCGAAAGGTCGGCGAGGTGAAGCTCGAGTCCGGCTCCGCCGCCGCGACCGAAGCGCTCGGCGCCGAGCTCGCCGCGCGGCTTGGGCCCGGCGACGTGGTCGTCGTCAGCGGCGAGGTGGGGGCGGGCAAGACGACGCTGATCCGCGGCGCCTGCCGGGCGCTCGGGGTCGAGGGCCCGATCACCTCGCCGACCTTCACCGTCGGCCAGCGCTACGGCGGCGGTCGGCTGCCGGTCGCCCACCTCGACCTCTACCGGCTCGAGGACATGGAGAGCGAGGACCCGGCCCTGCTCGACGACTACCTCGACCCCGGCGGCATCGCCTTCGTCGAGTGGCCGGCGCTGGCGCTGCCGCGGCTCGCTGGGGGGCGGGCGATCGCGGTCCGCCTCGCCCACGCCGGCGGCGATCGGCGCGAGATCGAGCTGCCCGCCGCATCCCCCAGCAAATAGCCGTGTTCGAGGAATGGTGCATGTAGCATCGAACAACGTCGAAACGCGAACTGGAGGGACGCCGGAATGAAGGGACTGAAGACGCTGACCGCGGTGCTGATCGGGGTCGCACTGCTGGCGAGCGCCGCCTTCGCGGCGACGGCGGGCGCGGCTGCCTACAAGCACTACGTCGCCTGCGGCGTCTCCCAGAACGCGAAGCCGAAGCACAAGTGCCCGAAGAAAGCCAAGAAGGGCGCCTTCTTCAAAAGCCTCAAGGCCGACGTCAACTACAGCGTCTGCGTCCACTTCCCAACCGGCAAGAACATCTGCGCGAAAGCGCAACCGGCGGTCCAGGGCACGCTCTACGTCAACAAGATCACCTCGAACATCCCCGGCAAGCACCGGGTGACCTGGTTTGTCGAAGGCAAACGGGTCGGCGCCTACGTCTTCAAGGTCACTGGCTGACCTGGGCGCTCAGGGGAGGGCGGTCGTCGGCTTCGACACGGCGACCGCCGACACGGCCGTCTGCGCGGTGCGCGACGGCGAGGTCGTGCACGAGGAGCTGCTCGGGCTCGCGGCGGACGGCAGCCCGCGGCACTCGACCGCCCTGCTGGCCGAGGTGGAGCGGGCGGTCGCGGCCTGCGGCGGTTGGGACGAGGTGGGCGGGCTGGCGGTGGGGCGGGGTCCCGGCTCCTTCGTCGGCATCCGCATCGGCCTCGCAACGGCGCGCGGGCTGGCGGCGAGCACCGGCGTGCCGGCGGCCGGCGCCTGCACCCTCGACGCCCTGGGGCGCGGAATCTCCGAGTGGCCCAATCGCACCGCTGCGCCTTTGCTCCCCGATGAGGAGCAAAGGCGCAGCGGAAGCCTGGCGGTGCTTGACGCGCGCCGTGGTGAGGTCTTCGCGGCGCTCTACGACGACGCCGGCGAGGGGCTCTGGGAGCCGCTCGTTGCCGCGCCGGCGGAGCTCGCCGAGCGCCTCGCCGCGCTGCCTGCGCCCCCGCGAGCGGCCGGCTCGGGGGCGGTACGCTTTCGGAATGAGCTGGCGAGCCGGGGAGTGGAGATTCCCGAGGACGCCGACCCCGTCCACCGCGTGGCCGCGCGACACCTCTGCGCCCTCGCGGCGGACGGCCCCGGGGAGCCGCTCGAACCGATCTACCTGAGGCCTCCCGATGCGCAGCGATGGCGTGAGCGACACGATTCCCAGAGAGCCCGCTGAGGCGGGCGCCGCCGGCGCCGTGCGCCGGCTCGCCTACAGCGACCTGCCGGCGGTGATCTCGATCGAGCGCCGCGCCTTCCCGACCCCCTGGTCGCTGGCGATGTTCGTGCTCGAGCTCTCCAAGCCCTCGGGTATCTGCCTCGCCGCCACGGAGGGGAACGAGCTGCTCGGCTACCTCGTCTGCTCCCGCTACGACCAGGTCTGGCACCTGATGAACGTCGCCGTCGCCCCCGAACACCGCCGCCGCGGCGTCGCCCGGCGCCTGATCGCCAAGCTGATCGAGGAGGGCGGCGGCAGCCTGCCCTTCACGCTCGAGGTGCGGGTCTCCAACCAGCCGGCGATCGCGATGTACGAACGGCTTGGCTTCCGCTCCGCCGGCGTGCGCCCTCGCTATTACCAGGACAATGGCGAGGACGCGCTGATCATGTGGCTCGACTGAGCCTGCGCCGCCGGCCATGCCTCTTCTAGCCATCGAGACCTCCTGCGACGACACCTGCGCGGCCGTTCTCGATGGGCCGCGCATCCGCTCCAACGTGATCTCCTCGCAGGCGGCCGCGCACGCCCAGTTCGGCGGCGTTGTGCCCGAGGTCGCCTCGCGTCATCACCTCGAGCTGACCGCGCCGGTGGTCGAGGCGGCGCTCGCCGAGGCCGGGACCGGGCTCGACGAGATAGAGGCGATCGCCGTCACCGCCGGCCCCGGCCTGATCGGCGCGCTGCTGGTCGGGGTAAGCACCGCCAAGGCGCTTGCCGCCCCGCGCCGCCTGCCGCTGATCCCGGTCGATCACCTGCAGGGCCACGTCGCCGCCAACTTCCTCGAGCCCGAGCCGCTCGAGCCGCCCTTTCTCTGCCTCCTCGCCAGCGGCGGCCACACGCTGCTGGCCGGGGTGCGCGACCACGACGGCTACGAGCTGCTCGGCCAGACCCTCGACGACGCGGCCGGCGAGGCCTTTGACAAGGTGGCGCGCCTGCTCGGCCTCGGCTATCCCGGCGGCCCGGCGCTGGAAAGGGCCGCGCGCGACGGCGACCCGGAGGCGTTCGAGATGCCGGTGGCGATGAGCCGCGACCCCGGCCTCGACTTCAGCTTCAGCGGGCTGAAGACCGCCCTCGTCTACCTCTGCCGCGACCTCGGCCCGGAGCAGGTCGAGGCCCGCCGCGCCGACCTCGCCGCCAGCTTCCAGGCCGCCGCCGTCGGCCAGCTCGTCGCCAAGCTGGAGCGAGCGCTGAAGCGAGGGGAGTGGAGCGCGGTGGCGCTCGGCGGCGGCGTCGCCGCCAACGGCCCGCTGCGCGAGGCGGTCGCAGCGCTCTGTGAGCGCAACGACCTGCGGCTGAAGCTCGTGCCGCTGTCGCTCTGCACCGACAACGCCGCGATGATCGGCTCCGCCGCCCGCTTCGCCACGCCGATCCCCTACCCCGACTACCTCGCCTACGACGCCTTCCCCACCCGCAAACCCCCCGCCGACGGGCCTCAAACGTGACATATCGACACGCTTTCGGCCCGTCGGCCCCGGTGGTGACGGTTTACTCGCGGCCCGGGTGTCACCTGTGCGCCGAGGCGATCGACGCCCTCGTCGCCCTCCACGATGAGGGGTACCGTTTCGAGCTGCACGAGGTGGACATCGAGAGCGAGGAGCTGCTGCTGCGGCGCCTGCTGGAGAAGATCCCGGTGGTCGAGGTCGACGGAGCGGTGGTCTCAGAGCTCGTCCTCGACGAGGCGGCCGTGCGCGCGAGGCTGGATACTGTGGGGGCGTGAGTGCCTTGATCGAAGAGCAGGACACGGCGGCCAGCGGGCTGATCGTCGACGGCGAGAGGCTTTCGCTGGGGGTCGCCGCCCGCCTCTCGCGCTACCTGCA
>DASZSJ010000050.1:0-31511 GCA_035548675.1 Solirubrobacterales bacterium
CCACCTATACGGTGGCAAATCGATCGCAGGGCAGCGCCTGGGCGACCTACTTAGAGCGGGAAGCGCTCTGAGCGGCGCGGCCAAGAACACGATCGCGAAGCTGCTGGTCGATCTCCCTTGGGGAGTTGTCAAGCTGGCCCGCTACCTCGCCTTCGACCATGCGGTCAGAGAGGTTGTCTTGCGAATCCCTGAAACCGCCGAGTAGACGCCTGTCTCCGAATCCGACGGTCGCCATGGCGACCGGCCACCTCAAGCGCGATCGGGATCCTCCGCGGCGATCCGTAGAGGAGTCGGGCGCTCCTCAGTAAGAAGCACGCGAGATCTGCCCGGGGCGGTTGGAAAACGGCGCGCGGCATCGGCTACAGACTGGAGCGGCCCCGCTCCGCCGCGTGACCCAGCGCTAGGGTTTGGGTATCGGCTCCCAGGTGACTCCGATCGAGCCAGGGCCAATCGAGCGCAGGACGGTGAGCGTCCACGGCCGCACGGTTGCCTATGCCGCGGGCGGCGAGGGCGACCTGCTGCTGCTCATACACGGCATGGCCGGGACCGCCGAGAACTGGGACTCGGTCCTCGAACCGCTGGCCCTGCACCACGCCGTGCTGGCCCCCGACTTTCCCGGCCACGGGGGCTCCGAGCCGGGCGGAGGCGACTACTCGCTCGGCAACCTGGCCAGCGGCCTGCGCGACCTGATGCTGACCTTGGGCCACGAGCGGGCGACGCTGGTCGGCCACTCGCTGGGCGGCGGCGTGGCGATGCAGTTCGCCTACCAGTTCCCGGAGGTGGTCGAGCGGCTCGTCCTCGTCTCCAGCGGTGGCCTCGGGCCCGACGTCAGCCCCGTGCTGCGGGCCGCGGCGCTGCCCGGAGCCGATCTCTTCATCGCCGCCACCGCCGGCCCGGGCAGCCGCGCCGGCAGCCTCCTCGCCGGCGGGCTGGCGAGGCTCGGCCTGCGTCCCAGCGCCGATGTCGCCGAGGTGGCCCGCGGCTACGCCGGCCTTGCCGACCCCGAGCGCCGCAAGGCGTTCCTGGCGACGCTGCGGGCGGTGGTCGGAACCGAGGGCCAGCGCGTGGCCGCCCTCGATCGCCTCTACCTCGCCGAGGTCCTGCCGCTGCTGATCGTCTGGGGCGAGCGCGACCCGATCATCCCCGTCGCCCACGCCGAGGAGGCGCATCGCCAGCTTCCGGACAGCCGCCTGGAGATCATCGAGGGCGTCGGCCATCTGCCCCAGCTCGAGTGCCCCGGCCGCTTTGTCGCCGTGCTCGAGCGCTTCCTTGCCGAGACCGAGCCGGCTCGCTTCGACCCCGAGGAGTGGCGCGCTCACTTCAAGTCCGCGTAGGCCTCGATCCGCGGGAAGGGGCTGCTTGCCTCCAGCTCGTAGGCCGCCGCGTCGACGTCGAAATCTTGGCGCCCGGGCGGGCTCGGCTCGTAACCGCGCCGGTACGGGATCACCAGCGTCCAGCGGGCCCCCAGCGGCGCCAGCGCCTCCCAGGTTGCCCCGGGGCTCGCGCCGCCGTGCACGAGCAGCAGCTCGGGCCCGCTGCCCTGGCGCCGGACGAAGACCTCGCCCTCTTTGCCGTCCTCAAAGGCGCCGAGCACGCCGTCGATCCCAAGGATTCGGTTGCGGGCGGCGGCGATCCGATCGCTATGCAGGTTCCCCCGGACGCTTGACGCCCCGTCCGCGTTTTGCCCTGGCCTGTCGCGGTGGGGCAGGGGTAGCCTTACCCAGGTGGTGGGGACCGAGATCACGGCGGCGGGCCAGGGCGATCGCGAGCGGGTCGCGGCGGCGCTGAGCGCAGCCTTTATGGACGATCCGACGACCGAATGGGCGGTCCCCGCTGACCGTCACCGCCCCGCGGTCATCCGCCACTTCTTTCGCTGCTACTTCGACTTCCACGTCGGCGAAGGGACCGTCTACGTCGATCCAGAGCGGCGCGGCGCGGCGATCTGGGCGCTGCCCGGCAACTGGAGGACCACCGCTCGCCAGGACCTGGCGATCGCCCGCGCCTTCGCCCATCCGCGTCACTGGTGGCGGGCGCCAACCGTTGCCAGGGGACTGCTCGGCCTCGAGCGCAGGCACCCCTCCGAGCAGCCCCACTTCTATCTCGCTTCGCTCGGGGTCGAGCCTGACCACCAGGGCCAGGGCCTCGGCTCGCAACTGATGGGGCCGATCCTCGAGATCTGCGACAGCGACGGCATCCCCGCCTACCTCGAGTCCTCGAAGGAGTCGAACATCGCCTTCTACGCTCGCCACGGCTTCCGCCTCACCGGCGAGCTGAAGCTCTCGCGCCGCGGCCCGAGCCTCTGGCCGATGTGGCGCGAGCCCCGCGCCTGAGCGCAGCAGTCACACACCTCGGTGCGGCCCGAGGACAGCCAAGGGCCTCCCGGGACTCGCCGCGGTCAGAGCGGGTCGCGCGCCCGGGCGTCCAGTCATCGCCCTGGCCAGCTGCAACCCGCTCTGCCGTTTCTCCGCGGCGACTTCCCTTGGTTGTGTGGGGAAGATCGGAGTCAGCCTTCATCGTTGCCTTGCGTCTCGGCCAGAATGACCGTGGCTTGGGGATCGCGGTCGACCAGCGAGCAGCAGAAGATCTCTTCGGCGCCGCGCACCGCGATCCATCCCACCGGCCAGATCAGGCCAAGATCGCGCAGCACTTTCACGTGGTAGGAGACGTAATTTCGCGAGAGCCCGAGTTCGGCGGCGAGCTGCGATGCGCTGCGCAGCCCGTCGCCGGTGTGAAGGCGACGCAGAATGCGGCGGCGAGCCGGATGGCTGAGAGCCGGGGCGACCGAGCTCGACCGCACCGGCTTCGGGGAGCCCGGGAAGCGCTGGAAGCGCGGATCGGATTCGACCGGATCCCGAGGTCGATGTTGCCTCAGGCCCATGCCTTCCTCCAGACCGCGACCCATAGGCTCCGATGGGCGGGTGGCATTTGCATGCCGCCAGCGCGAGGCACGTATCCGGAGGCGAGCAGCGGCCAGTAGGCCGGATACCGTCCTCGTACCGGGCCGCTGGCCCCCAATCCGGCCAAGCTCACCGCAACGGCATCACGCATTCGCGTCATTTCCCCCGCTTCATTCCGCCACTGATGTACTTCGACTTTCCGCACTATACAGCCGTGTTTGGCTGGTCGGGGACTTACAGCCCCGACACAGAATCGTCACGGCTTGCGCAGCGACGCAAGGAGCCCTACCGTCTCTGGGCGTAAGCAGGGGTCCGTATGGCGAGCCCCCGCGGAGACAGCACGATGCAGCGTTCCGTCACCTTCGGAGCGCTGCTGCACGAGCTGCGGACCAAGCGGCAGGAGAGTCTGCGGGAGGTCGCCGAGCGCGTGCCGATGACCGACAGCAACCTGTCCCGAATCGAGCGGGGCAAACAGGGCCCGCCTTCCGACGAGACGATCAAGCGGCTCGCGGTCGCGCTTGACGCCGATCCCGGTGAGCTGTTGCGCGCGGCCGGGCGAATTGCCGGCGAGAGCGACTTCGAACAGTTCGTGCGCACCCAGCTCAACCAGCTACGTAGCGAAGTCGGCACGATCTCTGCGGAGATCGGTGAGATCGCCCGCGACATTGGCGAGATAAAGAGCGTTTTAGGCGGGAGCTCGTCCCAAGAACGCTGAGGCGGCGCAAGGTTGGGCGAACCACACCCTCAATAGCGAAGCGCCGAAGCCGAGCGGACCTACATCGCCCGGTGCGCGACCGCGGCGGCGGCGGTGCGGCTGGGCACCTCGAGCTTGGCGAGGATCCGCTCGACGTGGTGGCTCGCGGTGCGGACGCTGATTCCCAGCCGATGAGCGATCTCGTCGTTGCTCCCGCCGGCCGCCACCAGCGACAGCACTTCGCTCTCGCGGAGGGTCAGAGGCAGGGAGCGGCGCAGCGTCGCCGGGTCGGGGCCGTCGCTCCGCGACTCGCGCAGGAGCAGGATCCGCTCCCCGCCCTCGCTGGCGGCGGTGACCCTCAGCGTCTGCCCGCTGCGGCGGCGCAGCAGCGGCGCCGGGTCGGCGTGCCGCCGCCGCGCGGCGAGCCAGCTCGCCAGCTCCTCGGGAAGGCGATCGCCGGCCGGCGCCGGCGCGAACCAGCGAGCGAGGAGGCCCTCGCAGTCGGCGCTGGCGGCGAGGATGCGACGGGTCGCGTCGAGGAGCAGCACCTCGGCGCCGCTCTGGGTCAGGCCACGTTCGAGCAGGCGACGGTGGCGGCCGGCGGCCTGGCCGAGCTCGATCCGCTCTCGCGCCGCCCGCAGATGGGGCGCCAGCTGAGCGAAGAGGCCGCGCTCGCGCTCACCGAAGTCCCGCCCCCGCGTCCGGTGCATCGTCACCGCAGCGATGCGATGCGGCTCCCAGCTCACCTGGAGCGCGATCTCGTCGCGCAGCCCCAGTCGCCGGTAGGCGGGGTAGATGGCGAGCCGGCGCAGCTGGCGCCGGCTGAGGAGCTGGGAGAGGACGAGCGGCCGCGGCTCGTGCCCCCGCAGCTGCCGGGCGACGGAGGGGTGCTCGCGCCAGTGCCTGGCCCAGCAGGAGAGCGACTCGTCGTCGAAGATCACTGGGTAGGCGACCTGGGGCAGGATCTCCATCGCGGCCCGCCCGCCCTCGCGGCGCAGTTCGCCGCAGCCGACGGTGTCGGCACCCACGAGGTCGAGGAAACCGCGCAGGGGGTGCAGCAGGTCATCCGGACTCCGCGCCACGGCCAAATCGCCGGCGAGCGCAAGCAGCTCGCTGGTCTCCTTTCCGGCGATCTCGCGGGCGCCGTCCATCGCCGATCCAGCATAGGCAGAATTCCCCATTGCGAGCGACCGAATGGACCATGATCGTGCCGCTCGATGCCAGCCTTCCCCTCTGCGTCCCGGCGCCTCGCCACGCGCGGCTCCCTCCTCTTTGCGCTGGCGATGCTGTTCCTAGTTGTCCCTGCCGCCGCGCAGGCCGCGACCCGCTACGCCGCGCCCGGCGCCGTCGGTGCAGCCCCTTGCGCGGCAGCCAACCCCTGCCCGATCGGAACCGCGGTCGACCTCGCCGAAGACGGGGACGAGATCTCCCTCGCCGGCGGGACCTACGAGCTCTCCGCCGCACTCGACCTGGAAGCGGAAGCGACCCTCCACGGGCCGGGACCCGGCGCCGGATCCGCCGTGCTCGACTTCGCGGCTCTGGGACCGGGGACGGTCGCCGTCAACCTCGACAGCCCGGGCGTGACGGTCCGCGACCTGACGATCGAAGGGACCGACGGCAGCACCCTGCTCGACGCAATCCCGATCAGCGATCGCGACAGGATCGAACGGGTGCGGGTGCTCGCTCGCGGCGACTCGACCTCGGCGGCGATGCTCGTTCGCTCCGGCACCATGGTCCGCGACACCGTCGTCTGGCAGGAGGGGGTCAACGCTGCGCTTGCGGTGGCGACGACCAACAACGGCACCGATCCAGTTGACCTCGTCAACGTGACCGCGGTCGGCTGGGAGGGTCTCACCCTCTATAGCGCCGGGGTGCTGGGAAGCGGCGAACTTCGCGTCCGTGCCGTCAACAGCGTCTTCGGGATCACCGACGGCGGCTACCGCGGGATCCTGATCAGCAACCTGGAGGCAAAGCCGATCGCGCTCGAGATCGACCACTCGAACACCGCCGCGCCCTCCGTCACCAATCCCGGCGAATACCTCCCCGGCGCCGGCATGCAGTCGCAGCCGCCCCTCTTCGTCGACGCGGCCGCCGGCGACTTCCGGCAGCTGCCGAATTCGCCCACGGTCGACGCCGGCACCGGCACACCGCCCGCTGGCCTCGGTCCCGCCGACCTGGCGGGCAACCCCCGCCTGGCGGGAGCCGCCGTGGACATCGGCGCCGACGAGCTGCAGCTGCCCGAGCCCCCCGCGTCCGGAACGGCGGGGTCGCCGACCGGGCCCTCGAGCAGAACCGCGCCCCGGCGCGCCCGCCTCTCGATAAAGAGTGCCGGGCTGATGCCACGCAGCTTCGCCATGCCCGGGCGCGGCGACGGAGCGGTCTCCCGGCTCCGCATCCGGCTCTCCGCCCCGGCGACCGTCACCTTCGCGATCGAGCGCCTCTTCCCGCCGCGCCGCGGCCACGGTCGGGACTGCGTCGGGCCGCGCCCTGCCGGTAATCCCTGCAGCCGCTTTCGCCGGATCGCCGCCCTGCCGGCCCGGGCCCTTCCCGCCGGCCGCACCACGCTCCCCTTCAACGGGCGCGTCCACGGCCGACCCCTGCGGCCGGGCCGCTACCGCCTCCGCCTCATCGCCCACGGCCGCGACGGGCAGCGATCCCGCTTCCGCTACGTCGCCTTCTGGGTCAAACAGGGGTAGATCGCCGCGTATCGCAGCGCTTTGGGGGGTAGACTGGACCTGTTGCTTCGCCGATTGCAAGGGGCCAATGCTTGCTTGCACGGTGGCATCTCGGGGCTATAGCTCAGCTGGCAGAGCGCCTGGTTCGCAATCAGGAGGTCGGCGGTTCGAATCCGCCTAGCTCCATGAGCAGTTGCCTGCTTGCGGACGGCGTCAGGAGTGAAGCCGAGCCGCTCTACGTGACTAGCGCCTGGATTGCCAGCGTGAGTGCCGAGCCCACAAGTCCGGCGGTGACGCTCCAGATCGCGATCCGCACATCTCGGGGAACCCGCTTTGAAGCCTTGCTGCGCTGCACAACCCGCCTGATCCGTACATCCTCGGTCACGGCCGTGAAACGATCGCTGTCCTTCAGAAGCCAGTCGACCTCGGCGGCCTCGATCCGGCGCATTTGCTCATCGTCTAGAAAGAACAAGCCCTTCTGGCTGTAGATCATGATCGGCAGATCGTGCATGGGGAAGTGGCGACGAATCCCCTCAGCCACCTCGACCGCGACCGGTCGCCACGCAAGATCGACTTTGGACCTGGCCCTTTGTACCGACTCGTCCAGTTCTTCCAGCGCGGCTTTAGCCGCCTTGACGCGATCATCCCTGCCGTCGTCGTCATTCGCCGGGTCGATGTCGTGGTAGAGGTCGAGCAATAGGAGGTCTGGGAGTTCCTCGTGCCTTCTGTTGAGCAAGGTGGGGAGGACACCGGCAATGTCATCGGTCGTCTCGATCTCGAAGTGATCTCGATGTCGGGTCAGAAATTCTTTTCGGAAACTCTCCTGATCGTCGCAGTAGAGGACGCGGAGCCGGCCGTCGGACACTGGGCTACTCAAGAGGGTCAGAGATCCAGCGCGACTCGACCCCGAGATGGTCTCCGAGTCGCTCGAGGTGTTGGTCGAAGTGCAGGATGCCGATGTCCGCGCTTTGGGCGGCAACTGCGACCGTCAGATCGGTGAGAGGAAAACGATGGGCGCCGTGAGAGCCACCGACTGCCAACTCGCGCATGGTCGCCAGAACCGCTCGCTGCACGCTGCGATCCACCGGAGCCTCTTGCAAGCTCTCCAGCGTGCGCTCGGCGGCGGCGACCCCATCGGCCCCCCGTGCGTCAACCATGAGCTCGTAGCGGACGGGCCAGCACCAGCGGACATCACCGCGCTCGATCGCCTCCAACAACAGCTTCCGCCCCTTGGCATCCCGACGAGCCTGCATCCAGGCAGAGGTATCTGCCAGCACCGGACCGCCGCCGTCCCAGAGTCGGCCGGGCATCAGGCCGCAGGCGCGTTGAGGCGATCGATTGATTCGAGGTCGAGGTCAAACTGCTCAGCCTCCATCGCCTCGAACAGAGCCTCGGCCGCCACCCGGCGATTGCGCCCGGCCTCCAACTCAGCCTCTGCGCCCTCTACAGCGAGACGGCGCAGCAACGTCGCGTCGGCCTCGCGGGTTCCGGTGGCGGCGCGAACCCGCGCCAACGCCTCGCCCAGCTCGGGGTCTGCGGTCACGGCGATTCGTGGGTGTTTGGAAGGCATCGCCCGCAAAGTGTAACTCATAGGAGCTACACCTAGCTCGAATGCTGTGCCAGGCCGTCGCTCGGTGCGGCGTGGCTCTCACCGCCGGCCGAACAGCTCCTCGACCGAGCGTCTGAACGAATCCGGGTCGAGCGCCGGGAACCGGTACAGCTCCGGCTCGATTGCCTCGAACCGAGTCATGGCGTCGGCGGGGTCGACCAATCCGCTCGCGATCATCTGCTGCACGTCCCGTCGATCCTGGTCATGTCCGCGCTCGGCCTTCGCGAGGGCCTGGGCGACCAGGTCGAAATGGTGGAAGGAGATCTTGCCTTCGCGACGGATCAGCGGGCTTCGCTCCTCCCAGCCTTTGGGAACCGGGATGAAGTCCGACGGGGAGGCGAGCTCCACGTTCAGATTGAGCCGCTCCTTCAGCCTCGGGATCTCACGCAGCAGGTCATCGCTGTCGGGAACGACCTTGATGTCGACGTCGATCGTGCTCTCCCGCCATCCATACAGCACCGCGGTCGCACCACCGGTGAGGTAGATCCGGCCCTCCGATTTCGCGGCCCGACCGAGCGCCCGCATGAACTGCTCGATGTGCGCCTCGTCGGCTAGTTCGCGCATTGCGCTGTTCGCTCGAAGCTGACGAGCCGGCGAATGAGCGCGTTGTAGGACGAATGTGCCGCGTTGCCCCTTTCCCGGGCCAGGCGCAGGTAGAGCCGGTGCTCGGGGGAGTCGAAGGGGGAGTCCACGTCGTAGCCAAGCGATCGCAGCCGTGGCGCCCCGATGGACACCAGCAACGCCTCGACGGTTTCCCGTCGCCCCTTCAGGTCCGTGAGGCCACGCTCGACGAGGTCGGCCCCCGGCAGCGATTGCACGCTCTTCGGCACCGCGTTCATGCTGCTGAGGCTAGCGAGCCAATCCGGCGTCCGGCCCGCGCGTCGCGTGCCAAGTGGCGCCCGGGCACCCGCACCGGAAACCTCTGGCGACGACCTCGTCGGTCATCGCGACGAGGTCGAACGGACTTCAGCGTATCTCGCGGGTGATACGGTGTAGCGGGTCGCACTGGGGAGCGAGAGTCGACTGCCTGCGTCGCGCACCACCTAAATGCTCGAGTTCAAGCGGAGGAAATGGCGAGGAGTGGCCGGCTTGGCATTTGCCTGTGCCTGCCTATCTTTGGGGGTGGCAGCGGGGAGTGCGTCTGCAGCGGCGAGCTGGCTGCCGCCGACAGACATATCCGGCGCGAACGAACTGCTCGACGGGCGACCCAAGGTGGCTGTCGATCCGGCCGGAAACGCGGTCGCGATCTGGGAACGCCACGTCGGCGGCAAGCTGGTCGTCGAGGCGAGCGAACGCCCCGCCGGCGGCGAGTGGTCCACGCCTGAGCGGGTCTCCCGCGCAAACGAAGAGGGCCGCGAATCGCAGGTGGCGATCGACGACGCCGGCAACGCCTACGCGGTCTGGGTCGAGAAAGGCTTCTCCACGACTTCCGTCGTCCGCTCCGCAGTCCGCCCGCCGGGCGGCGAGTGGTCCGTGCCGGAAAACCTCTCACCCCCCTTCCAGGGGCCGCCAGAAGTCGTGCTCGCCGCGGCCGCCGGGGCGGTCGCCGCTTGGACGATCGATAGCGGTCCCGAAAGGATCGTCCAAGCAGCGGTGCGCCCGGCCGGGGATGGCTGGGAAGACCCGAAGGACCTCTGTCGGATGCCGGCACCCGACCCGGGCCCCCAGCTGGCAGCCGTGGGAGACGTGGGGATCAACGCGGCGGGCGAAGCGGTCGCGGTCTGGCAGTGCTTCGACGGCAGCAACAAAATCGTTCAAGCCGCCACCTATCCGGCTGGAGGCGACTGGTCGGAGCCCGAGGACCTCTCGGCAGCCGGCGGGGACGCGCACGAGCCGCTGGTTGCAATCGACCCCGATGGGGACGCGGTCGCGACCTGGAACCGCTGGGACTCGACCGCAAGCGCCCTCATCGTCCAGGCAGCGGTGCGCGCAGCGGGGGATGACTGGTCGGCGCCGGAAGACCTCTCGGAGGCACACCTATCCGCTGATCCGGCGCCGGTGGCGATCGACACCGCGGGCAACGCGGTTGCGGTCTGGCGGCACCCCGGCGACAACATCAACCAGGCCATCCTCCAGGCGGCGGTTCACCCGGCCGGGGGGGAGTGGTCGGCGCCGGAGGACCTCTCGGCGCCCGGCCAGAGAGCCAGCAATCCGGCGGTGGCGGCGAACGACACGGTAGGCGCGATCGCGACCTGGCAGCAATCCGACGACTCCGCATCGTCGACCGTGGTCCAGGCGTCGGTGCGAGCGCCGGGGGCCGACTGGTCGGCGCCGGAGGACCTCTCGGCGTCCGGCGAAGGCGCCGGCCTCCCCGACCTGGCCCTCGACGCGGCCGGCAACGGAATCGCGGTCTTCGGACGTGCCGGCGACGACGGCGCGTTCGCACAGGCGGCGGGTTACGACTTCGTCGGACCGCGACTCGACGCTCTCCAGATCCCCGCCACGGGTACCGCTGGGGAGCCGGTCTCCTTTTCGGCATCGCCCCTCGACATGTTCCTCGCCGGGACGAGCTGGGCCTTCGGCGACGGCCAGGGTGCCGGTGGCAACGCCGTATCGCACACCTACTCCACGGCGGGGACCTACCAGGTGACGGTCAGCGCCGCCGACGGCGCCGGCAACACCACCACGCGGACGGCATCGATTCTGATCAGCCCTCCACCGCCAGGCGAGCGCTGCCGGATCGCGCTCTCCCTCGCGGTCGAGGGGAAGTCGCTGGCCAAGCTCATGCGCACCGGAAAGCTGGGCGTCGACACCACCGTCAGCTGCGCCGCCAAGGTGGCGCTGAGCGGTCGGGCGAAGCTCAGGATCCATGCCGGTGGACGGGGTCGGACGAAGCTGGTGCCGGTCTTCAAGCGGAAGGTTGCCCGGTTCGCAGCGGCGGGCGAGCGCGGGGTGACGCTGTCACTGTCGAAGCGGGGACGCAAGGCACTGCGGCCGCTGTCCAGGGTGAGGCTCTCGATCGCTGGCAAGGCGAGCGACGACGCCGGCAACATCGCAACCGCAACGACTGCACGGGCCCTGCAAGCGGGAACGAACCCGCTCGAGCGACGCAGCCGGCCCTAAGACCTCGCGTGGCCTGAGTGGCCGCCGCGCCCTGCTGCATCAGCTCGATGCCTCGAGCATCAGCTCGAGCCTCGCGCTCGCTCCGCCGCCGGCGATCGCGGCGCGGACCTGGGCGAGGCCGCGATCGACCGAGTCGCAGAGGCCGGCGGCGGCGAGGCGGAGGACGGCGCCGAGGGCGGCGGCGACGGCTGCGCCGCCGCCCTCCTCGCCGCTGAGGATCGCCCGCGTCAGCTCGGCCGAGTCGGCCGGGGAGGAGCGGTGCTCGGGCAGCCTCAGGCCGAGCTCCTGCGGCAGCTCCGGCGCGGCGTCGCCGCTTGCCTGCGGGCGCCCCGGCCGGGGCACGTCGGAGCCCTCGATCCCGCGCACCGCTATCGCCGCCTCGGAGCCGAGCAGGTCGAGGGCGCCGACCAGGCGCGGGCCGAAGGGCTGGTGGGCGTAGCCGACGACGAAGCGGCGGGCGCCGAGGTGGTCGACCAGCTTCTCGGCCGAGTGCACCGGCCCGCGCAGCCCGACCTCGTCGCGGATCTCGGCCAGCCGCTGCCAGCCCGGGATCGCCTCGCCGCTGTGGACGACGCCGATCCCGCTCGCTTCGAGCATCGCCCGCGAGCGCTCCAGCCCCGGCCGGCCGTTGCCGCCGAGCGCCTCGACGACGGCGGCCGGCGTCGTCCCGTGCTTGGGCCCGAGCGAGTCGCCGCAGTGGATGACGCAGGGTGCGCCGCAGGCGGCGGCCAGCGCGGCGGCGGCGAGCGAGAGCTGCGGGCTCTCGGCGACGCCGTCGTAGGCGCCGGCGCAGGCGACCGGCGAGCGCGCGCAGGGATCGCGCGAGATCGCCGCGTCGCGCAGCGCCTGGGCGATCCCGGCGAGCTCCTCCGGCTCCTCGCCCTTCATCCGCATCGCGATCAGGAAGGCCCCCGCCTGCGCGTCGGTGGTCTCGCCGGCGAGCAGCGCCCGCATCGCCTCCCGCGCCTCTTCGAAGGCAAGCGGGCGGCTGCCGCGGCGGCCCGTCCCGACCGCCTTGATCGTCGCCCGGAAGCCCGCGTACCGGCTGCGGCCCCGCTTCTCCTCGACCCGCTCACTCATTGCTCCACACCTCCCGCATCGCTCGCTCTGTCCTCATAGGTCGAACCTGTAGCCGACGCCGCGCACGGTCCTGATCCGCCCCGCGTGCTCGGAGCCGAGCTTCGCCCGCAGCCGCCGCACGTGGACGTCGACGGTGCGCGCGCCGCCGTAGTAGTCGTAGCCCCAGACCCGGTTCAGCAGCGCCTCGCGCGAGAAGACCCGGCCGGGGTGGGTGACGAGAAAGCGCAGCAGCTCGTACTCCTTGAAGGCGAAGTCGACCGGCTCGCCGCCGACCGTCACCTGGTAGGTGACGAGGTCGACCCGCATGCCGCCGGCCTCGACGCAGCGGGCTTCCTCGCCGCCGCCGAGCTGGTGCCGCGCCCGCACGATCCGCGCCTCCAGCTCGGCGGCGGTGAAGGGCGGGATCAGCAGCTCCTCGCCGACCGGCACGCGCTCGCCGAGGTCCTCGGGCAGGATCGAGAGCACGATCGGGACGTCGGCGAAGGCGACGTCGTCGCGCAGGCGCTCGCAGAGCGCTTCGTCGCCGATGACCACGGCCAGGTCGGGCGGCCGGCCGGCCACCCCGTCGCTCTCGCTCGGCCGCAGGTCGCCGTTGGCTTCGACCAGGCGCGGGCTGAAGCCCAGCTCGGCGACCTGAGCCGCCATCCGCGCTCCCCGCGCGGGCTCGGCGCTGTAGATCCAGGCGTCGGCCACGCCCTACAGCCACCGCAGGTAGCGGTCCCGGTCGAAGTCGGTGACGGTGGCGCGGTAGGCGTCCCACTCGGCGCGCTTGTTGGCGGCGAACCAGTCGCAGAGGCGGTCGCCGAGGGTCTCGCGGGCGAGCTCGGAGGCGTCGAAGAGGGCGGTCGCCTCGCCCAGGTCGCCGGGCAGGGCGGCCTCGCCGGAGCCCTCGGCGCCGGCCTCGGCCCCGAGCTCGTAGCCGCGCTCGATCCCGCGCAGGCCGGCGCCGAGGACCAGCGCGAAGAGCAGGTAGGGGTTGGCGGCGGCGTCGGGCGAGCGCAGCTCGAGCCGCGCCGAATCCTGCTGGCCGGGGCGGCCGCTGGGCAGGCGGACCAGGGCGTTGGCCCCGTTGCGCGACCAGTTCACGTGGGTCGGCGCCTCGATCGCCGCGGCGATCCGCTTGTAGGAGTTCACCCACTGGTTGGAGACGGCGGCGGTCTCGGCGGCGTGGGCGAGCAGCCCGGCGAGGAAGGGGCGGCCGCGCCCCCCGGGCGAGTCGCCCTCGGTGTCGAAGAAGAGGTTCTCCTCGCCCTCGTAGAGGGAGAGGTGGAGGTGCATGCCGCTGCCGCTGAGGCCGTCGAGCGGCTTCGGCATGAAGGTGGCGAAGAGGCCGAGGTCGCGGGCCACCTCCTTGACGACGATGCGGAAGGTGGTGATCGCGTCGGCCATCGAGAGCGGGTCGGTGTGCTTGAGGTGGATCTCGTGCTGGGAGGGGGCGACCTCGTGGTGGGAGGCGGTCACCGGGATCCCCATCTGCTCGAGGTGCTCGATCGCGCGGCGGTCGAAGTCGCTGACCACGTCCTGCACCGTGAGGTCGAAGTAGCTGCCGTTGTCGAGCGGCGCGGGCGGCCCGTTCCCGTCCCCGTCGTTGGCGAAGAGGAAGAACTCGATCTCGCAGCCGACCTGCAGGGTGAGGCCGAGGTCGGCGGCCTGGTCGAGCACCCCGCGCAGCGCCTGGCGGCTGTCGCCGGCGAACGGCTCGCCCGCCGGCGTGCGCAGGTCGCAGCACATCCGCGCGACCCGCGGCTTGGTCCAGGGCAGGATCTGGAAGGAGCCGGGGTCCGGCCAGGCGTAGACGTCGCGTTCGCGGCCACGGGTGCGCGCTTCGATCGCCGAGCCGTCGAGGCCGACGCCCTCGACCAGGGCCGGTTCCAGCTCGGAGACCGGCACCGAGAGGCTCTTCAGCGAGCCGACCACGTCGACGAACCAGAGGCGCACGAAGCGCACCTCGCGCTCCTCGACGACGCGCATCACGTAGTCGGTCTCTGCCCGCACCGAGCCAGCCTAGGAACGCCCGTCGCGGGGGTGGTTCGACCGCTGTACAAAATCCCGCCAAGCGGTTGCGCCGCCAAGGCCAAGCCTGTTTCGAGCGCGTTTCGAGACGGTTTCGCGCTCCGTCACGAAGCTGTCACACGGCCGCAACGAAGTCGAAGCCGGGGCGAAACAAGGATGCGCCAGCCTGCCGGCCATGTTCCGATCGAGAGAGCTGAGCCTGGCCATCGTCGGCGGCGGGATCGCCGCGCAATGCCTCTGCGAAGAGGTGTTGAAACGCGACCCCGGAGTCAATGTGACGATGGTCTGCGCGGAGGAGCAGCCGCCCTACGATCGCGTCCGCCTCTCCGAGCTGCTGCTCGGCGACGATGGCCCCGAGGCGCTGGCCCTGCGCCCGCCCGAGTGGTACGAGGACCACCGGGTCGAGCTGCTGCTCGGCACCCGGGTCGACGCGCTCGACGCCGCCGCGCCGGCGCTGCTGCTGGCGAACGGGGAGGAGCGGCACTTCGACGAGGTTGCGCTGGCGACCGGGTCACAGCCCCTGCTGCCACCGATCGAAGGGATCGACAAGCCGGGCGTCGCCTGCTTTCGCGACCCGGAAGATTGCGACTGGATCAGGGCGCAGGCGCGCCCCGGCGCTCGCGCGGTCGTGATCGGCGGCGGCCTGCTCGGGCTGGAGGCGGCGCGCGGCCTCGTTGCGCGCGGGATGCGCACCACCGTCGTCCACCTGGTCGACCGGCTGATGGAGCGCCAGCTCGACCGCGACGCGGCGGCGATGCTGCTGCCGGCGATCGAGGAGCTCGGGGTCGAGGTGCTGCTCGAGCGCGACACGGTCGGCGTGCTCGGAACCGAGCGCGCCGAGGGGCTGCGCTTCGGCGACGGGAGCACCCTGGCGGCGGAGATGGTCGTCGTCTCGGTTGGGATCCGGCCGGAAATCGACCTGGCGCGGGCGGCGGGGCTCGAATGGGCGCGCGGGATCGTCGTCGACGATCGCCTGCGCACCTCGGCGGAGAACGTCGTCGCGCTCGGCGAGTGCGCCGAGCACGACGGGGTCGTCCATGGGCTGGTCGCGCCGATCGCCCAGCAGGCGCGGGTGGCGGCCGAGACCCTGCTCGACCTCCCCGGCGAGCCCTACCGGGGCTCGGTCCAGTGGGCGAAGCTGAAGGTCGCCGGCATCGACCTGGTCGCGATCGGCCGGCACTCCGGCGACGCGGCCGCGGTCGACCGCTCCGCCACCACCTACCGCAAGCTCGTCGTCGAGGGGGGCCGCATCGCGGGGGCGGTCCTGCTCGGCGACACCCGCGGCGCCGAGGACCTGCTGGCCGCGGTCGAGGCGGGTGAGGAGAGCGCGGAGCCGCTGGCGCGGTTGGCGGCGGCGGCCACGGCCAGCGCCGCCGACCTGCCCGACTCGGCCCAGGTCTGCAACTGCAACGGGGTCTGCAAGGGCGACCTCCTGGCCGCGGTCCGCGAGCGGGGGCTCGCCACCGCGCGCGAGGCGATGGCGGTGACGCGGGCCGGCACCGGTTGCGGCTCCTGCCGCGGCATGGTCAAGGAGATCGTCGCGGCGGAGACGGGCGGCACCGAGGAGCCCGCCTACCTCTGCCCCTGCCGCCGCCAGACCCGCGAGGAGCTGGCGGCGAGGATCCGCGAGGACGGGTTGCGCTCGGTCTCTGAGGTGAGCGGAGCGTGCGGGACCGGGCGCGAGTGCGGCGCCTGCAAGCCGGCGCTCGCTTACCTGGTCTCCGAGATCAACCAGAACCGCCACCGCGAGGAGCGCGGCGCGAAGTTCATCAACGACCGCGTCCACGCCAACATCCAGCGCGACGGCAGCTTCTCGGTCGTGCCGCGGATGTACGGCGGGGTGACGACACCGGAGGAGCTGCGGCGGATCGCCGACGTCGCCGAGCGCTACGAGGTGAAGATGGTGAAGGTCACCGGCGGCCAGCGGATCGACCTGCTCGGCGTCCGCAAGGCCGACCTGCCGCAGATCTGGCGCGACCTCGACATGCCCTCCGGCTTCGCCTACTCGAAGGCCGTGCGGACGGTGAAGAGCTGCGTCGGCTCGGACTTCTGCCGCTTCGGGATCGGCGACTCGATCGCCCTGGCGCAGCGAATCGAGCGCGAGTGGGAAGGCGTGCACACGCCGCACAAGGTGAAGGCCGGCGTCTCCGGCTGCCCGCGCAACTGCGCCGAGGCGACGGTCAAGGACATCGGCGTCGTCGCGGTCGAGGGCGGCTGGCAGGTCCGGGTCGGCGGCGCCGCCGGCGCCAACGTGCGCGAGGCCGACGTCCTCTGCACGGTCGAGACCGCGGACGAGGTGCTCGCGGTCGGCACCGCCTTCCTCCAGTACTACCGCGAGCACGGCCAGTTCAAGGAGCGGATCTACGACTTCCTGCCGCGGGTCGGGCTGGAGCAGGTCGAAGAGGCGATCTTCGACCCGGAGCGGGCGGCGGCCCTGCGCGAGCGCTTCCGCATCGCCCGCGCCGCCGCCGGCGACGCCTGGCGCGAGCGCGACCGGCCCTACCACGCCAACCAGTTCGGCGACCTCGGCGAGGTCGAGGACCCGGCGGCGGCGGCGCTGGTCGGGCCGCCCGCGGACGGGGGGATCGAGTGACCCGGCTCTGCGACGCCGCCGACGTCCCGCTCGGCGAGGGCCGCGTGGTCCGGGTCAATGGCCGCCCGCTGGCGCTCTTCCGGCTGCCCGCCGGGTGGTACGCGGTGCAGGCCGAGTGCCCGCACCTGGGCGGGCCGCTCGCCGACGGGATCGCCGGCGAGCGCTCGGTGATCTGCCCCCTGCACGAACGCCGCTTCGACCTGCTCTCCGGCGAGCCGCTCGGCCACGAGTGCGAAGCGCTGAAGACGTATCCGGTGGGCGAGCGCGAGGGCGCCGTCTTCCTGCTCACCCCGGAGCCATCAGAACCATCATCACGACCGACGGAGGTGCCCGCGCATGGCTTTCAAGAGTCCCCCTGAGATCTACGAATCGACGATCGAAGTCGGCGCGGCGAAGGCCGCCGCGCCGTTCGGCAAGAGCCTCGTCGCCGGTGCCCTGGCGGGGGCGTTCATCGCCTTCGGCGCCCTCTTCGCGATCGCCGTCACCTCGGGGATGGACCCGGGAACCTGGGGCACGCTGCCGCAGCTCTTCGCCGGCGCCTGCTTCTCCTTCGGGCTGATGCTGGTGCTGATCGCCGGCGCCGAGCTGGTCACCGGGGCGGTCCCCGCCGTCGTCCTCGCCGCCGGCAAGCGCCGCGCCTCCTGGAGCCGGGTCGGCGCCTACCTCGCGCTGACCACGCTCGGGGCCTTCCTCGGCTCGCTCCTCGTCGCCTACTTCCTCGGGGTCAAGTCGGGGGTCCTCACCGGGCCCGAGCAGCTCGAGCGGCTGGGGGCGATCGCGACGCTGAAGGCGAGGACCGAGACCGACTGGCAGATCTTCCTGCGCGGGATCGGCTGCAACTGGCTCGTCTGCCTCGCCGTCTGGATGGCGCTGGCGGCGGACGGGGTCGGCGGCAAGATCGCCGCGATCTTCTTCCCCGTCACCGCCTTCGTCGCGATGGGCTTCGACCACCTGGTCGCCAACATGTTCTTCCTGCCGGCCGCCCATTTCGCCGGCGTGCCGGGGATCGAGTGGGCCAACATCCTCAACAACCTGCTCTACGCGGGCCTCGGCAACCTGGTCGGCGCGCTGGTCTTCGTCTGCTGCGCCTACTGGTACCTCTACGGGCGCCGCAGCGAGGGGGTCGCGGCGGAGACCGTCCCGGCACCGCGCGCGCCGGCCCCGGTGGAGCCACGCCCGGAGCCCGCTCCAGCGCGGGGGTGACCGCCACTGCCCCACACCTAGCCGATTGGTCCACGAAATTCTCGTGAGCACGGGTGGCTTTCGGTGCAGGGTGTTCGATTGACCACTGTATACGGGGGCAAATCGTGCAATCTGCGCGCGGAAGCGCTCGCAAGCTGTTGCTGCGAAGTGGGGTGGTGGCGAGGCTGAGAGGATCGTCCCAGGGCCCTCGCATGGTGAGGGATAACCGCATAGGCTTTAGGTTTCCCCGCCAGGGACGAGCCATGGGCATTCTCGACGAGGCAATCCGCGAGCATCTTGAACTGAAGCGCCAGCACGGCGCCGCCGATTCCGAGCTGAAGCAGCTCGAGGACGAGGCGTTCGGGCAGGCAGAGCGGCCCGGGGCCGAAGCCGCCGCCGACCCGCTCGCCGAGGCGCCGACCGAGTTCATGGCGCAACCCGGGGTTGCCGAGGGGGCCGGCGAGCGGCGCGAGCCGACGATCGCCGACCTGCAGGAGCCCCCGCCTCCGCCCGAGCCGCGGCAGGAGCAGCCCGCGGGCGAGGTGGCGGCGGAGGAGCCCGCTCCGGATGAGGCTGCCGTGCCCGCCGAGGAGCAAGCGGCGATGGAGCACGAGATCGTCGCCGAGGTGGCGGAGCCCGCCGAGCCCGAGGCGGCGCCCGGCGCGCACTCGACCGAAGAGCGGCAGGCGATCGCCGAACAGCCGACCGAGCTCTTCGACGTCGAGGAGGAAATCGGCCCGCCGACGCCCACCGACGAGGAGATCGTCGAAGAGGAGATCGCCGAGCCCCGCCTCGCTCCCACCGATCCGCTCGCCGGCCTCGAGGAGAGCCAAGAGGCCGAGGTCAGCGTCCAGGGCCCGGCCCCCGACGACGACGAGGAGTACGACGACGAGGACGACGCCTTCTGGAACGAGCAGCGGCTCTCCGACGAGCTGGACCAGGCGCTCGACGCGCCGCTCGCCGAGCCGGATGTCGCTCCGGAGCCGGAGCCCGCCCCCGAGCCCGAGCCCGAATTCGACGACGAGCCCGCCCCCGAGCCCGAGTCGGAGGAGCTGGCCCTGGCCGAAGACGACGAGCCGCAGCCCGTCGCCGAAGCGGAGCCCGAATCCTCCCACCACGACGAGGACGTCCTCGAGGAGACCCCCGACTTCCTCGAGGACTCCGAGGACGACCAGCTCTGGTTCGAGCAGAAACCGCCGAAGGACTTCGACTTCGACGACTGACTCGCCGCCACGCTGGTGTGGCGGCCGAAACCGGCCTACACTCTGGCTGCGGGGCCATAGCTCAGCTGGCAGAGCGCCGCGTTTGCAACGCGGAGGTCGCCGGTTCGATCCCGGCTGGCTCCATCGTCAGGGATCGAACAGTCCTCGGCCGGTCGAGCTCGCCGACGCCGTCCGTTGCGAGTGGGCTCGAGGCCATCGCCGCGGACCCCACGCCGCGCAGGGCGCCGAGCTTCTCCCCAACCTCCTCGTCGAGGAACCGCCGTTGCTGTTGAGGTGACGGTCGACGCCCTCCCCGGCGGGCGTCTCGATCGGGTCCAGCATCGTTCCTTTATGCAGGAACGGCTCCCCGCCGGCGATGACCGCCTCGACGATGCCGACCCTCCAGGCCAGCCAGCCCAGGCGAAACCTCGCTCAGTCCGCCTACGCGATGCTGGCGACGGTGCCAGGCGTCGTGGCAATCGGCTTGCCGTCGGTTTCGACCTCTTCGACGCTCGGGGCCTCGTAGGGCTCGGGACGGATCTCGCTCATCTCTCCTCCTCCAGAAGTAGACGTGCAGTGGACGTGCCAATACGAGTTTGAGTCTAATCGTCGATCCCGATCGCGTCGGGGGCCCGCTGGGATCGCGTCAGGGGCCCGCTGGCACTCTCCGGCAGCGCCCGAGGCCAGTTGGGTAGGGCCGGCGCCGTCCCTCATCGTCGACCAGCGTGCTGATCGGGTTCCCCGACCGGTCGTCAGCGGCTCCACCGTTACGACCATGAGCGTCCCGCGCCCCCCCGGCACCGAGTTCAGCCGGCGCAGCGGCATCTCGAATCCATTGAGGCTCCCCACGCGGTCTTAGGGTATGAACTACTTGACCGTGCCGACGATCGAAGCCGGGACCATCCTGCGCCGCACCGAGCGAGCGGTGCACGGCGACCTGCCCGAGGAGACGGTGCTGCTCGACGTCGACGCCGGCATCGCCGTGCGCCTCAATCCCGCCGGTGCCTGGATCTGGGAGCAGCTGGAGGAGCCCCGCCGCGTCGACGAGCTGGCGCGGGGCATGGCTGCACGCTTCGAGATCGACGAAGCCCGGGCCCTGGGCGACGTCGTCGCCTTCGCCCGCGAGATGACGCGGCGTCAATTGTTGGCGGCCGACGGCGCCGGGCCAAGCGAGGCAAGGGCGCAGGGAACCTGAATGCAGCGCTCTTCAGGCGACTGAGGACGCCGCGTCGCGCCGGTCCGCCACCGTCGGAGGCAGGTTCTGGTCGGCGTGGTAGCTCGACCGCACCAGCGGACCCGAGGCGACCGACTCGAAGCCGAGCTCATACGCCGCCTTCTCCAGCGCCTCGAACTCCTCCGGGTGCCAGTAGCGCACCACCGGCAGGTGGTTCTCGGTCGGCCGTAGGTACTGGCCGACGGTCAGCACCTGGACGCGGTGCTCGCGCAGGATGCCGAAGGCCTCGACCATCTCCTCGAAGCTCTCGCCGAGGCCGACCATCAGGCCGGACTTGGTGACGACCCGCTCGCTGCCCATTTCCTTCGCCATCTTCAGCACCCGCGCCGAGCGCAGGAACTTGGAGCCGCGCCGCGCCTTGGGGTAGAGCCGCGGCACCGTCTCGACGTTGTGGTTGAAGATGTCGGGCCGCTCGTGGATCACCTTGGCCAGTGGCATCTCCTGGCCGCGAAAGTCGGGGGTGAGGATCTCGACCTTGCAGCCGGGCGCCTGCATGCGGATCGAGCGGATCACGCCGACGAAGGCGCTGGCCCCGTAGTCGGGCAGGTCGTCGCGGTCGACCGAGGTGACGACGGCGTGGCGTAGCCCCATCCGCTTCACCTGGTTGGCGACGCGCAGCGGCTCCAGCGGGTCGTTCCAGCTCGGCACCCCCGTCTTCACGTTGCAGAAGCCGCAGCGCCGCGTGCAGACGTCGCCGAGGATCATGAAGGTGGCCGTGCCGCGCTCCCAGCACTCGCCGACGTTGGGGCAGTTGGCCTCCTCGCAGACCGTGTGCAGGTTCTCGGAGCCGATCGTCGACTTGAGCCGGCGGTAGTTGGGCCCCCCCGGCGCCGGCACCTTCAGCCAGGGCGGCTTGCGGGCGCGGCGGAAGGGGACGGTGCCGTCGCTCTCGGCCGCGATCCCGCCCGGCTTCGCCCGCGAGCGGGTGACGTGGACGCGCTCGACCGCGCCCGTGCCCGCAGCCGTCTTGCCGCCCGCCGCCACCGCAGCGGTGTCGCCGGCCGCCGTCTCCGTGCTGCGGACCGCCGGCGCGGAGGGCTCTGTCGTCGCCTCACTCATGCGACCCCGAGCCTAGCGTTCTCCAGCCCCAGCTCCGCCGGCGCGGCGCTTGTCAGCTCGCGCTCGTACACGTCCGCGTAGCGTTCCGCCACGGTCTGGGCGAAGGCGTCGAAGTCCGCCTCAGCGCCGAGCTCGCGGCTCAGTGAGCTCACCCGGCAGTCCTCGATCCCGCAGGGCACGACCCACTCAAACGGCTGCAGGTCGTTGTTGACGTTGACCGAGAGCCCGTGCGTCGTCACCCCCCGGCTCACATGCACCCCGATCGACCCAATCTTCGCCGCCGCCGAACCCCCCGCCGACGCCCCCCCCGCCGACGGGCCGAAAGCGTGTCGATATGTCACGTTAGAGGCCCGTCGGCCCCCCCGGGGGGGGGTCCAGATGCCGGTCAGGCCGTCGATCGTGGTGGCCTCGACGCCATGCTCGGCGAGTGCGTCGATCGCCACCCGCTCGAGTCGCCGCACGTACTCGTGGACATCGTCGCCGTAGGCGTGCAGGTCGACGATCGGGTAGGCGACCAGCTGTCCCGGCCCGTGGTAGGTGACCTGGCCGCCGCGGTCGGTGTCGCGCACCTCGATCCCCTGCATCGCGTACCACTCCTCCGCCATCGGCAGCTCCTCCGGTTTCGCGCGGCGCCCGCGGGTGTACACGGGCGGATGCTCGAGCAGCAGCAGCACATCGGGGATCGAGCCGTCCTCGCGCGCGTCGCGCAGCCAGCGCTGCGCGACCAGGGCCTCGTCGTAGGGGACGAGGCCACAGCGGACGACGAGGACTTCCGTGCTCATTACCGAAATCCTTGCACGGCGCCGCTCTATCCTTGGCGCCGTCCCCATGGTCCAGTCCAAGGCACTAAGACCTGACTGGCTGCCCGCCGTCGCGCTCAGCTCGCTGCTCGCCCTGGCGATGCTGGCCTGGAACCCCCAGGTAGGCGACCTCGCCGCCCAGGTCTTCCGCACCGAGCTCTTCCAGCGCGCCGGGCTCTCGATCTGGAACGGCAGCTGGTACGGCGGTCACTACACCCTCACCTACAGCGTCCTCTTCCCGCCGCTCGCCTCGCTGCTGGGCCCGCAGCTCGTCGGCACGCTCTCCGTCGTCTCTTCCTCTTACTTCTTCGATCGCCTCGTGCGCGACCGCTGGGGAGAGCGCGCCCGCTGGGCGACCCTCTGGTTCGCCGCCGGCGTGGTGACCCTGCTCGCCGACGGCCAGCTCACCTTTGCGCTCGGGGTCGCCTTTGGCCTCGCCGCCCTGCGCTTCCTGCAGCTCGACCGCAGCAAGCTCGCCCTGGCCGCCGCCGCCGGCTGCGCGCTCTCCAGCCCCGTCGCCGCCGCCTTCCTCGCCGGCGTCGTCGCCGTCGGCGTCATCGAGCGCGGCCGTCCCTTTAGCCGCGGCGCGCTCGGGGTCGCGGCGCTGGCGCTCGGCCTGGTCCTGCTGCCCAACCTCGCCTTCCCCGAATCCGGGCAGTTTCCCTTCGCCTTCTCCTCCTACCTGGCGATCCCACTTTGGTGCGGCGGCGCCCTCTTCGTCACCCGCGGCCTCGGCCGCGAGGAGCGGCAGCTGCGCTGGGCCCTGGCCGGCTACGTCCTCGCCGCCACCCTGCTGCTGCTGGCGCCCAACCCGATGGGCGGCAACGCCGTGCGCCTCGGCGCCCTCTTCGGCGGGCCGGTGCTGGCCGCGGTCGTGCTCGCCCGGCGGCCGCACCTCGCCCGCACCTCCGCCCTCATCTTCGTCCTGGCGATGGCCGGCGGTCTCTACTGGCAGGTGACCGCGAGCGTCAGCCAGATCGCCCGCAGCGTCGGCGACCCCTCCACCTCGCCCAGCTACTTCGAGCCGCCCGCCCGCTGGCTGCGCGCCCACGGCGGCGCGAGCGTCAGGGTCGAGGTGCCGCCGACGGCGAACCACTGGGAGTCGGCCTACCTGGCGACGCAGTTCGAGCTCGCTCGTGGTTGGCTGCGCCAGCTCGACACCACCCGCGACGACATCTTCTACAGCGAGGACGAGCGCCTCACGGCGGCCTCCTACCGCCGCTGGTTGCACCGCAACGCGATCTCCTACGTCGCCCTGCCCGATGCGCCGCTGGACTACTCCTCGGTTGCCGAGCGCCGCCTCATCCTCAGCGCGCCGCCCTACCTCGACCTGCGCTGGAGCTCGCCCCACTGGCGCATCTACGCGGTTGCGGACCCGCGACCCCTGGTCGAGCCGATCGGCGCCGCTGCGGCCCGCACGCTCTGGGTCGGCCGCCAGGGCTTCGGCCTCGATGTCACCCGTCCCGGCGACTTCCTCGTCCGCGTCAACTTCACCCCCTACTGGTCGATCTCCCGCGGCGCCGGCTGCCTCCTCCGCCACGGCGACTGGACGATCGCCCGCGCCACCCACCCCGGCGTCCTCCGCGTCGCCGCCGACTTCTCCCTGGGTCGCGCCTGGAACGCGGTGACGGGAGCGAAGAAGACGTGTTGACCGGAGGAGTTTGATCGATTCGCCCACGCATCCGGTGGCAAATCGATCAAACGTCGTTCACAGCGCGAGCGCGAGCGGCTCTTCGAGCAGGGCGCGGATGCGGGCCAGGAATTCGGCGGCGGGGGCGCCGTAGAGGATGCGGTGGTCGCAGGCGAGGTTGACCCGCATCAGGTGGGCGGTGGTCGTCTCGCCGTCGCGGACGACGGGGCGCTCGGCGATCGCGCCGACGGCGAGGATCGCCGCCTGCGGCGGGTTGATCACGGCGGCGAAGCTGTCGATGCCGAACATGCCCAGGTTGGAGACGGTGAAGGTGGCACCCGAGAGCTCTGGCGGGGTGATCTGCCCGTCCCGCACCCGCTGCGCCAGCGCCCGCGCATCGGTCGCGATCTGCCGCAGGCTCTTCTGGTCGGCGTCGAAGACGGTGGGGACGACGAGCGCGTCTTTGGCCGCCACCGCGACCCCCACGTTGACCCGCGAGTAGAGCTCGAACCGCCCGTCCCGATAGGCCCCGTTCGCCCGCGGGTGCTCGCGCAGCGCCAGCGCGCACGCCTTGACCACCATGTCGTTGAACGAGGGCACCACCGTCCCCTCCGTCGCCCCGTCCTTGATCTGCGCCCGCGCCGTGACAAGCCGACTCATGTCGACCTCCGCCTCGAGGTAGAAGTGCGGCGCCGTGGCCTTCGACTCCGCCATCCGCCGGGCGACCGTCGACTGGAGCTTGCTCGGGTCTTCGTAGCTGACGGTCCCCTTGGCGGTCTCGGGGCTTGGCGCACCGGCCGTGGGTCCTGGCACGGCCTCGGGGGGTGCCGCGGCCGGAGCGGTCCCCGGTTCAAATCCAACCGCCCCGCCCGGCTCAGGAGTGCCCCCACCGTCTGCACCCACGGAAGCTCCCGCCTTCTCGACATCCGCCTTGACGATCCGCCCGCCCGGCCCGGACCCTTGAAGCTCGGAGAGATCGAGCCCCCTCTCCTTGGCCAGCCTGCGAGCTATCGGCGACGCCTTCGGACGCCCGCCCCCGTCGGAACCCGGGGGAGCGGCGTTGATCGCTTCTTCCGCGGGTGGCGCCGTAGGGGGACCCACCCCCGAGGACGCTTCAGCGACCGCAGGGGGTGGGGGGTCCCCTGCGGCGACAGGACCCGCGGAGGATGCGGCTGATCCCTCCCCGTCCCGACTGAGCGCCTCCGAACCCTCCCCGACCCGCGCAATCGGGGTTCCAATGGGCACCGTCTCCCCCTCCTGCACCAGGATCTCCCCCAGCGTCCCGGCAACGTCGCTTTCGTAGGCCATGTTCGCCTTGTCCGTCTCGATCTCCACCAGCTCGTCCCCGACCGCGACCTCGTCCCCGACCTGCTTCAGCCACTGCAGGATCGTCCCCTCCTCCATCGAGTCCGAGAGTCGCGGCATCACCACCTCGGCCATCAGAGCGAGCCCTCCAGCGCGGCCAGCGCCGCCTTCACCACGTGCTCGGAGTGCGGGATCGCCGCCTGCTCGAGCCGCCGCGAGTAGGGCATGTGCACGTCGGCGCCGGTCACCCGCTGCACCGGCGCGTCGAGGTGGTCGAAGGCCTGCTCGGTGATCAGCGCCGCCAGGTTGGCGCCGACGCCGCCGTGCGGCCAGCCCTCCTCGACGACCACCGCCCGGTTGGTCTTGCGCACCGACTCGAGGATCGTGTCGAGGTCGAGCGGGCGCAGCGTGCGCGGGTCGATCACCTCGGCCTCGACCCCGTGCTCGTGCGCGAGCGCCTGCGCCGCTTCCTCGGCCACGTGCGCCATCTTGAGGATGCCGACGATCGTCACGTCGCTGCCCTCGCGCCGCACCGCCGCCTCACCGAAGCGCAGCGCCAGCGCTCCGTCTTCCTCCCCGTCGGGGACCTCGCCGCGCGCCCCGTAGAGGCTCTCGTGCTCGATGAAGATCACCGGGTTGTCGTCGCGGATCGCCGCCTTCAGCAGCGCCTTGCCGTCGGCCGGCGTCGAGGGGCAGGCGACGAGCAGCCCCGGCACCTGCAGGAAGAGCGCCTCGAAGCTGTGCGAGTGGGTGGGGCCGAGCTGGTGGCCGCCGCCGCCGGGCATCCGCACCACCAGCGGCACCCGCGCCTGGCCGTTGAACATGTAGGGGATCGCGGCGGCGTGGTTGACGATCTGGTCCAGCGCCAGCAGCGAGAAGTTGACCGTCATCAGCTCGACGACCGGGCGCAGGCCGCCCATCGCCGCGCCGACCCCGGCGCCGACGATCGTGTTCTCGGAGATCGGGGTGTCGCGCACGCGCCGCTCGCCGAACTCGTCGAGCAGGCCCTCGGTCACCTTGAAGGCGCCCTGGAAGACGCCGACGTCCTCGCCCATCACCAGCACCGCCTCGTCGCGGCGCATCTCCTCCGCCATCGCGTCGCGCAGCGCCTCGCGCATCCGCAGCGTCGCCATCAGCTATTGCTCCGATCCGTCGCGGCGCTCATCGCTCCTCGACCTCCTCGGCGACTTCGGGCTCGACGCCCTCCTGGGCGTCGCCGTGGGTGGCCGGGTTGGGACGCGGCCCGTTCGGCGGCTGCCCCGCATAGGCGGCGCCGGCCTCGGCCAGCTCGCGCGCCGCGTCGGGCATTTCGCCCTCGTGCTCGCCGCGGTGCGGCTCGGGGCTGCGCTCGTCGACCGCGTACCAGCCGGCGGCGCTGTCGAGCACGTAGAGGCTCTCGTACAGCGTGTCGAGCGCCGGCTCGGGCGAGGCGTCGGCGAACTCGACCGCCGCGAGCACCGTCGCCTCGGCCTTGTCGCGCACCTCCTGCACCTCGCGCTCGCCCAGCACACCCGCCTCGATGCAGCGCCGCGCAAAGCCCTCGATCGGGTCCTTCTCCCGCCACTCCTCGACCTCCTCGCGTTCGCGGTAGACCTCTGGGTCGGCGGCGGAGTGGCCGCGGTAGCGGTAGGTGAAGGCCTCGAGCACGGTCGGCCGCCGCTCCTCGCGCGCCAGCCGGATCCCCTCGGCGACCGCCTCGCGCACCGCGATCACGTCCATGCCGTCGATCCGCTGGCCGGGGATGCCGTAGCCCTCCGCCTTCTTCGAGAGGTCGGTCTGGGCCGAGTGGCGCTCGACCGCCGTCCCCATCCCGTAGAGGTTGTTCTCGACCAGGAAGAGCACGGGCAGGCTCCAGAGCGCCGCCAGGTTCATCGTCTCGCCGAAGTTGCCGGCGTTGGAGGCGCCGTCGCCGAACATGCAGACGGTGACCGCGTCTTCGCCCTTGTAGTCGGAGGAGAGGGCCAGGCCGGCGGCGATCGGCAGGTTGCCGCCGACGATCCCGTAGCCGCCCATGAAGCGGCGCTCGGCGTCGAAGATGTGCATCGAGCCACCGCGGCCGCCGCTGGTGCCGTCGACGCGGCCGAAGAGCTCGGCCATCACCCGCTTCGGGTCGGTGCCGCGGGCGATCGCGTGGCCGTGCGTGCGGTAGGTGCCGATCAGGTAGTCCTCGTCGCGCATCACCGAGGTGGTGCCGACGATCGTCGCCTCCTCGCCGATCGCCAGGTGGAGGAAGCCGCCGGCCTTGGCCCGCTGGTACTGGCGCCCCGCCTCCTCCTCGAAGCGGCGGATCAGCGCCATCCGGGCGAGCAGCTCGTAACAGGTGGAGGCGTCGGGCAGATCGGCCACGACCTGACCTTAGCTCGCGGCGGCGATCGCCTCCTCGACTCGGTCGTCCCCCCAGAAGACCTCGCCGCCGACGAGGAGCGAGGGGACGCCGGTGACGCCGAGGTCACCCGCCCGTTCGGTCGCCTCGATCAGGGCCCCCTTGACCTGCTTGGTCTCCACCGCCTTGAGCAGCGCGTTGGGGTGCAGCTCGCAGGCCGCCGCCGCGATCAGCACGTTGTCGGGCTCGCTCAGGTCGCGCCCGGCGGCGAACGCCTGGCGGAAGGCGGCGAGGGCGAAGGAGACGGTGCGGCCGGTCTGCTTGGCGAAGGTCGCCGCCCGCATCGCGAAGAGCGTGTTGCCGGGCCAGGGCTCGGGCCAGGCCAGCGGCGGCAGGCCGCGCTCGGCGCCGCGCCGCTCGACCTCGGCAATCCCCTCCGCCCGCCCCGGCCCGTTCGCCCAGGAATCGCGGTCGAAGCGGCGGAAGAGACCGCCGAGCAGGATCGGCTGCCACTCGGGCTGCTCCAGCCCCGCCCCGGTGAAGAGTCCGCTGATCCGCTCGGCGGTCAGGTACGCGTACGGCGAACCGAGGTCGAAGTAGAAGGTCGCGCGGGGGGGAGCGTCGGCCACAGCCAGACCTTATGCGCAGATGCACCGACCGCTGCGTGAGGAGTCTCATGGTAATTTCAATGCTCATGAAGAAGCGCATGAAAATCAGCAAAGGGGGACAGGTCTCGATCCCCGCGCCGATCCGAAAGCGCTGGGGGACGACGACCGTGACACTCGAGGACTGCGGCGAGGAGCTCGTCCTCAGGCCCGTTCCGGACGATCCGATCGAGGCCGCCGCCGGTTCGCTGGCGGAGGAGTTCGGTCACATAGACCTGGCCGAGCTGCGTCGCATCGCTCGCGAGGACGACCGCATCGCGATCGAAAGGCGCGAACGCCGGGAATTCCGGTGACACTCCTCGACGCGTACGCCCTGGTCGCATATCTGATCGGCGGCCCCGCCCAGGAGAAGGTCAAGTCGCTTCTGCGGGAAGGCGGGACCGCGGTGGCGACCGTCAACCTGGCGGAGACCTACGACATCGCAGAGCGCGTCCACAGTCTCCCGGCATCGCTCGCGTACGAGAAGCTCGAGGGGCTCTTCGCCGGGCCTCTCGCGGTCGTCCACCTCGACCCGGAGCTGGCCAAGCGAGCCGCCGAGCTGCGCGTCGACTTCTACCACCGCTCGCACAGCCCGCTATCGCTCGCTGACGCGATCCTGATCGCTTCGGCGCGGAGTGGCGATCGGATCGCGACCGCCGATCCGGACGTCCTGGCAACCGCGTCGAAGCTGGGCGTCGAGACGGTCGAGCTGCCAGGCCAGGACTGATTTCGAGCGGGTCGAGGCTCAGGCGTGGATTGCCCAGCCGTCGACGGCCCGGGCGGCGTCGAGGATCGCCTCGGAGATCGTCGGGTGGGGGTGGACGATCCGGGCCAGCTCCTGGTAGCCGCCCTCCAGCGCCATCGTCGCGACCAGCTCGGCGACCATGTCGCAGGCGCGGTTGCCGACGATGTGGGCGCCGAGGATCTCGCCGTACTTGGAGTCGACGACGAGCTTGACCAAGCCGTCTTTGTCGTCGTAGACGGTGGCGCCGCCGACGCCGCCGAGCTTCTGCTTGCCGACCTTGACGTCGTGGCCGGCCTCCTTGGCCGCCGCTTCGGTGAGGCCGACGCTCGCCACCTGCGGGTGGCAGAAGGTGGCGCCGGCGACCAGGTTCTGGTCGACCGGGTGGGTCGGCTCGCCGGCGGCGCGCTCGACCGCGACGACCCCCTCCTCGGAGGCCTTGTGGGCGAGCGCCTTGGCATTGACCAGATCGCCGATCGCGTAGACCTTGGGGTTGGAAGTCTGTTGGTAGGCGTCGACTTTCACCTTGCCCTTGTCGGTCAGCTCGACGCCGGCGCCCTCGAGGCCGAGCGCCTCGACGTCGGGAGCGCGCCCGCCGGCGATCGCGAGGTAGTCGACCTCGATCGTCTCGCCGCCGTAGCTGAGCTTGACCGAGCTCTCGCCCGCCTCGACGTTCTCCACCGGGGTGCCGGTTGAGATCGTGATGTTCTGCTTCTTGAAGGCGCGCTCGACCACCCGGGCCATGTCCTTGTCCTCGGCGGGGAGGATCTGGTCGAGCATCTCGATCAGCACCACCTCGGTGCCGAAGCGCCCGTAGGCCGAGGCGATCTCACTGCCCGAGGCGCCCGCGCCGGCGACGGCGAGCCGCTTTGGCTGCGCGGGCAGCGACCATGCACCCCAGGTGTCGACGACGCGGCCGCCGAACTCGACCCCCGGGATCGGCAGCGCGACCGAGCCGGTGGCGAGCACCACCGCACCCGCCTCGTAGACCTCGTCGCCGACCTTGACGTTGGCCTCGGGTGTGAGTGACCCCTCGCCCTCGATCAGCGCGATCCTGTTCTTGTCCCAGAGCATCTTGACCCCGCTCGAGAGCGACTCCGAGACGGCGGCGCGGCGCTTGCCGAGCGCCTCCCAGTCGAGCGCGACGTCCTTGGCGACGACGCCGAGCTCGGCGCCCTCGCGCGCCTGCTCGTAGATCTCCGCCGTGCGCAACACGGTCTTGGCCGGGATGCAGGCGTAGTTGAGGCAGCGCCCGCCGGCCTTGTCGCGCTCGACCACGGCGGTCTTCTTGCCCAGCTGGGCGGCGCGGATCGCGGCGACGTAGCCACCCGGGCCCCCGCCGATGACGATTACGTCGTAGGACTCTGCCACTGGCCCCAGCCTATAGAACGGCCGCGGGCTACTCGCGCGTCGGCATCTGGATCCGCGCCATCGCCTTGACCATGAAGTAGAAGAAGACCCCGGCGACCGCGAGCAGGAGCCCGGTGCCGAGGAACTGGGGCACGGTCGAGGCGCCCACCACCAGCCCGTAGAAGGCGCTGAAGATGAGCAGGACGAGGATCAGCTGGAAGCCGAGCACCGCCCAGTAGCGGGCGCGCCACATGCCCCAGGCCATCAGGCCCGTCAGCAGCGCCGGCGCCAGCGCCTGGACGAAGCGCGGTTTCTCGCCGTCGACCTCGGCACCGGCGAGGTAGCTGACCACAATTGAGATCGCGACCAGGGCGGAGACGACCGCGCCGACCGTGACCACGCGTGGCCGCTCGCCCTCGGCCAGCGGCTCGAGCGCTTCCCGCGCCGCCTGGTTGCGCTCCTCGGCCCGCGCGTAGCCCCGTTGCATCCGCTCGCGCGGATCGGAGGAGGCGCTGCGCCGCTTGCGCTTGCGGGGGTGGCTGGAGGCCATTAGAAACCCCCCGCGCAGGCGGGATGTCGGAATCGCCCCTCAGGCACCCGGCGCCACCTCCCCCAGCGGGGCGAGGGCGCGGCGCAACTCTGCCGCCGCTGCGGCCGGATCGACGGCGTCGCAGACCGCGCGCACGACGCAGAGCCGCTGCGCGCCCGCCGCGACGACCTCCGCCGCATTGGCGGCGTCGATGCCGCCGATCGCGAAGAAGGGGTGGGGTGCGTGCCGGGCCGCGTGCGCGATCAGCTCCAGGCCCACCGCCGGCCGTCCCTCCTTCGTCGGCGTCTCCCAGATCGGACCGACGCTGATGTAGTCCACGCCGGATGACGTGCCTGACCAGCGCATATCTGCGTCCTCGGTCGCTCGCGTGCGGAGCACGCCACGCTCCCTGCGTCCTTGATCTGCTTGGTCAGGCCCGCCCCCGGCAGCCGCTATTTGCTCCTTCGAATGCGTCGACAGTCCGATAATTGCGTCGGGGCCGAGAGTCTCGCGTGCCTCGGCGACATCCATGTCGTCCTGCCCCACGTGGACGCCGTCGGCGCCGCAGGCGCGGGCGAGGTCGGGGTCGTCGTTGACGATGAAGAGGGCGCTGTGGTTGTCGCAGACGCGGCGGAAGGTCTGCGCCGCCAGCTCGATCTCGCGCCTGGGCAGCGACTTCTCGCGCAGCTGCACGATGTCGACGCCGCCGCGCAGGGCCGCGTTCAGCAGCGGCTCGGGGTCGGCACCGCGCGGCCGCGCCTCACAGCAGAGGTAGAGCCGCGCCGTGCGCAGCCGCTCGCGCCGCAGCGGTCCCTCGCTCTCGGGTGGTGCCAGGCTCATGATTCCTATTATCGCCGGGGTGTGTGAGCTTGACCATCTATATGACA
>DASZSJ010000051.1:0-24952 GCA_035548675.1 Solirubrobacterales bacterium
GAAGAGATTGTTTTCGACGACGACGTTCTTGAAGACGCCGGTCTGGAAGAGCAGTGACTCGTGGGTTTCGGTATGGCGGGCGACGTTGTTGGTGAAGGTGATGTTGGTGCCGCCGCCGAAGATCTGCCAGAGGTCCTGGTGTTCCAGGGGGTGGGAGAAGACCAGACTGGGGCCGAGGAAGGTGTTGTGGTCGACGGTAAAGTCGATCGGGCTCGCCGACTGGATGTAGTCGGCCGCTGGCGACTTGATCGTGTTGTTGCGGATCGTGAACCCTTCGACTCCGTTAACGAGCGTCATCCCGTAGCCATTCGCCGTGCCCTGTGAGCCGGTGTAGTCGAGGTCATGGAGGTAGTTGCCTTCGATCCGCACGTTGGTGACCGCGAGGCCGGCGTTCGCCGCTTCGCCGTTGGCCCGGATGCCGAAGCTGCCGGTGAATTCGCTGTTGAGAATGTTGATCGCGTGGGTCGAGCCGAGCATCTCCAGGCCGCTGGTGAAGTGCAGGCCGGTGAGGGTGAAGCCCGAGGATCTGTTGAACATGGAGTAGTCGATGGTCGGTTTGGCCCCCGCGGCCGGCTGGACCGTCACGTTGGTCTTGGAGGCAAGCGTCACGGTGAAGCTGTAGTTGCCGGTGTTGAGGCAGATCACCGCCTTGCTGGCGGCCGAGGACATGGCGCTGGAGAGGTTCGCCCCGGAGCTCAGCGTCTGGGTGCAGGTCGCGCCGCCGCCGGCTTCTTCCGCCTGCACGGTCCAGGCCCAGGTCGCCGGCGTCGCGTCGGTGTTTCCGGCGGCGTCCATCGCGCGGGCGGAGAAGGTGTGGCTTCCGACTGCCAGCGCGCTATAGGACTTGGGCGAGGTGCAGCCGGCCCAGGGGCCGGCGTCGAGCTTGCACTGGAAGGTCGAGCCGCTCTCGCTGGCGGAGAAGGCGAGGCTGGCACCTGTCGAGGTGGTGGTCGCTGCCGGACCGGAGTCGATTGTCGTCTCTGGTGCGGTCGTGTCGGCGGCGGGCGGTTCGGGCGCTGGTTCTTCCACCGGCAGTTCGGGGGCGGGTTCCTCGGCCGGGGGCTGCCCCCCTGGTTCCTCGGCCGATGGTGGCAAGACGACCGACGATGGCAAGACGGCTGACGATGGCAAGACGGCTGACGACGGTTGCGGCCCGGACGGGACGGCGATCGCCGGAAGGCTCTTCGGATCGAGCGGGTTGGAGCCCGCCAGGGTCTCGGCACCGTCGCCGTAGCCGTCCCCATCGGTGTCGAAGCGGCGCGGGTTCGTCTTGGTCCGTTGCCTCTCGGTGATGGTGCTGAGGCCGTCGCGGTCGGGATCGGACTGTTCGCGGCGGCGCTGGGCCTGCCGCTGCGTGCCCGTCCCGCCCCTCGTCCTCTCGGCACGGGCGATCTGAGCGGACTTGAGGTCGATGATGGTGCTGTGGCGGCTTCCGCCGGTGTGGGCCGCGACCAAGGCGGGGGCGAGGAGCAGGGCGATGACGCCGAGGGCCATGGCCATGCGAGAGCGTGGAGTGGAGGCAATGGAGTGAAAGAGGTCGATCATCACAGCCGCTATCGGTGCTCCCGGTGGGTTCTGTACTCGCTGCCGAGGGGGACTGGACAAAATTCCGATCCTGTTGCCCAATGGATACCCGGTCCCCGGCGTCCTACGCCCGGCGCGGAAGTTCGGCGCGGGATTAGGCGTTTTCCGGGCAGATGCGACGCCACATGCACCGGCTCCGCGGCCTGTTGCCGTTGTCCCTGCGCTGCGCCCTGCAGGAGCGCTCGCCGGGCCGGGCGTGGCGCTGGCGGGAGCACCCCGGCATCGAGCGGGTGGCACCTGGCAGCCACGCTGTACTCACCTTTGACGACGGCCCCGATGCCGGTCCTGGGGCGACCGAGGCGACCCTTGACGCGCTCGATCGGGCCGGTGCCAGGGCGACCTTCTTCCTCGTCGGCGAGCAGATCGAGGCCGCGCCCGAGCTCGCCCGCGAGATCCTCGCCCGCGGCCACGAGGTCGGGGTCCACGGCCAGCGGCACTTCCGCCACGACCGTGTACCGGCGGCCGAGTCCGCCGCCGATGTCGAGGCTGGCCACGCCGCGGTCGCGGAACTTGGCGGGAGTCGGCCCCGCTTCTACCGGCCGCCCTACGGCAAGCTCAGCCCGGCCGGTGCCGAGGTCTGCTGTGAGCTTGGCCTCGAGGTCGCCTACTGGTCCACCTGGGGCTTGGACTGGGAGCCGCTGCCGAGCGAGCGGATCGTGCGGCGCGCGGCGCGCGGGCTCGATGACGGCGCCGTCGTCCTCCTCCACGACTCGGCCCGCTACGCGGTGCGGCCCAGCGCCGCGGAGACCGCGGCGGCGATTGCCGAGATCGCCGCGCGCGCGGCGGATCGCGGTCTCGCCCTGGTCACGCTCGGCGCGGCCCGCGACGCGACTGCGAAAGCTGTCCGGGCGGGGACCTGAGTGTGCCCCGCGGCCGTCCGGACAAGGTCCTACTCGTCGCCTCTCCGGGCGGGCACCTGCTGCAGATGCTGGCCCTTGAGCCGGCATGGCGCGACCTCGATCCAACCTGGGTGACACTCGATTCTCCCGATGTCGAGTATCTGCTGAGAGGGGAGGACGTTGTATATGGATTCGGTCCGACCCCGCGCAACCTGCGCAATTTCCTCAAGAATCTTCGCCTCGCCCGGCGCGTCCTGCGCGAACTCGACCCTGGCGCCGTGGTGTCGACTGGCGCGGGGCTCGCCCTGCCCTTCTTCGTGCTCGGCCGCTTGCAGCGGCGGCGGCTGGTCTACGTCGAGTCGATCACGAGGGTCGAAAAGCTGGCCCTCACCGGCCGCCTGGTCTACCCGCTCGCCGACGAGTTCTTTGTCCAGTGGGCGTCCCTGGCGCGGCTGCCACGTGCCCGCTTCCACGGGAGTGTGGCGTGATTTTCGCCACCGTGGGTTCGACGCAGATTCCCTTCGAGCGCCTCGTTCGGGCTCTAGAGCAACTGCCCGGTGAGCAGCTCCTTGCCCAGCACGGACCGGTGCCGCCGCCCGCCGGCGCCGCGGACAGCCGGGCCTTCATGCAGTTCCTTGAGGTGATCGAGTGCATGGCGCGCGCCGACGTGGTCGTCTGCCACGCCGGCGCCGGCAGCATCCTTTGCGCGCTGCGCGCCGGGCACACGCCGGTCGTTGTCCCCCGCCTGAAGCGCTACGAGGAGACCGTCGACGACCACCAAGTCGAGTTCGCCCGGGCGCTTGGCGCGGACGGGAAGGTGATCGCGGTTGAGGACCTCAGCCTCCTTGCGGAGGCAGTTGCGGGGGCCCCCCGGCGCAGGGAGCCGGAGCGGCGGACCGGCATGCTCCCGATTCAGTCCGCCGTGCGCGACGCGCTGCACGCCCGCTAGCGGCCGCCTGATTTCGAGTCGCGGCGCTCCAGGCAGTCGCGGACCCTGGCGACGGCCTCGTCCATCGGCCTGTCGCCCCAGGTGGTGGCTGGCAGTTTGGAGAGGACGAGGACCAGGGCGACGCCCTGGTCGAGCGAGTCGAGGCCGAGCGCGACCAGCAGCCCCTCGACCCCGTCTTCGAGCAGACCCTGCACGGTCGACGGCGCGCGGTCGAGGAGCTCGGCGGTGCGCTCTACCGGAATGCCGTGCAGGTAGCGCAGCTCGAGCGCGGCCCGCGCCGCAGAGTCGAGGCCGTGCAGAGCGCCGATCAGGCGGTCGGGGTGTATTTCGTTGATTTCCATGAGCCCGGCCGGGCGTTGCTTCGCGACGTCGAGGCCGCTCACCGCCAGCACTCCAGCAGGTCCTCGTCTGGGACTTGTCGAACCGCCCGCGCTGGCACTCCCATCACGACCTGGCGGGGGGCGACGTCGGCGACCACTACCGCTCCCGCCGCGACGAAGGCCTCCTCGCCGATCTCGATCGCCGGACAGACGACGACGCCGGCGCCGACCCGGCAGGCCCGCCGCAGTAGCGGGCCCTGCAGCTCCAGCTCCGGCCCGTGGCGGTCCATCGTGTTGTCGTTAGCGAGGGTCACGCCGGGCCCGATGAAGGCGTCGTCCTCGACCACCGTGCCTGTCGAGAGGTAGCAGCGTGCCTGCACGCTCGCCCGGGCGCCGATCACGACCCCGGGGTCGACCGAGCTGAGACTGCCGACGGTGGCGCCGGCGCCGACCCTCGCCCCATCGCGGATCTGGGCGTGATCCCCGACCCGGGCGCCGGCTCCTATCTCGACCCCGGCATGGATGACGACGTTGCCGCCGAGCAGCACGTCGGGTCCGATCTTGACGTCGGCGCCGAGCAGCAGTCCCGGCGCCAGGTCGGAGGCTTGCAGGGCCGCGTCGCTCACCGCGTGGATGTCCCGAGATCTTGCGTCCGGTCGATGATCGGCGGCATGCTAGCGGTCGCCGTAAGATGCAAGACGCAGGCTGTAACGACCGTTGTCGGGGTATGGATAAACGCTCAGGGCGCACCCAGGCCTGCTAACACTGACCTGATGAAGATCGGCATTGTCGGACTGGGGTACGTCGGCCTGCCCCTCGCCGTCGCCTTCGCCGAGGCGGGGCACGAGGTCGTTGGGCTGGACTCCGATCAGCGCAAGATCGAGGGCCTCAACTCGGGCCGCAGCCACGTCGAGGACGTGCCCGACTCGGCCCTCGCCCCGCTGGCCGACCGCCTGCGCGCGACCGGCAACCAGGCCGACCTGGCCTCCTGCGAAGCGATCGTGATCTGCGTGCCGACCCCGCTCACCGGCTCGCGCGAGCCCGACCTCACCTACCTGCTCGAGTCAGCCACCGCGCTCTCGGGGATCCTGCAGCCGAACCAGCTGATCGTGCTCGAGTCGACCACCTACCCGGGGACGACGCGCGAGCGCCTGCTGCCGATCCTCGAGGAGTCGGGCCTGCGCGCCGGCCGCGACTTCCACCTCGCCTTCTCGCCGGAGCGGATCGACCCCGGCCGCACCGACTACACGGTGAAGACCACGCCGAAGCTGGTTGGCGGCCTGACCGAAGCCTGCACCGAGCGCGCTCGCGAGCTCTACTCGCTGATCTGCGACGAGGTCGTCGTCCTCTCCAGTCCCGAGACGGCGGAGCTCTCAAAGCTGCTCGAGAACATCTTCCGCTCGGTCAACATCGCCCTCGTCAACGAGTTGGCCCAACTCTGCGACCGGCTCGAGATCGACGTCTGGGAGGTGATCGACGCCGCCTCGACCAAGCCCTTCGGCTTCATGCGCTTCGAGCCGGGGCCCGGGATGGGCGGCCACTGCCTGCCGGTCGACCCCTTCTACCTCGCCTTCAAGGCCCGCGAGCACGACTTCTACCCCGAGTTCATCGAGCTCGCGGGCAAGGTCAACCAGACCCAGCCGGCTTTCTGCATCGAGCGGATCGAGCGGGCGCTGAACGAGGCCGAGAAGCCGGTCAAGGGCTCGAAGATCCTCCTGCTCGGGCTCAGCTACAAGGCCGGGGTGGGCGATGTGCGCGAGTCGCCGGCGCTGAAAATCGCCAAACGGCTGATCGAGCTCGGCGGCGACGTCTCCTACCACGATCCGCACGTGCCGGCGGCCCCCGAGCTCGGCCTCGAGTCGGCCGACCTCGCCGCCGCACTCGACGCCGCCGATGCCGTCGCGATCCTCACCGCGCATCCCGAGCTCGACTACGAGGAAGTTGTCTCGCGGGCCGAGCTGGTGGTCGACTTCCGCGGCATCACCCGCGGCATCGAGGCCACCAACCTGGTTCGGCTTTAGCCTGACCAGAGCATCGCCAGGCTTCCAGTGACTGAGCCTCGCTTGGGCGAGCCCGCCTGCCGAGTGTTCGATTTACCACCGTATATGGGGTCAATCGAACACTCGGCACCGAACACCGCGCCGCTCAGGCCACGATCGTCAGCGCACCGGGGTCGATTCCGAGCTCGAGCTCGGTCCGCTCGCCGATGTAGTCGCCGTCGACCTGGACCGGGAAGGGGCGGGCGACGCCGTCCTTGGTGGTGGAGATCGAGGTGATCTTCGCCCCGGCGATGCCGGCGAAATGCTCGATCTGGCGGTGGCGCGCCGCGGGCCGCTTCTCGCTGAAGATGCGCGCGATCAGGGTCGGCATGTCGCGCTGGGTGGCGCGCTTGAGCACCCCGAGCGCCAGCGTGCCGTCGTCAAAGGCGACGTCCTCGCAGACCCGCACCGGGCGGCTGGCGAAGTAGGTAAAGGGATCTGAGTTCTGGGCCAGGGCGGTCACCCCCTCGACCGTCTCACCGTCGATCTCGGCCCGCAGGCGCACCGGGTTGACCAGGTAGGAGCGGTAGAAGGCGGAGACCGCGGCCCAGGTGAAGTAATAGGGGCCGGCGGCCGACTTGAGGCGCGGATGGGCGTCGACGCGCTTGACCACGGTGGCGTCGATCCCCGCCCCACAGGAGAAGACGAAGCGCCGGTGGTCGGCCCTGCCGAGGTCGATCTTGCGCGGCTGCCAGTCGTCGACCATCGCCAGCAGGTGCTCGGTCGCGTCGACCACGTCGTTGGGTATCCCCAGCGTGCGGCAGACAACGTTGGTCGATCCTCCGGGCAGCACCGAGACCGGCACGTCGGTCCCCGCCAGCCCGTTGGCGACCTCGTTCAGCGTCCCGTCGCCGCCGAAAGCGACGACCACGTCGTAGCCGTGATCCCGCACCTCGCGCCCGATCTCGGTCGCGTGGTTCTGCGCCTCGGTCTCGATCGTTTCCACCTCGAAGCGCCCCTGCAGCGCGTAGACCACCAGGTTCTTGAGTCGATCCGAGACCGTCGTCGCGTACGGGTTGACGATTATCAGCATCCGCTTCTTGGCGGAGCGGCGCGGCTTTCTCGAGAGGATTTTGGCTGACATGGGGGAGGGCTGGCTCAGGGGCTGCCCTCGAGGATGGCGAGCAGGCCCTGCAGCGCCTTGTGCTCGAAGACGACGCGAGCGTACTCGTTGCTCGCGTCGATGACCTCGCCCAGTTCTGCGAGGATCGCCCGGACGTCAGCGCCGGTTGCCAGCCGACCGCCGGCGAGCCCCTCGAGCAGCCGTTCGTAGGCGGCCTCCTCGCGGCGCAGGTCCACGAGCTTGGGGTGGGCGTCCCCGTGGCTAGCCAGCTCTTCGCGCACGCCATCGAGCGCCAGCGCGATCAATTCCTGCAGGAACTTGCGCTCGCGGGCCGGCAGGTCGACCCGGACGAAGCCGCCTGTCTGCGTAGGATCGTCTCCAGCCATGGGAGAGTGGCCTCCTTTTGGTCAGGCCCCTGGCTGGCGGTCGTGCGCCTGCCGGGGGCCGTTTTCATCAACCGGCGCGGCCACCCCGCCCAATCGCCACCAAGGTAACGCCCGGCCCGGACACGTCCCCGCCCCTACCCCGTGACCTCGTAGCGGATCACCTCGCCGTCCTCGACTTCCCGCACCCGCCCCTCGTTGACCAGCAGGTCGGCGTGGCCGATCACCTCGGAGAGGGTAAGGAAGGTCTGGGTGACGGCGACGTTGCCCCAGATCGCCTGGGCGATCTCGAAGCCGCTGCGGGGCTGCTCGGCAATCAGCTTGTAGATCTTCTCCTTGCGCCGTTCGTGCTTGAGGATCCGCTCGTCGATCAGCTTCGCGTGTTCCGTGATCGGGTCGCCGTGACCGGAGAGGACGATCTCGGCCGGCATCTCGCGCGTCCTGCGCATCGATTCGATGTAGGTGACGAGGGCCTGGGGCCGCTCGTCGGAGCCGTCGAGCGGGCGGCTGATCAGCGGGTTGGAGGAGATGTGGGCGATCAGGTGGTCGGCGGCGATCAGGATCCTGCGCTCCTCGTCCCAGAAGATCGTGTCGGAGGGGCTGTGGCCAGGGCGGTGGATCGCCTGCAGGGTGCGGTCGCGGAAGGGAAGGACCTGGCCGTCCTCGAGCGGGTGGGTCACCTCGACGTGGGAGCCCCAGCCACGGAAGCTGCGCGAGACGCTGCGCAGCGCCACCGTCACCTCCTCCGGGATGCCGTTGCGCAGCATCAGCTCGACCGCGAAGCGGTCCTCGGCCTCGGCGTCCTCGTCGAAGTTGGCGAGCCGCTCCCGCGCCGCCCCCAGCGCCGCCACCTTCGCCCCCGAGCGCTGCACCACGATCTCGGCCAAACCGAGGTGGTCGATGTGCTGGTGGGTGATGATCAGCAGCTCGAGCTCGTCGATCGAATGGCCGCGCTCGGCCAGCTGCGACTCGAGCTCGTCCAGCGCCTTGCCCGAGTTGGGGCCGGTGTCGACGAGGGTGAGCGGCTCGTCCTCGATCAGGTAGCAGTTGACCCGTCCGACCGCGAAGGGGGTGGGGATGCGCAGGCGGTGGATCCCGGCCAGGGCTGCCTGCTCGAGCGCCTGCTCCGGAGTCAGGGTCACGCCCGGATCAGCCCCAGCACCGCGTCGCGCTTGGCCTCCATGTCCGCGCGCGAGACCAGCGACTCGAGGTTGAGCCGCAACAGCGGCTCGGTGTTGGAGGGCCGCAGGTTGAAGTGCCAGTCCTCGTAATCGACCGAGATCCCGTCGAGGCGATTCTGCTCGCCGTCGGAGTAGCGCGCGGCGATCTCCTCGATCTTCGCCGCCGGGTCGGCGACCTCGGAGTTGATCTCGCCGGAGATGAAGTAGCGCGCGCGGAACTCGGCCATCAGCTCGGCCAGCGAGCGGCCGTCGACCGAGAGCAGCTCCAGCACCAGCAGCGCCGGGATCGTGCCCGAGTCGGCGTTCCAGAAGTCGCGGAAGTAGTAGTGGCCGGAGACCTCACCGCCGAAGACCGCGTCCTCCTCGCGCATCCGCGTCTTGAAGAAGGCGTGGCCGACGCGCGAGAGCTCGGAGCGCCCGCCCTCGGCGGCGATGAGGTCGGGCACGGCGCGGCTCGAGCGCGGGTCGTAGAGGATCGTCGCGCCGGGGTTCTTGGCCAGCGCCGCGCGCGCCAGCAGGGCGCAGATGAAGTCGCCGTCGCAGAACTCGCCCGCGCCGTCGATGAAGAAGCAGCGGTCGGCGTCGCCGTCCCAGGCGATGCCGAGGTCGGCGCCGGCGCTGCGCACCCGCTCCATGATCAGCGCCCGGTTCTCGGGCAGCAGCGGGTTCGGCTCGTGGTCGGGGAACTCGCCGTCGGGCTCGAAGTACATCTCCTCCAGCTCGAGCCCGAGCTTGCGCAGCGTCGGCCCGACCATCGGTCCCGACATGCCGTTGCCGCCGTCGACCACGACCTTCATCGGCCTCACCTTTGCCGGGTCGATGAAGGAGAGCGCGTGGGCGCGGTATTCGTTCCAGACGTCGACCTCCTCCAGCGAGCCGCCGCCGGGAGCGTGGCCGAGGCCGGCCTCGATCTCGCGCCGCACGTCGCCGATGCCGGCGTCGCCGGAGAGCGCCAGCGCCCCCTCGCGCACCAGCTTCACCCCGGTGTAGGCCTTGGGGTTGTGCGAGGCGGTCACCATCGCGCCGCCGTCGAGCTCGCGCGAGCCGACCAGGTAATAGAGCATCTCGGTCGCGACCATGCCGGCGTCGAGCACGGTCGCACCCTCGAAGATCAGCCCGTCGCGCAGCTCCGCCGCCATCGCCGGCGCGGTCAGGCGCATGTCGCGACCGAGCCCGACCCGCAATTCACCCGGCTGCTTGCCCCGCAGCCGCGCCAGCACGCGGGCGAAGGCGCGACCGATCGCGTGCGCCGTCGTCTCGTCCATTTCGGAGCCATAAAGGCCGCGGATGTCGTACGCCTTGAAGATCCCCGGCGGCGCCAGGGTCGCTCGCTCACTCATCTGCCACCATCCTTCCGGTGCGCTTTATCCCCGTATGGGGAGGAAAGGGCGCACCGGAACGGCGTCGTGCCGATCCGAGCGCTCAAAATGCTCCCTTCAACGCTTCGTAGCTCTGCTCCAGCGTCTGCGGCATCACCTTGGTGTCGGCGATTACCGGCATGAAGTTGGTGTCGCCGCCCCAGCGCGGGACGACGTGCATGTGGATGTGGTGCTCGACGCCGGCGCCGGCGACCCGACCCTGGTTGAAGCCGACGTTGTAGCCGTGCGGCGAGTAGACCTCCTCCAGTCTGTTCATCGCCTGTTGGGCGAGGGACATCATCTCGGCCACGGTCGCGGCCGCCAGGTCCTGGATCCTCCCCGTGTGCTCGTACGGCGCCACCATCAAATGCCCGTTGGTGTACGGGTAGAGGTTGAGGATGACGAAGCTGCTCTCGCCGCGGTGGACGATCAGGTTCTCCTCGTCGGACCCCGCCGCCGGCTTGGCGCAGAAGATGCACTCCTCCTCGCTGTCCTTGGATGCGTCCTTCACGTAGGCAAGGCGCCACGGCGCCCAAATCCGAAAATTGGCCACTGGCGACGGAGGCTATATGTCAGAGCCAGCCGCGGCGGCGGAAGTAGGCGACCATGCCGACGAAGAGCGCCACCATGACGCCGAGGATGACCCAGAAGCTCGCGTGAGGCCCGCCCTGATCGCCGCCGGGCAGCCACACGTTCATGCCGAAGAAGCTCGCGATCAGGGTCAGCGGCAGGACGATGACGCTGATCGAGGTGAGCACGCGCAGGATGTCGTTGACCCGGTGCGAGATCACCGACTCGTTGGTCTCCTCGAGCGCGACCACGACCTCCTTGTAGTTCTCGAGCATGTCCCAGATTCGCTCGTGCGCGTCGACGATGTCGTCGAAGTAGATCTCCAGGTCGAGGTCGGTGGCGAGGTAGCGCTGCTTCACCTTCTCCAGGTCGTGCAGGACGGGGCGCTGCGGCCGGATCACCTTGCGGAAGTTGATGATCTCCTGCTTGACGTTGGAGATGTCGCGCACGACCTCCTCCGAGCGCCCCTCGAAGATGTCGTCCTCGAGCGCGTCGAGCTTGTTGCCGATCTTGCGCAGCATCGGGAAGCAGTAGTCGAAGCTGTCGTCGACGAGGCGGTAGAGCAGGTAGCCCGAGCCGCGCGAGAAGAGCTGCTCGCGCAGCTCCTCCTTTGCCCGGCAGCGCTCAAAGAGGTAGGAGACCGGCTGCAGCGGCTGGTTGGGGATCGTGACCAGGTAGCCCGGGCCGACGAAGAGGTCGAGCTCGCCGGTGCCGAGGCGGCCGGCGGCCGGGTCGAAGACGGGGAAGTGGAGGACGATGAAGAGGTAGTCGTCGTAAACGTCGATCTTCGGCCGCTGGTTGCGCGAGAGCACGTCCTCGAGGTCGAGCGCGTGGAAGTCGAAGTTCTCCTCCAGCCAGGCGCGCTCCAGCGAGCCGGTGCGCTCGATGTTGACCCAGCGCAGGCCGGTGCCGTCGATCTGCTCGACGCTGGGGGACTGTGGCTCAGCCTGCGGCGCCGGCGAGACGAGCTCGCGCCGACCGGCCCGTCGCAGCCTGGGCTTCGGAAGGTTCGGCATCTTTCACGCTCATCGTCTCGTCGGGCATCGCCGCACAAGGTTAGCCGCCGACCCCGACCGGGGCTGAACGGGATTTCCCCTGGTATCGTTCGTGCTCACATAACGCCACATCAAGAGGGGTGGAGGGACCTGGCCCGCAGAAGCCCCGGCAACCACCTCGGACCTCGGTCCGAGACAGGTGCCAACTCCAGCAGGTGCGTTTGGGGCCTGGAAGATGTGGGGGGAGTCCGATCGGACCTCTGCCCCACAAAGGCGGAGGTTTTTTCGTAGGCGACGAAAGCGAGATCGGATGGCAATAGAGAACCTGAAATGCAAGGAGTGCGGGGCGAGCTACGACCTCGGCGCGCACTTCGCCTGTGAGAACTGCTTCGGGCCGTTGGAAGTGGCCTACGACTTCGGCGACCTCGACCCGGCGGAGACCAAGCGCAAGATCCAGGCCGGCTCGCAGGGGATCTGGCGCTACGCCGACTTCCTGCCCTTCGAGGGGCGCCCCGGCGATCCGCTGGAGCCGGGCCTGACGCCGTTGGTGCGCGCCGAGCGGCTCGCCGAGCGGCTTGGGATCGGCGCCGCCGAGCTGTGGATCAAGAACGACGCCGCCAACCCGACCCACTCCTTCAAGGACCGCGTCGTCGCCGTCGCGGTGGCCAAGGCGCGGGAGCTCGGCTTCGAGACCGTCGCCTGCGCCTCGACCGGCAACCTCGCCAACGCCGTCGCCGCCCACGCGGCCGCCGCCGGCCTCGAGTCCTACGTCTTCGTCCCCGCCAACCTCGAGGAGCAGAAGCTGCTCGCCACCGGCGTCTACGGGACCAACCTGGTCGGCGTGCGCGGCAATTACGACGACGTCAACCGGCTCTGTACCCAGCTCGCCGAAACGCGGCCCTGGGCCTTCGTCAACGTCAACCTGCGCCCCTACTACGCCGAGGGCTCGAAGACGCTCGCCTACGAGACCGCCGAGCAACTCGGCTGGCAGCTGCCCGACCGCGTCGTCTGCCCGATCGCCTCGGGCTCACTCTTCACCAAGGTCGGCCGCGGCTTCCAGGAGTGGCTGGACATCGGTTTGGTCGAGGGTTCCCAGCCGGTCTTCAACGGCGCCCAGGCGGAGGGCTGCAGCCCGGTCGCCACCGCCTTCGCCGAAGGCTGGGACGTCTGCAAGCCGCAGCGCCCCGACACGATCGCCAAGAGCCTGGCGATCGGCGACCCCGCCGACGGCCCCTATGCGGTCGAGCAGGCGCGTCGCACCGGGGGCGGCATCGACTCGGTCAGCGACGAGGAGATCCGCGACGCGATCCGCCTGCTGGCGGAGACGACCGGCATCTTCACCGAGACCGCCGGCGGCGTCACGATCGGCGTGCTTAAGAAGCTGGCGGAGCGAGGCGAGATCGGTGCCGGCGAGCGCGTCGTCGTCTACATCACCGGCGAGGGTCTGAAGACCCTCGACGCGACCCGCGATAGGTTCCGCATGCACGAGATCGATCCAGCCCTCGAGAGCTTCGAGTCCGAGTTCAGCCAGGAGGTAGCCGTCTGATGCCAGTCACCGTGAAGATCCCGACCCAGCTGCGCGCCGCCACCGACGGCCAGGCTGAGCTCGAGGTCAGTGGCTCCACCGTCGGCGAGGTGCTCGACGCGGTCTTCGAGACCCACGGCACCCTGCGCGACCGGATCACCCAGGACGGCGACCTGCGCCGCTTCGTCAACGTCTACGTCAGCGGCGAGGACATCCGCTTCCAGCAGGGCCTCGAGACCCAGATCGACGACGGCGCCGAGGTCACCATCCTGCCCGCCGTGGCGGGTGGCTAAGCCGCCCGTCGTCATCCTCTGCGGGGGCCGCGGCACGCGCCTGCGCGAGCGGACCGAGACGGTGCCGAAGGCCCTCGTGGAGATCGGCGCCAAGCCGATCGTCTGGCACGTGATCGGGATCTACGCGGCGCAGGGCTTTGAGCGGTTCCTGCTCGCGACGGGGTACCTCGGCGAGGCGATCGAGGAGTTCGTGGCGGCGGAGAGCTGGCCGGGCGGAGTGGGGGTCGAGTGCGTCGACACCGGGCTCGACACGCCGACCGGGGGGCGGATCGCGCGCCTCGGCGCGCGCCTCGGCGACGGCACCTTCTGCGCGACCTACGCCGACGGCGTCGCCGACGTCGACTTGGCAGCGCTGCTCGACTTCCACGCCGAGCGCGCCGCGCTGGCGACGGTGACGGTGGTGCAGCCGACCCTGCAATGGGGCGTCGCCGAGATCGGCGAGGGCGACCGAGTCTCCGGCTTCGTCGAGAAGCCACGCAGCGAGCACTGGATCAACGGAGGGTTCTTCTGCTTCGGGCCGGGGGCGCTCGAGTACGTCGACGAGGAGAGCGTGCTGGAGCGCGAGCCGCTCGAGCGCCTCGCCGCCGCCGGCGAGCTCTCCGCCTTTCGCCACGAGGGCTTTTGGGACTGCATGGACACCTACAAGGACGCGGTCGAGCTCAACGACCTCTGGTCCGCGGGCGCCGCCCCCTGGCCAACCCTTTCCGCTGACTTCGCCTTTAGTGGTCCTATAGCCCCAAGAAAGGCGAAGTCAGCGGTTGAGGGAGGGGGGCGGGGGTGAGAGCGCTGGTTACTGGGGGGCACGGGTTCGTCGCCTCGCACCTGGTCGGGGCGCTGCTCGAGCGCGGCGTGCCGGTGCGGGTGCTCGACCGACCCGACCCGCGCCTCGCCGACGTCGGCGGCGAGCGCCTCTCGGGGCTCGACCTGCTCGGACTGCGCGACGAGGTCGAGCTGGCGGAGGGGGACCTGCGTGACGCCGAGGCCGTCGCCGCTGCTGTGGCCGGCTGTGACTCCGTCTTCCACCTCGCCGCCCAGACGATCGTCGGCGTCGCGCGCGAATCGCCGCTGGAGACGCTTGAAGTCAACGTGCGCGGCGCCTGGAACGTCTTCGAGGCCTGCCGCGAGCACGGCGTCGCCCGCGTCGTCTTCGCCTCCTCCGACAAGGCCTACGGCGCGAGCCCCGAGCTCCCCTATCGCGAGGACTTTCCCCTTCGCGCCGCCTATCCCTACGACGCCAGCAAGGCCGCCGCCGACATCGTCGCCCGCAGCTACGCCAACGCCTACGGCCTGCCCCTCGCCGTCACCCGCTTCGCCAACGTCTACGGCGGCGGCGACCTCAACTTCTCGCGCCTGATCCCGGAGACGACAATCGCCGTGCTCGCCGGGCGACCACCACGGATCCGCTCCGACGGCAGCCCCGAGCGCGACTTCCTCCACGTCGACGACGCCGTCTCCGCCTACCTCTCGATCGCCGCCGCGCTCGACGACGAGGCTGCGAGGGGAGAGGCCCTCAACGCCGGCGGGGAGCGCCCCCACGCCGTGCGCGAGGTGGTCGACCTGATTGCCGCCACCGCCGACACCGGAATCGAGCCCGAATACCTCGGCACCGGCACCCCCGACGGCGAGATCGACCGCCAGTACGTCGACTCGACCAAGCTGCGCGGGCTGACCGGCTGGGCGCCGAAGGTCGGCTTGGAGGACGGCCTGCGGCGGACGCTCGAGTGGTACCGCGAGCACCCCGAGGCGCGACCGGCAGAGTTGATCGCCCCCGAGTAGCGCGGCCCGCCCAGCTACGCTGGCCGCATGTGCGGGCGCTTCACGGTCACGGCCAAAAACTCGAAACAGATCGCCGACCGCTTCCAGGTCGAGCTGGAGAAGGCGCTGGAGCGCAACCGCGAAGGGGAGGCCCCCGCCCCGGCCAAGGAGCGGGCCAAGCAGGTCGAGAAATCGCTCGGTCGCTTCAACGTGGCGCCGACGCAGGAGGTGCTGACCGTGCGCTCCTCGCCCGACCCCGAGGAGGCCGCGGCGGGTGAGCGCGAGGCGCGGCTGATGCGCTGGGGCCTGGTGCCGCGCTGGGCCAAGGACCTCAAGGTCGGCTACCGGATGATCAACGCCAAGGCCGAGAACCTCGAAGCGAGCCGCGCCTACGCGCCCCTGGTCGGCAAGTTCCGCCACCGCTGCCTGATCGTCGCCGACGGCTTCTACGAGTGGATGGTGGCGGAGGACCCCAAACAGCCGCGCCAGCCCTGGCGCTTCACGGTCGACGGCGGTGAGCCCTTCGCCTTCGCCGGGCTCTGCACCCGCAAGGAGTGGGAGGACCCCGAGGACCGCGGCTTCGACGACGGCTGGCTCTACAGCTGCACGATCATCACCACGACCCCCAACGAGGTGGTCGCCAAGGTGCACGACCGGATGCCGACGATCCTGCCCAGCGCCGAGGCCGAGGCCGCCTGGCTGCGCCCCGACCTGGAGATCGAGGACGCGATCGCGATGTGCGCGCCGCTCGACGCCGCGCGGATGGATGGCGCCCCCGCCAACCCGAAGCTGAACAAGGTCGGCAAAGGCATCGAGGGCCCCGAGCTGCTCGTCGCCCCCTGAGCCCGGCAGGCCGGGCCCCGTTTCTACCCCGCGAGCGCCCCCGCGGTGCTCACCGTCGCCGTGCCGCCGGCGTTTTCGACCGTGCAGGAGATCTTCCCCGCCGGCCTGGAGGTGGTGCGCCAGATCGACACCATCGGCAGCCGCAGGTCTTCTCCGGGCCGCCCCGGAGGCAACCCGTACTTCCAGACCTGCCTGCCGATCCGGTACGACGGCCATTCGACGACGATCCCTCTGTACCGCGTGTAGCGCTCGCCGAGCACGTCGCCCACTTCGACCAGGGCGAAGTCGGTGCCGTGGGAGCTGAACTCGACCGCGGAGTTTTCCGTCGTCCCCTGTTCGGAGAGGTCTTCGCTCGAGCGCGGGTAGGAGGCGCGGCTCTTGTACGTCTTGGTGCTGATCGTCCGCTTCGGCACGTGGATCGCACAGCGCAGGCGCGCCTGGCCGACCGCCGAGCCGGCCGCGATGTCGAGTACCGCCGCCGTGCGGAAGAGCGTGTATTCGCCGACGTTGGCTTCGGTTGCCGCGATGTCGGCATCGGTCAGCTGCATCTCACCGCCGCCGGGGATCGCCGCCTTCTTCGAGTCCGGCAGCGGCGTCTTCTCAACCCATTCCAGCGTTGTCGCCGCCCCGGTCAGCTTGTCGTTGCTGAGCAGCGCCGCCGCCACCGTCGCCAGCAGGCCGATCGCGATCACGATCAGGGCACCGCGGGGCGGGCGGATCTTGCTTTCGTCGGTCATCGGAGGCGCGACAGTATTGGACGGGCCAGCGGAGCCGACTGCCCCGCGGTTGGATACGCGCCCGACAGGATTCGAACCTGTGACCTTTCGCTCCGGAGGCGAACGCTCTATCCAGCTGAGCTACGGGCGCTCAGCGGCCAGTCTAGCTTCGGAGAACGCGGGCGCCGCGTCGCCTAAGCTCGCAGGCTCGCATGGATCTCTCGGCGGTATTCCTCGGCACCGGCGGCTCGGTGCCCTCGGCGCGGCGCTCGACCGCGAGCGTGTTGCTGGTCCGGGGCGGCCGGCGGCTGATGTTCGACTGCGGCGAAGGGACGCAGCGGCAGCTGCAGCGCTCGCTCGGGCTGACCCAGGTTGACGAGATCTACCTGACGCATTTCCACGCCGACCACATCCTCGGCCTGCCGGGGCTGCTCAAGACCTATGACCTGACCGGCCGCGAGGAGCCGCTGACGATCTTCGGTCCGCGCGGCCTGCGCGACCTCTTCAAGACGCTGGGTCGTCTGATCGGCCGCACCGACTACGGGATCGACCTGGTCGAACTCGACCCGGGCGAAGCGGTGCGCCACGAGGGCGCGGAGGTTCAGGCCTTCGCGGTCGAGCACGGCGTGCGCGCCAACGGCTACGTCCTGGTCGAGGAGGAGCGCCCCGGCCGCTTCGACCCCGAGGCCGCGAAGCGGCTCGGGGTCCCCGAAGGCCCGGCGTTCGCCGCCCTGCAGCGGGGGGAGGGGGTGCCGGGCAGCGCCGGTCCCGTACGGCCGGGCGACGTGATGGGGGAGTCGCGAGCCGGGCGCATCGTCGCGATCACCGGCGACACCTCGCCCTGCCACTCGACCGTCTCGGCCGCCGCCGACGCCGACCTGCTGATCCACGAGGCCAGCTTCTCCGAGGAGGAGGCCCAGCGCGCTGCCGACACCGGCCACTCGACCGTCGGCCAGGCCGCCGCCGTCGCCCGCGAGGCCCACGTCAAGCTGCTCGCCCTCGTTCACATCTCCTCGCGCTACCACGTGGGGACGGTGCTCGAGGAGGCCAGGGAGATCTTCGAGCCGACCGTCGCGCCCAAAGACTTCGACGTGATCGAGATCCCCTTCCCCGAGAAGGGCCCACCCAAGTTGATCGCCAATGGGGCCCGGGAGAACGGCGAGCCCGGCTAGGCCCTCAACCGAGCCTCCCATCTGTCGCGATGGCGAGCCCGCGGTGTCGAGTGTTGAATTGACCCACATATACGGTGGCAAACCAGACACTCGGCACCAAACATCGCGCGGGCGGCCCAGCTGGAGCCGGAAGAGGTCGTGATTCCCCGGCGCCCGCCGTGGAATCAGTCATCTAGCCGGGCTCGCCGCCCCTGCTGCTACATTGGCCGCGTCCTTTAACCCGGCCCTGCGAGGCCGAGAAGGAGCAGAGCGAAGTGAACGAGAAGGTCGTGCTGGGGCACGATGATTTGACGCGAACGCTGCGGCGGATCGCGCACGAGATCGCTGAGAAGAACCCGGAGCCGGACGGCCTCGCGATCGTCGGGATCCACACTCGCGGCGCCCTGCTCGCCCGCCGCCTGCACTCGCTCCTCACCGCGCTCACCGCCGCCGAGCTGCCGATCGGCGACCTCGACATCTCCTTCTACCGCGACGACGTCGGCGCCAAGGCGCCCGGTGCGCAGCCGGTCGTCCACGCCTCGCACATCGACTTCGACCCAAGCGAGAAGACCGTCGTACTCGTCGACGACGTCCTCTTCACAGGCCGCACGGTGCGGGCCGCGATCGACGCTCTCTTCGACTACGGGCGGCCGCAGCGGGTGCAGCTTGCCGTGCTCTGCGACCGCGGCCACCGCGAGCTGCCGATCCGCCCCGACTACGTCGGCAAGAACCTGCCGACCGCGCGCGAGGAGCGGGTCAACGTCCGCCTCGAGGAGGCCGACGGGGCCGACGAGGTAACGATCTCCCAGCTGAGCGAGGTGACCGCATGAAGCACCTGCTCTCGATCGAGCAGCTCTCCAAAGCCGAGATCGAGGCGGTCCTCAACCGGGCCGAGAGTTTCGCCGAGGTGGGTCGCCGCGACATCAAGAAGGTGCCGACCCTGCGCGGCCGCACCGTCGTCACCCTCTTCTACGAGGCGAGCACCCGCACCAGCTCCTCCTTCGAGCTCGCCGCCAAGCGCCTCTCCGCCGACCTGGTCTCGGTCAAGGCGGCCGGCTCCTCGGTCGACAAGGGCGAGTCGCTGAAGGACACGGTGGCGACGCTCTCCGCCTACGACCCGGCCGCGATCGTCCTCCGCCATCCCTACGCCGGCGCCGCCCAGCTGGTCGCCGAGTGGGCCGACGCCTCGGTTGTCAACGCCGGCGACGGCAAGCACGAGCACCCCCGCCAGGCCCTGCTCGACGTCTACACCCTGCGCCGCCGCCTCGGCTCGCTCGAGGGCAAGCGGATCTGGATCGTCGGCGACGTCCTGCACAGCCGCGTCGCCCGCTCCAACCTGATCGCCTTCAGGGCGATGGGCGCCGAGCTGACCGTCTGCGGGCCGCCGGCGCTGATCCCGCGCGGGCTCGAGCGGCTCGGCTGCGAGGTGAGGCACTCCCTGGACGGCGTGGGCGAGGCCGACGTCGTCTACGCCCTGCGCCTGCAGCGCGAGCGCATGCGGGAGAGCTTCGTGCCCTCGCTGCGCGAGTACGCCGCCCACTTCCAGATCGACTCGCGCCGCCTCGGCCGCAAGCAGCTGCTGATGCACCCGGGCCCGGTCAACCGCGGGGTCGAGCTCTCCGGCGAGGTGATCGACTCGCCGCAGTCGCTGATCGCGGAGCAGGTCGCCGCCGGCCTCGTCGTCCGCATGGCGATCCTCTACGAGCTGCTTGCCGCCGGCGACGAGGAGCCGGCGCCGGCGCTCGGCAACGGCCGCGCCACCCCGATCGGACAGCCAGCGTGAGCGAGACCAGGCTCGAGATGCGCGCCGGAGAGAGCGCGAACCTGGTCCTGCGCGGCGTCGCCGCGCTCGATCCGGCCGCGGGCATCGACGCCCGCCACGACGTGGTCGTCCGCGAGGGCAGGATCGCCGAGCTGGCCGCGCCGGGCAGCGCCGAGGCCGGTGACTTGGAGGTGGTCGACGCCGAGGGCCTGCACGCATTCCCCGCCTTCTTCGATCCGCACGTCCACCTGCGCACGCCCGGCCAGGAACACAAGGAGGACATCGAGACCGGGGCCCGCTCGGCGGCCGCGGGAGGCTTCTTCGGCGTTCTCGCCATGGCCAACACCGAGCCGCCGGTTTCCGAGCCCGCCGACGTCGAGGCGCTGCTCGCCGACGCTCGCGCCGCAGCGGCAGTCAAGGTCGGCTTCCTCGCCACCGTCACCCGCGCCATGCGGGGCGAGGAGCTGACCGAGATGGCCTCATTGCGCGTCGCCGGCGCCGCTGGCTTCAGCGACGACGGCCTGCCGATCCGCAGCGCCCGCGTCCTGCGCCGCGCCCTGCAGTACCAGCGCCTCTGCGGGGGCACGATCGCCCTGCACGAGGAGGACCCCGAGCTCTCCGGTGCCGGGGTCATGCACGAGGGCGCGGTTTCGGCAGCGCTCGGGCTCGACGGCATCCCCTCGGTCTCGGAGTCGACGATGATCGCCCGCGACGCCGCGATCGCCGCCTACGAGGACGGCCGGATCCACGTCCAGCACCTCTCCGCGGCGGAGTCCGTCGAGGCCGTGCGCGCCGCCAGGGCCGCCGGGGTGCGGATCACCTGCGAGGCCTCGCCCCACCACCTCTGCCTCACCGACGAGGCCGTGCGCAGTCTCGATCCGAGTCGCCACAAGATGAATCCGCCGCTGCGCAGCGAGGCCGACCGCCAGGCCCTGATCGAGGGACTGCGCGACGGCACGATCGACTGCATCGCCACCGACCACGCTCCGCACGCGCCGGAGGAAAAGGAGGTCCCCTATGAGCAGGCGGCGATGGGCGTGACCGGCCTCGAGACGGCCTTCGCCGCCCTCCACACCCACCTCGTCCTGCCCGGCACGATCGAGCTCTCCCTGCTGATCGACCGCCTCACCGTCGCCGCTGAATTCTTCGAGGTCGAGCGCTCCTCGCTCGCCCCCGGCGGCGAGGCCAACATCGCCCTCTGCGACCTCTCCGCCCGCTGGACCGTCGGCGAGGACGGCTACGAGAGCCGCTCCGCCAACTCCTGGTGCGACGGCGAGGAGCTGACCGGCCGCGTGCTGATGACGCTCGCCGGCGGCCAGGTCGCCTACCGCCTGCGCTCCTTCTCCATGGGGGTAGCCGCATGACCACCGTTCCGGTGCGCTTTATCCCCCATATGCCGAGCAAAGGCGCACCGGAACGATGAGCGAGGGGTTCCTGCTGCTCGAGGACGGGGCGCGCTTCGACGGCGTGCCGTGCGGGGCCGGCGGGCCGGTCACCGGCGAGGTCGTCTTCAACACGGCGATGACCGGCTACCAGGAGTCGGTCACCGACCCCTCCTACGCCGGCCAGATCATCGTCTTCACCTATCCGCTGATCGGCAACTACGGCGTCTCCGCCGCGGCGATGGAGTCCGACCGCGCCCACGCTCGCGGCGTCGTCATGCGCGACCCGAAGAACGGCGAGGACGTCGCCACCGCCGAGGGCGGCTGGCTCGACTGGCTCGCCGACTGCGGCGTGCCGGGGATCGGCGGGGTCGACACCCGCGCCGTGGTCCGTCACATCCGCGACAAGGGCGCGATGCGCGGCGGCATCTTCCCGGCCGGCACGCCCGAGGGCGAGGCGCGCGAACGGGTCGTCGCCGAGCCCTCGATGAACGGCGCCGACCTCGCCCGCACGGTCACGCCGTCCGAGCCGGTCCGCTTCGAGGACGGCGACGGTCCCCACGTGGTCGGCATCGACACCGGGATCAAGCTCAACATCGTGCGCCAGCTGCGCGAGCGGGGTTGCCGGCTGACGTTGCTGCCGTGCGCCTCGACCCCCGAGCAGGTCCTCGCCGAGGAGCCCGATGTCGTCTTCCTCGCCAACGGCCCCGGCGACCCCGCCGCGCTCGGCTACGTCGTCGACACCGTGCGCGATCTGGTCGGCCGCAAGCCGCTCTTCGGCATTTGCCTCGGCCACCAGCTGCTCTGCCGCGCGGTTGGCCTGGAGACCTTCAAGCTGCCCTTCGGCCACCGCGGCGCCAACCACCCGGTCAAGGATCTGGCCACGGGTCGGATCGACATCACCTCGCAGAACCACGGCTTCGCCGTGCGGGGACCCGGCGGCGAGCCGAAGATCGAGGCCGACGAGCCGGTGCGCTGGGAGACGGACTTCGGTGCCGCCGAGCTCTCCCACCTCAACCTCTACGACCGCACGGTCGAGGGGCTGGTGCTGAAGGAGGTCGCCGCGGCCACCGTCCAGTACCACCCCGAGGCCGGCCCGGGTCCGCACGACGCCCGCCACCTCTTCGACGCCTTCCTGGAGCTCTCAAATGCCTAAGCGCACCGACATCGAGAAGATCCTGCTGATCGGCTCGGGGCCGATCGTGATCGGCCAGGCGGCCGAGTTCGACTACTCCGGCGTGCAGGCCTGCAAGGTACTGCTCGAGGAGGGCTATGAGGTCGTGCTCGTCAACTCCAACCCGGCGACGATCATGACCGACCCCGAGTTCGCCACCGCGACCTACATCGAGCCGCTGCTGCCGGGCCCGGTGACGCGGATCATCGAAAGGGAGCGCCCCGACGCGCTGCTGCCCACCCTGGGCGGCCAGACCGCGCTCAACGTGGCGATGGCCCTCCACGAGGACGGCACCCTGGAGCGCTTCGGCGTCGAGCTGATCGGCGCCGACCACGAAGCGATCCGCCGCGCCGAGGACCGCGAGGAGTTCCGCCGCACGATGACCGAGGCTGGCCTGCGCATCCCCTGGTCGATGACGGTCGAGAGCCTCGGCGAGGTCGAGGCAGCGCTGGCCGACGGCCACATCACCCTGCCGGCGATCGTCCGCCCGGCCTTCACCATGGGCGGCCAGGGCGGCGGCGTGGGGGAGACCGAGACCGAGCTGCGCCAGGTCGTCTCCGAGGGCCTCGCCGCCAGCCCGATCAACCAGGTCCTGGTCGAGGAGTCGGTGATCGGCTGGGGCGAGTTCGAGCTCGAGGTGATGCGCGACCGCAACGACAACGCGGTGATCATCTGCTCGATCGAGAACGTCGACCCGATGGGCGTCCACACCGGCGACTCGGTCACGGTCGCCCCGGCCCAGACCCTGACCGACGCGCTCTACCAGGACCTGCGCGACCAGGCGCTCGCCGTGATCCGCGCCGTCGGGGTAGAGACCGGCGGCTCCAACGTGCAGTTCGCGGTCAATCCGCGAGACGGGGAGATCGTTGTGATCGAGATGAACCCGCGCGTCTCGCGCTCCTCGGCCCTCGCCTCGAAGGCGACCGGCTTCCCGATCGCCAAGATGGCGGCCAAGCTCGCCGTCGGCTACGCGCTGGAGGAGATACCCAACGACATCACCCGGGCGACGCCGGCCAGCTTCGAGCCGACGATCGACTACGTGGTGACGAAGATCCCGCGCTTTGCCTTCGAGAAGTTCCCCGGCACCGAGGGCAAGCTCTCGACCTACATGCAGAGCGTCGGCGAGGCGATGGCGATCGGCCGCACCTTCCGCGAGTCCTTCGCCAAGGCGATGCGCTCGCGTGAGCTCGACGCCGCCGCCGATGTCCCGGAGAGCGACGAGGAGCTGCTCTCCCAGCTCGAGAGGCCCTGCGCCGAGCGCTTCGACCTGGTCCTCGCCGCCTTCGCGCGCGGCCTCTCGATCGAGGCCGTCCACGAGCGCTGCCTGATCGACCCTTGGTTCCTGCGCGAGCTGCAGGCGCTCGCCACCGAGGGCGACGGCACCGAAGGCCTCTCCCGCGTCTACAAGTCGGTCGACACCTGCGCCGCCGAGTTCGAGGCAGCCACGCCCTATTACTACTCGGGCCATGAGCGAGCCTCTGCCGGCGCCGCCGCCTCGGAGATCCGCCGCGGCGGGCGCGACTCGGTGGTCATCCTCGGCGCCGGCCCCAACCGGATCGGCCAGGGGATCGAGTTCGATTACTGCTGCGTGCACGCAGCGATGACCGCGCGCGAGCTCGACCGCGACGCGGTGATGGTCAACTGCAATCCGGAGACGGTCTCGACCGACTACGACACCTCCGACCGCCTCTACTTCGAGCCGCTCACGGCCGAGGACGTGCTCGCCGTCTGCGCGCAGGAGAAGCCCGAGGGCGTGATCGTCCAGTTCGGCGGCCAGACGCCGCTGAAGCTGGCCCGAGCGCTGGAGGAGGCGGGCGTGCCCCTGCTCGGCACGCCCGTCGACGCGATCGACCTGGCCGAGGACCGCGGCCGCTTCGGCGACCTGCTGCGCCGGCTCGGGGTCAAGCACCCGCCCTACGGCACCGCGCTCTCCGCCGCGGAGGCAAGGGAGATCGCCGAGAAGGTCGGCTTCCCGCTCCTGGTTCGCCCCTCCTACGTGCTCGGCGGCCGGGCGATGGAGATCTGCTATTCGACCGAGGACCTCGCCGCCTACCTGGAGGCCAACGTCAAGGCCGACCAGGAGCACCCGCTGCTGCTCGACCGCTTCCTCGAGAACGCGATCGAGGTCGACGTCGACGCGCTGGCCGACGGCGAGGACGCCCACGTCGCCGGGATCATGCAGCACGTCGAGGAGGCCGGCGTCCACTCCGGCGACTCCGCCTGCGTGATCCCGCCGATGAGCCTCGGCGAGGAGATGCTGGCGGAGATTCGGGCGACGACGAAGCGGATCGCGCTCGAGCTCGGCGTCGTCGGCCTGATCAACATCCAGTACGCGGTCGCCGGCGGGGAGCTCTATGTGATCGAGGCCAACCCGCGCGCCTCGCGCACCGTGCCCTTCGTCTCCAAGGCGACCGGCGTGCCGCTGGCCAAGATCGCGGCGCGGCTGATGCTGGGCGAGAGGCTCGCCGACCAGGAGCTGCGCGAGCCGCCCGCCGGCATGGTCAGCGTCAAGGAGGCCGTGCTGCCCTTCGCCCGCTTCGCCGGCGCCGACTCGGTGCTCGGGCCGGAGATGAAGAGCACCGGCGAGGTGATGGGCATCGCCGCCGACTTCCCGACCGCCTTCGGCAAGGCCCAGGCGGCGGCCGGGGTCTCGCTGCCGGCCGAGGGCTCTGTCTTCATCACCGTCACCGACACCGACAAGCCCGCCGCGACCCAGCTCGCCGCCCAGCTCCACGACCTCGGCTTCGAGCTGATCGCCACCGGCGGCACCGCTCAGGCGATCGCGGCGATGGGCGTGCCGGTGACCCCGATCAACAAGATCGCCGAGGGCTCGCCCCACGTCGTCGACCTGATCCGCGAGCGCCGCTGCGACCTCGTGATCAACACCCCAACCGGCTCCGGCGCCCGCGCCGACGGCTACGAGATCCGCACCGCCGCCGTCCGCCACAACGTCCCCTGCGTCACCACGATGACCGGCGCCACCGCCGCCGTGCGCGCGATCGCCGCCCAGCTCGAAGGCGACTCCGAAGTCCGCCCCCTCCAGCAAATCCACGCCCTCCCCACCGGGCCG
>DASZSJ010000052.1:0-14544 GCA_035548675.1 Solirubrobacterales bacterium
GGCCAACTCTCGCTTGAGTAATCCTGGGCGATCAGGTCGCGTTTCTGTCAGTACCTTTACCTACGGCTTGCTGGGCGAAGTCGGGGCGGGGCGCCACCCGGCAAAGCGCACCCCGCCCCGTCGCCCCTTCGGGCGGCTGCAGATACCTCTGCGTCGTCGCCGCCCGCCGGCGTACGGGGAGTCGAGGCCCCACCGCCGTTGGACGACGAATTACCGCTGAAGCTCTTGGTCTGGCCCGGCCGCAGGTAGACGATCTGGCCCTGTCGCAGCTCCAGCTTCTGCAGCTCGGAGCGGGTCAGCTGCGCCCAGACCTCGCTGCCGTCGCCGAGCACGAACTCGACCCGGATCTCGAAGCCGAGGGCGACGATGCGCTGCACCATCGCCTCCTCCGCCCCATCGTCCCGGTCGAGCGAGACGGCCATGTCATGCGGGCGGACGAAACCGTCGCCGAGCCGGTTGACCTCGCCGACGAAGCTCATCACGAACTCGTTGGCGGGATGGTCGTAGAGATCGTCGGCGCTGCCGGACTGCTCGACCCGGCCCTCGTTCATCACGACCAGCTGGCCGGCAACGTCCATCGCCTCCTCCTGGTCGTGGGTGACGAAGATCGTCGTCACCCCCGTCTCGTCGTGGAGACGGCGCAGCCAGGCGCGCAGGTCCTTGCGCACCTTGGCGTCGAGCGCGCCGAAGGGCTCGTCGAGCAGCAGCACCTGCGGCTCCACCGCCAGCGCCCGGGCCAGCGCCATGCGCTGGCGCTGGCCGCCGGAGAGCTGCGAGGGGTAGCGCTCGGCGAGCCCCTCGAGCTGGACCAGGCGCAGCAACTCGTGCACGCGGGCGGAGATCTTCGCCCTGTCCCACCTGCGGATCTTCAGTCCGAAGGCGACGTTCTCGAAGACGGTCATGTGCTTGAAGGCGGCGTAGTGCTGGAAGACGAAGCCGACTTCGCGCTTCTGCGCCGGCTTGCGCGAGACGTCCTCGCCCTCGATCAGGACGCGGCCGGCGTCGAGCGTCTCGAGGCCGGCGATCGCCCGCAGCAGCGTCGACTTGCCACTGCCGCTGGGGCCGAGCAGGGCGGTCAGCGACCCGTCCGGCACCTCGATCGAAACGTCGTCCAGCGCCTGAAAATCACCGAAGCGCTTCGATGCTCCCTCGACTGAGATTCCCATCAGGCGTCCTCCTTTCTCTTCAGCAGGTTCATCGCCAGCAGGGTCAACAGGGCGAGCAGGGCGAGCAGCACCGAGGCGCCAAAGGCCCCCGGCAGGTTGAAGTTCTGGTACTGCTTCTCGACGAAGAGCGGCAGCGTCTGGGTCTGGCCGGAGATCGAGCCGGAGACGACCGTGACGGCACCGAACTCGCCGAGCACGCGGGCGGTGGTGAGGACGACGCCGTAGGCGACGCCCCAGCGGATCGCCGGCAGGGTCACCCGCCAGAAGGTCTGCCAGGCGTTGGCGCCGAGCGTCGAGGCAGCCTGCTCCTGCTCGGTGCCGATCTCCTGCAGCACCGGCACCGTCTCGCGCACGACGAAGGGCAGCGAGACGAAGATGCTGGCGAGGACCATGCCGGGCACCGAGAAGAGGACTTTGATCCCGGCTTCCGCCAGGCCCGGTTCCAGCCAGCCGGTGGTGCCGTAGAGCAGGAACAGCGAGAGCCCGATCACCACCGGCGAGATCGCGAAGGGCAGGTTGATCACGGCGTCGATCAGCGGGTTGACCCGCCACCGGTGCCGCACCAACAGCAGCGCGCAAGCGACGCCGAAGACGGTGTTGAGCGGCACCGCGATCGCCACCATCAGCAGCGTCAGCTTCAGCGCGTTGAGCCCGTCGGGCGAGGTGATCGCATCGAGCGGCGGCGCGATCCCGTGTTCGAAGGTCTTGTAGAAGATCAGCCCCAGCGGCAGCAGGAGCAGCAGCAGGACGTAGCCGAGGCCGAGCACGCGCAGGCCCCAGCGGCTGGTCGCAGTGGCGCTCACGAGCCCGCACCTCCCGAGCCGGCGAAGGGCACGATCGTCGTCTCGACCTCCGGCGCCGGCCGTTCGTGGCGACCGGCCCAGCGCTGGATCAGGCCGACGAGGACGAGGCAGAGCAGCGAGGCGAACAGCAGCACGACCGAGACCGCGGCGGCGCCGGTGTCATTGCCGGACTCGATCTGCTGGCGGATGTAGACCGAGGAGACCATCGTGTCCGGCAGGCCGCCGGCGAAGAGCAGGACCGAGCCGAACTCGCCCAGGGCGCGGGCGAAGGCGAGCGCGACCCCGGCGCCGAGGCCGGGCAGCAGGTTGGGGAAGATGATGCGGCGGAAGACGGTGAAGCCGCCGGCGCCGAGCGAGGCCGCCGCCTCCTCCATCTCGCGGTCCATCTCCATCAGCAGCGGCTGCACGGCGCGAACGACGAAGGGCAGGGTGACGAAGCAGAGGGCGACCACGACCGCGGCCTGGGTGGCGGCGATGTCGACGCCGAGCGGGCTGCGCGACCCCCAGAGCTCGAGCAGGATCAGACTGGCGACGATCGTCGGTAGCGCGAAGGGCAGGTCGATGACCGCGTTGACCGCCGCCTTGCCGGGGAAGTCGTCACGGACCAAGAGCCAGGCGAGGATCGTGCCGAAGAAAGCGTTGATCGCAACGACGACCAGCGAGGCGATCAGGGTCAGCTCGAGCGAGCGCAGCGCCTGCGTCGAGGTGACCTGGCTCCAGAAGGTGCCGAGGCCCTCGCTCAGCGACTGGTCCGTCAGCGCCGCCAGCGGCAGCAGGACGAGGACGCTGAGGTAGAGCACGACCAGGCCGCGACCGAGGCCAGCGCCGAGCCCGGGCAGGCGGATGCCTGCCCGGGGCGCTGGAACTGACGTTGCGCTTGCCGGGTGCGCTGACATCAGCCGGAGGTTGAGACCCCGAGTTCGGTCTCGATCTTGGCGACCGACCCGGTTTCATCGTCGAAGAACTCGTCGTTGACCTTGCCCCAGCCGCCGAACTGGCTGATCTTGAAGAGGTCCTTCGGGGTCGGGAACTTCTTCGGATCGACCAGCTTCGGGTTGACCGGCCGGTAGCCGTTTTCGGCCCAGATTTCCTGGCCCTCATCCGACCAGATGAAGTCGAGGAAGTCCTGCGCCGCCGGCTCTGGCGCGTCTTTGGTCACCGCGATCGGGGTTTCGATCAGGATCGTCGAGGGCGGCACGACGTATTCGATGTCTTCGCCCTCTTCCTCGGCCTTGATCGCCTCGTTCTCATAGGCGAGGAAGACATCGCCCTGGCCCTGGGTGAAGGCGGCGAGCGCGTCGCGGGCGCTGCCCGGCTGCGCCACCGTCTTTTCGAGCAGGGTCTTGACCCCGTCCAGCGCCTGCTGCGGGGACTTGCCCTGGTTGATCAGGGTGCCGTAGACGGCCATGATGTTCCAGCGCGCCGAGCCGGAGCTGAACGGATTGGGGGTGACGACGTCGACGTCCTTGCTGAGGACGTCGTCGAAGGACTCGATCCCCTCCGGGTTGCCCTTGCGGACGCCGATCACGACGACCGAGTCGAGCGCGATGCCGCCGTGGGGCTGCTTGTCCCAGCCCTTGGCGACGATTTCCCCTTCTTCGACCAGCCGTTCCATGTCGCCGGCCTGGGCGAAGTGGACGATCGCGGCGGGTTGGCCGGCGGCGACGGCGCGGCTCTGGTCGCCCGAGGCGCCGAAGGAGTTGCTGAAGCTGACGCCCTTCCCGGCGGCGGTCTTCTGGAAGGCCGGCTCGAGCGATCCCGTGTACACGGCTTCGGGGGTCGAGTAGCCGACCACGTCGAGCTTGCCCCCCGCGCCCGATCCGGAGGAGGCACTGCTCTCCTCGTCGCTGCTGCCACATCCTGCCACGACGACCGCCAGAGCGAACACCGCGGCCAGGAGGACCGCCGTGACGCCGCGCCGCCGGGTTGCCTTGCGAGCGTTCCGCATAGAAAGGAATCCTTTCTTTGTTTACTGATTTAGTTTTTTGAGTGACTTAGTTCAAAAAGAAGTTGCGGCAGGCTAGCACAAAGTCGATCAGAAAAGTCGTAAAAGCCGATCCGGATTCCCCCGTTGCCGTTCCGCTGCGCCTTTCCTCCTCCATACGGAGCAAAGGCGCAGCGGGGCAAGGGGCACCGGAGCGATCTAGGAGCTGGGGCGAGCCGGAGGCCCGGATGAACAACGTGCTTAGGAACTACTCCTAGCGCGGGCCCGAGATGCCGCCGCCCGCGGGGGGCGGCGGTGCCGGCGCGGCTTCGGGGGTCGGTTCCGGCGCCGGGGCCGCTTCGGGCGTCGCTTCCGCTTCGCCGCCACCGCCCCCGCCGCCCTTCGACTTGCCGGACGGTTCTTCGCTCGATTCTTCTTCTTCGTATTCCCCGGATTCGTATTCGCCCGAGGACGATTCGTAGGAGCCGGAGGTGTGGCCGCTGTCGAGGCCGGAGAGCTCGGGCAGGGTCGACGGTTCGGAGAATTCCGGGCAATCGCCGTTGACCGCCGATTCCATGAAGGAGCGCCAGATCGGGCCCGCCGTCGGGCCTCCGTAGCCGGTCGCTTCGCGCGACTGCGGGTGGCCGACCCAGACGGCGGTCGAGTAGAGCGGCGTGTAGCCGACGAACCAGGCGTCGGAGAGGTCCTCCGAGGTGCCGGTCTTGCCCGCCTCGTCGCTGCAGCCCATGTAGGTGTAGCCGGCGCCGGTGCCCTGGGTGATCACGCCCTCGAGCAGGCGGGTCACTTCGTAGGCCTGGCCCTCGGTCAGCACCCGCTCGCCCGAGTCCGGGTCGGTTTCGTCGACCTTGCCGTTGGGGAACTCGACCCGGCTGACCGCGGTCGGATCGTGGTGGATGCCGCCGTTGGCGAGGGTCGCGTAGCCGTCAGCCTGTTCGAGCGGAGTGACGCCAACCGCGAGGCCGCCGATCGCCTCCGCCGGCACCGATTCGAGCGGCGCTTCGATCCCCATTTCGTGCGCGGTCTGGGTCACGTTCTCGGGCCCGACGTCGAGGTCGAGCTGGGCGAAGACGACGTTGACCGACTCCCAGGTCGCCGCGGCCAGCGACATCGTGCCGCCGCCCGGCTCGGCGTTGTTGACCGTCCAGGGGATGCCGCCGGGAGTGTCGAGCGTCATCGGCGAGGTGCCGTTGTAGTAGGTGGAATCGGGGTCGATGCCCTGCTTGATCGCCGTCGCCAGCACGTAGGTCTTGAAGGAGGAGCCGGGCTGGCGGTGCGCCTGCCAGGCGTAGTTGAATTCGCTTTCGCTCGCGGACCCTTCGGTCGAGGCGAGGGCGACGATCTCGCCCGTGCTGGGGTCGACCGAGGCGAGCGCCGCCGCCGGGCCGCCTTCCGGATAGCAGACGCCGCATGAGTCGACCGCTTCCTGCGCGCGTTCCTGCAGTTCGGGGTCGATCGTGGTGTAGGCCTTGAGACCGCCGTTGCGCACGGTGTTGATCCCGTATTTGTCGATCAGCTCCTGCTGCACGAGGTCGAAGAGGAAGGGGTCGTGGATCACCCGGTACTTGTGGCCGGGATTGAGGCCGAGCCCGCTCTGCCGCGCCTGCGCGTATTCGTCGCCGTCGATGTAGCCCTCCTCGTGCATCGCGTCGAGCACCTCGTTGCGCCGCTTCAGCGCCGCGTGGGGGTCGAGGAAGGGGTTGTATTCGGAGGGCGCCTGCGGCAGGCCCGCGATCAGCGCCGATTCGTTCAGGCCGAGTTCCTTTGCCGGCTTGCCGAAGTAGGTCTGCGCCGCCGCCTCGACCCCAACCGCGGTCTCGCCTTCGACCGTGCCGTAGGGGGCGGTGTTGAGGTAGGAGGTGAGGATCCATTCCTTCGAGTGGGCGTCCTCCATCTCGTAGGCGAGGTGCGCTTCGACCAGCTTTCGTTTGATCGTCTCTTCGGGGTTCTGGATGTAGAGGTTGCGGACCAGTTGCTGGGTGATCGTCGAGGCACCCTGCACCGGCTTGCCGCCGGCGAGCAGGTCCTTCCAGGCCGCGCGGGCGATGCCCGCCGGGTCGAGCGCGCCGTGCTCGTAGAAGTTCTTGTCCTCGATCGCGACCGTCGCGTCGCGCAGCACCCGCGGCATCACCCTGCCCGGCACCGGCTGGCGGATGTTTTCCGCCTGGATGAAGCCGATCAGGCTGCCGTCGGCGGCGTAGATCGCCGAGGAGCGGCCCTTCTGCACCGGTTTGAGGCTGGATAGCGGCGGCGCCGACTCGTAGACGTCGACCGCCCAGCCGGCGGCGACGCTGCCCGCCACCACGGCCACGGCGAGGAGGACCCCGAGTGGGACCAGGAGCCTCTTCAGCTTGGAGTGATGCGACCTGTGCCTGCGCAGGCGGGTGCGACGGGGCATTCGACCGCGAATTGTAGGGAGGGCGCTAGGCTGCCCAGACGGTGACGAAGTTCCTGCACACCTGCTACCGGATCGGCGACATCGACCGCTCCGTCGCCTTCTACGAGCGGATCGGCTTCGAGGAGTCCGGCCGCATGCCGATCGGCGACGAGGCGATCAACGTCTTCATGAACCTGCCCGGCGAAGACCCCGTGCTGGAGCTGACCTACAACCGTGGCGTCGCCGGCTATGAGCTCGGCACCGGCTACAACCACATCGCCCTCGCCGTCGACGACCTCGACGCCACCCTGGAGGGCCTCGCCGCCGACGGCATCGAGCCCGAAAAACCGCCCTACCGCCCCGGTGGCCGCAGCGAGGGCCACCGCATCGCCTTCCTCCGCGACCCCGATGGCTACCGCATCGAGCTGATCGGCGAGTAGGCGACCGGCACCTGGGGCTCCGGTAGCCCGGGCGACCGGTAACCGGGCGACGGGGGCCGGTGTATCCCTTTCGTAACTATCCGCATTATCTCTCCAGGAGGAGAAGGATGATGGAGATGATCAAGAGGCTCGAGCCGGTCGCGTTGCTGGTCATGGTGATTGGCGCTCTCAACTGGGGCATGGTTGGGCTGTTCGACACGAACGTGATCTCAGACGTCTTCGGGGGCGGCACGCTCACCGACGTCGTCTACGTCGTGGTCGGGGTCTGCGGCCTCCTCTACATCCCGAGGCTGCTCGACAGCCTCCACATCGGCGGTCACACCCCACACGCGCGGGGCGCCTGACCGCATCCAGCCATCGACCGACCGGGCCCGACATGGGCCCGGTCTCTTTTTGCGCTGCCGGCGGCGCGGCAGCGCGCGCCTACTTCACCACCTCGAACTGGGCCATCAGGCCGTGGTCCTCGTGGTCGAGCATGTGGCAGTGGATGACGAACTTGCCGGTGTAGTCGGCGAAGTGGCCGGCGAGCAGGATGCGTTCGTGGGGGTAGAGGAAGAAGCTCTCCTTGAGGCAGTCTTCCCAGGGCGGCGGGGGGCGGCCGTCGCGGGAGAGCAGGTACCAGTCGGTGTGGTGCAGGTGCATCACGTGAGCGACGTCGGTGCCCCCCCGGCTCGATCAGCACGTCGTTGCCCGACTCCCGCGGCGAGAGGCCACGCGGGACATTGCAGTAGAAGGAGATCGAGTGGGACTTGGTCAGCCCGCCGGGGCGGCCGTCGAACTGGGTGCGGTTGTGGCCGCCGTGCAGGTGGACGCTCAGCTCGCCCGCCGCCTTCGGCAGCTGGTGCAGGAAGGTGACGGCGGTGCGCTCGCCGGCCGGGCGGCGGATCGTCGGCCCCGGAAAGCAGCCGCCGTAGGTCCACATCCGCGTCTTCGGCCCCGGCAGCGCCTGGACCTCGGCCTCGCGGATCGGGATCGTCAGCTCGGCGCCGCGCAACTCCGGCGGGATCGGCAGCGGGCTCCGGAAGGGGGCGTCGGGCGCCCTCGCGAGGCGGCAGCGGCGCCGCCGGCCCGAAGCAGCGCGTCGGGGCGCAGGCCAAGCGGCAGCGCCGTGGCAAGCGCGCCGCCGCCCAGGGCGCCGAGGAAAGCTCGGCGCCCGAGGCGCGGCGAATCTGAGCGGCGCTCAGCCGTGCGCCTAGCCGGTAGGCGCCGGCAGGACTTCGATCGAGCCCTGCATCCAGGGGTGGATGGCGCAGATGAAGTGGATGGTCGTGCCCGCCGCGGCGGTGACCTCCTCGACGATCGACGTGCCCGGTTTGGAGCCGGTGAACCAGGAGTCGCCCTTCCTGCTGACGCTGCCGAGCGTGTCCCAACCTTCGGCCCCGGCGTCGACCGGGTTCACTTTCACCGGTCCGTTGCCCTGGACTCCGTGCCAGTGAGCGATCGCCATGCAGACGTGCTTCGGCGTGAAGCAGCTCTGGCGCGCCCTCCGCGTCTTCGGCAGCGAGCCCTTGGTGACCAGCGAGAAGGTGTGCGGGCCAACCTGTTTGGGATTGGTCTGGTTCAGCACCTCGAGCTCTTCGCCGGCGACGATGGTCTGCGGCGCTTCGAAGCGCAGCCCCCCTTTGCCGGCCTTCATGTAGACGGTGTTGGCGGGCCCGAGGCTGCCCGCACCGCTGGCGAGGGCGGGCGCGAGGAGGAGGGATGCGGTCAGCCCGACCGCGAGGACGATGCCCAGCCTCAGCGGCATCGCAGGGGAAAATAGCTTCAAATTGCTCTCCTTTCGGCGCCCGCTTCTGCCGCGCACGCCTGGGACGAATGGCGGGGGAATCTATCTGGGGGATCGAACGCCTTCAAGCGATTCGAGGCCGGCAAAAGAGGGAATCCACGGTGCGACCACCACATCTCCGGAGAGACCAAGAGGAGGACCCATGGACCTTGCCCTGCTCGTACTTCGCCTCGTCGTCGGCCTGCTCTTCGTCGGTCACGGCGCCCAGAAGCTCTTTGGCGCCTTCGGCAGCGCCGGCATCGCGGGGACGGCCCAGACCTTCGAGCAGCTGCGCCTTCAACCGGCGCGCGCTCATGCCGTCGCCGCTGGCTGCTTCCCCCCGTCGCCCTCCCCCGGATGTCGCACTACTGCCCGCCGAGCAGGCCGGCGGCGCGCTGCTCGCCGCCGGCCTGCTCGGCGGCATCGCCGCGGTACTCGGCGGGCGCGGTTGGGAAGATTCGCGACGTGAGCGAGGAGACCGGGGACGATCTGGCGGAGGTGCTGGCACGGCGCGCCCTCACGCTCGATGAGGCGCGCGACGCTGCCGTCGCCCGCCGCCACGCCGCCGGCGGCCGGACCGCGCGCGAGAACGTCGCCGACCTGGTCGACCCCGGCTCCTTCGTCGAGTACGGCCGTTTCGCGATCGCCGCCCAGCGCGGCCGCCGCGAGCTCGACGACCTGATCGCCAACACCCCGGCCGACGGCCTGCTCGCCGGCACCGCCCGCGTCAACGGCGAGCTCTTCGGCGAGGGCGCCGCCTGCGCCGTGCTCTCCTACGACTACACCGTGCTCGCCGGCACCCAGGGAGCCCTCGGCCACCGCAAGAAGGACCGGCTGTTCGAGCTGATCGAGCGCCTGCGCCTGCCGACGGTCTTCTTCGCCGAGGGCGGCGGCGGGCGGCCCGGCGACACCGACTACCCAGTGGTCTCGGCGCTGGACACGCGCGCCTTCGCCCTCTGGGCGAGGCTCTCCGGCCTCGTGCCCAGGATCGCCGTCGTCGCCGGGCGCTGCTTCGCCGGCAACGCGGTGATCGCCGGCTGCGCCGACCTGATCGTCGCCACCGAGAACAGCTCGCTCGGCATGGGCGGGCCGGCGATGATCGAGGGCGGCGGGCTGGGCAGGGTCGACCCCGACGATGTCGGCCCGATCGAGGTCCAGGCGGCGAACGGCGTCGTCGACGTGGTTGCCGCCGACGAGGCCGAGGCGACCGCGCTGACCAAGAAGCTGCTCGCCTACTTCCAGGGCCCGACGCCGCCGGGCGAGGTCCCCGACCAGGCGGCGCTGCGCGACGCGGTCCCCGAGCGCCAGCGCCGCGCCTACGCGGTCAAGCCGATCGTCGAGACCCTCGCCGACGCCGGTTCGGCGACCTTCCTGCGCGAGCGCTACGCGCCGGAGATGGTCACCGCGCTGGCCCGCATCGAGGGACGGCCGCTGGGGCTGATCGCCAACGACACCCGCCACGCCGCCGGCGCGATCACCAGCGCGGCGGGCGAGAAGGCCGCCGACTTCCTCGAGCTCTGCAACGCCTTCGGCCTGCCCGTCGTCTCGCTCCTCGACACGCCGGGGATGATGGTCGGGCCGGAGGCGGAGGCGACCGGCCTCGTCCGCCGCGCCTCGCGCCTGCTGCTCGCCGGGGCGGCGCTGCGGGTGCCGCTCGTCGCCGTGATCCTGCGCCGCGGCTACGGCCTCGGCGCCCAGGCGATGACCGGCGGCAGCATGCACGAGCCGCTGCTCACGGTCGCCTGGCCCTCCGCCCACCTCGGGCCGATGGGCCTGGAGGGCGCGGTGCGGCTCGCCCTGCGCAAGGAGCTGGAGGCAATCGCCGACGCGGAGGAGCGCGAGCGGCGCGTGCGCGAGCTGACCGCCGCCGCCGAGGAGAACGCGAAGGCGCTCAACGCCGCGGCGCTGTTCGAGATCGACGACGTGATCGACCCGGCCGAGACCCGGGCGCTGATCGCGGCGACGCTCGCCGCCGCTCAACCCGCCAGCTAGTCATTCGCGGCGCCGATTCATTCGCGGCGCCGCCCGATCGATTGACCACCGTATTGGTGGGTCAATCGATCGATCAATGCCGCCTAGAGATTGACCGGCGACATATCGGCGTAGCGATCTCCTGCCGCCGCACCGCGTGGCGCGGCCTCATCGAGGCGCCGCATATCCTCATCGTTCAACTCGATCTCCGTCGCCGCCACGTTCTCTTCCAGGTAACTACGGCGCTTGGTGCCGGGGATCGGGACCACCTCCTCGCCCTGGGCGAGCACCCAGGCCAGCGCCAGCTGCCCGGCGGTGACGCCCCTCTCGGCGGCGATCTCCTCCACCCGCTCGACCAGCCCGAGGTTGCGCTCCAGGTTCTCGCCCGCGAAGCGCGGGTTGGCGCGGCGGAAGTCGTCATCGGCGAGGTCGTCCGGTGAGCGGAAGCGGCCAGTGAGGAAGCCGCGGCCGAGCGGGCTGTAGGGGACGAAGCCGATGCCCAGCTCGCGCAGCGTCGGCAGGATCTCCTCCTCGGGGTCGCGGCTCCAGAGCGAGTACTCGGTCTGCAGGGCGGCGATCGGGTGGGTCGCGTGGGCGCGGCGGACCGTCTCCGGCGCCGCCTCGGAGAGACCGAGGTGACGCACCTTGCCCGCCTCGACCAGCTCCGCCATCGCCCCAACCGTCTCCTCGATCGGCACCTCCGGGTCGACCCGGTGCTGGTAGTAGAGGTCGATCGCCTCGACCCCCAGCCGCCGCAGCGAGGCCTCGCAGGCCCCGTGGACGTAGGCGGGGTCGCCGCGCACGCCGAGCCGCTCGCCGCCCGGCCCGCGCACGTTGCCGAACTTGGTCGCCAGCACCACCTCGTCGCGGCGCCCGGCGATCGCCCGGCCGACGAGCTCCTCGTTGGTGAACGGCCCGTACATGTCGGCGGTGTCGAGGAAGTTGACGCCCAGCTCGAGCGCCCGGCGGATCGTCGCCTCGGCCTCCGCCTCGTCGGCGGCGCCGTAGAACTCCGACATCCCCATGCAGCCGAGCCCCTCGGCCGAGACCTCCAGTCCCTCACTGCCCAGCGTCCTCTTCTCCATTGCAGGTCTCCTCCTCCTCGGCGCTTGCACTGGCCCGCCCGCCGCCTGTCTGGCGGACACGCCGGCGACGATCCCGCGCACCATGGGGACCGCCACCGGCATGACGAGGCTCAGGCGGCGATGCGGCTGCGCAGCAGCTCCTTGCCCTGCTGTGCCCCCTTGCGACTCGCCTCCTGGGCGCGCCGGAAGAGGTCCGCGAGGTCGGTGTCGCCCTCGCGATCGGCGTCCTCGATGTAGGTCTCGAGCCGCAGCGCGTTGCTGAGGCACTGCTCGACGAACCAGATCACGTTGTAGTCCTTGTCCATCGTGCCGGTGACCTCACCGGCCTCCTGAAGCATTGCCATATCTCCTCCTAGCGAGTGGCTTGCGTCCGATCCCACGGTTACCCGGTGGACCGAGCGCAAACCACGCTCGGGGCCGCCTTAACTCAGGCCAGGCCCTCGAGCTCGTACTCGCGCAGGAAGCCCTCGAAGAGGCGGCGGTGGCCCTGCTCGTCGTGGAGGATGGCGATCACCATGTCCTGGGTGACCGGGTCGATCCCCTCGGTCTCCTCGACGATCCGCGTGTAGTGCTCGATCGCGCCGGTCTCGGCCTTGATCACGCCGCGGATGATGTGGACGACGTCGGTCTGCTCTTCGGGCGGCTGCAGGAAGGACTGCTCGGCGGCGAAGCCTTCGGAGCCCGGCACCACGCCGTAGAGCTCCTTGATCCGCTGCGCGAAGAGGCGCGCGTGGCCGAGCTCCTCTTCGATGTCCGCGCCGAGGGACTCCTTGATCTCCTGCGCCCGCACGCCGTCGAGGTTCGTCGACGCGGCGAGGTAACTCATCACCGTCTCGATCTCCATCCAGTACGCCTTGCTGAGCAGCTCGACCACGTGCTCTCGCTTCTCCGCGTTGGCGCCGTCGAAGATGCCCTTGCTGGGACTGGTGCTGGCCTCCATTGTTACCCCGCTTCCTCGGTCGCTTGCAGGTGTGCGTTCGTTACCCTGAGCCAGGTCACCGCAATCCAGGGTGGCGTAGGCTGCAAGGAAGAGAGTACGCCCTACGGAGAGGCACGGAATGCCCAGCGAGCAGCGTGAAATCGCCGACGGAACCCTCGTCGTCCGCAGCCGCGAAAGCAACGGCAATCGCGTTGTCGCATTCGCCGGCGAGCTCGACCTCGCCAACGCCGGCACCGCCAAAAGCGCCCTGGAGAGCTCGCTCGCCGACGCGGCGCGGCCGGTCGTCGTCGACATGCGCGAGCTCGAGTTCATCGACTCGACCGGGATCGCCCTGCTCGTCTCCGCCCTCAGCCGCAACGAGGACGGGGGGCGGATCAGCTTCATCCCCAGCGACTCGCCGGCGGTGACGCGGGTGCTCGAGCTCACCGGCCTGGCCGAGCGCCTGCCGCCGGCCGAGGCCTGAGTCGCACCCTCCGCGCCGATGGCCAAGTACGTGCAGGTGCTGACCACGGTCGGCTCCGAAGAGGAGGCGGAGCGGATCGGCGCGGTCCTGCTCGAGCGGCGGCTCGCCGCCTGCGTGCAGACGCTGGGCCCAATCGTCAGCCGCTACCGCTGGCGGGGCGAGCTCGAGCGCGAGCGCGAGTGGCAGTGCCTGGTCAAGACCGAGGCGCGCCTCTACGAGGAGGTCGAGGCCGCGATCCGCACCGTCCACTCCTACGAGGAGCCCGAGATCCTCGCCATTCCCGTCCTCGCCGGCAGCAGCGGCTACCTCGCCTGGGTCAGCGCCAACGTCGGCGCCTGATCCGAACTGCATCAAATTTTCACCCTGTCAGGTTGAGAATTTGATGCAGTTCGGACTAGGAGGGATTGGCGAACCCCGTGTGCGGCCCGGCGAGCGCCGGGCGTGCGTGGGTTTCGCCAATCCCTACTAGATGAGTGATTCCACGCTCTCAGGCAACGTAGTCGACCAGGGCGCGGCTGGGACGGCCGAGCCTGTGGTTCAGCGCCACGCCCGCGGCCAGGGCCAAGAAGCGCTGGGCGATGCGGACCCGCAGGCTCGCCAAGGTGCGGGCGCCGTGGCGCTCGAGAGTCAGGATGTCCTTGGCGGTCCAGAAGATCGACTCGATCCTTTGGCGGATCGGGGCGAGGTGAAGGCTGTTGGCGGGCTCGTCTTTGCGGGCGGGGCGGACGATCGTGGCGCCGAGATCGGCGGCGGCCTCGGCGAAGGCGCGTCCCGCGTAGCCCTTGTCGCCAATGACGACCTCATCGCCCCTGCGCTGGGCGCGAGCCAACAGCTCCAAGCCGACCTCCCGCTCGTCGCGCTTTGGGGAGGCCAGGGTAAAGGCCCTGGGGGTGCCGTCCGGGGCAAAGAGACAGTGCAGGCGAAAGCCCCAGAAGAAGCGGGAATGGGAGGCGCAGTAGCCGTAGTCGGCGGCCTCGGCGAGGGCCGAGCGCCGCGTCGTCTCGACCGAGCGCGCGCACTCCACCGGGGTGGAGTCGATCAGCAGGACGTCCTCGCGCGAGCCGGGAGATTCGGCGGCGAAGACGCCGATGAGCCACTCGATCGTCTCGGCCAAGCGGGCCCTGCGCTTGTGGAAGCCGGGTTGCTTTGGCAGCTGCGGGAAGAGATGGCCGAGGCGCTTGCCGGCCACCGCCAGGAAGCGGCGATCAGAAGGGATGCCCATGATCGCCTGGGCGACGCAGAGCGTGGCGACCTCCGCGTCGGTTACCCGGCGACGGGCGTTTGCGGGCTTCTCGGGCAGGAGATCGTCCGCCGTGCAATAAACGACGGTGCAGAGAGTGTCGAGGTCGGCGTGCATCGTGGCCTTTCGGTCGACGGTTGCTTCAGCACCGCCGACTTCGGCCTCTCTGCATCAAACCCCTTGGCCACGGGAGTTCCCGTGGAATCAACCATCTAGATGACTGATTCCACGGCGGCAGCCGTGGAATCACGACCTCTTCCGGCTCCAGGTGGGCCGACCGCGCGATGTTTGGTGCCGAGTGTCTGGTTTGCCACCGTATACGTGGGTCAACTCAACACTCGACACCGCGGGC
>DASZSJ010000053.1:0-1554 GCA_035548675.1 Solirubrobacterales bacterium
GGCTTCTCCGACGAGGAGTCCAACGAGATCGAATCCGCCGTGGCGGATGCCGAGAGCGAGGGCGATTCCGAGGGCGCCGACAACGCGGATTCCGACAGCGATTCCGATAGTGGGGATTCCGAAGGCGGGGATTCCGACAGCGGGGACTCCGGCGGCGGCGATTCCGGGGGCGGCGACGGCGGCGGAGATGGCGGCGGCGACAACTAGGCCAGGAAGCGCGCGACCGCAGCCTCGTCCAAGCCCGCCGCCCGGATGATGCGGCGCGCCAGGGCGGCCGCGGCGGGGCGCAAATTGCCTTCCGGGCGGTCGAGCCAATAGGCGACCGGGTTGAGCACGGTGCGATCATCCACCGCAACGACCCGGCCCTGGGCCAGCACGTCGGCCACCAGCGGCGGGCGCGCGAGCGCCAGCCCGAGGCCGTGCACCGCGGCGTCGAGGACGAGGTTGTAGTCCTCGAAACGCCGATCCTGCTTGCGCGGACGATAGTCGAGACCCTGGGCGCCGAGCCAGGCGCGCCAGCCCGAGGCATCGGAATCGTGGATCAGCGGATGCGCGAGCAGGCGGTCCGGCTTGCCCTTGCCGATCTTCGCGGCGAGCTCCGGTGCGGCGACCGGGAAGACGCGTTCCTCGAAGAGCTGGACCGAGCGACGCTTGGGAATCCCGCCGCGCCCGCAGCGGAGCGCCAGATCGATGCCCTCGTCGGCGAGATTGGATTCGCGATGGTCGATGATGAGCTCGACCCGGAGATCGGGCTCGCCCGCCTCCAGCAGCTTGAGGCGGGGCATCAGCCAGAGGCCGCTCACCGAAGGGAGCGACGCGAGGCGCACGACGGCGCTGCCCTTGGCCTCGATCCAGCGATCCGAGCTGTCGGCGATCAGCGCCAGCGCCTCGGTCGTGCGCAGGAACAGGCGCTGGCCCTCGGGCGTCAGATCGACGCCGCGCGCCTGGCGGTCGAACAGCCGCTGCCCGAGCCAGCGCTCGAGCTTGGCGATCTGCCGGCTGATCGCGCCATGGGTGACGTCGAGCGCCTCGGCGGCCGAGGAGAAGCTGCCGGTGCGCGCCGCCGCCTCGAAGGCCCGAAGCGTGTCGAGCGGCAGGAGCTGATCAGAGCTGTGATCCATCGTCACAGCTCGACATCGAACGTATCGATTGTCAAGCAGCTCACATTCTCGCAGATTTCCAGCCGCAGAGCTGGAGAGTTCCAATGTCCCTGGGCACCGACGCCCTTCCCCTGCCGCGCAAGCTCGACTGGGTCACGGTCCTGGCCCTGGCCGGCACCGTGATCGGCTGGGCCTCCGCCTTCCCGGCGATTCGCGCCGGGCTCACCGCCTTCGGGCCGCTGGAGCTGGGGTCGCTGCGCTTTGCCATCGCCGCCCTGCCCTGCGCCGTCCTGCTGGCGGTGCTGCGCCCCTCCTGGCCGACGCGGCGCGAATGGCTGCGGCTCGCGCTGCGCAGCCTGGTCTGCGTCTCGATCTACACGGTGACGCTCAATTTCGGCGAGCAGACGGTGGCGAGCGGCGCCGCGAGCTTCATCGTCAACGTGAGCCCGATCCT
>DASZSJ010000054.1:0-4151 GCA_035548675.1 Solirubrobacterales bacterium
CTGGAAATGGGGCGACGGCACCGAAACCGTCCTCGCCGCCCCCTCCGAAAGCGAAGAAGCGCCGGCCACCGCCAACCACACCTACACCGCCGCGGGCACCTACACGGTGAAGCTGCAGATCAAGCTGAAGGTGCCGCTTTACGGCAACCCGGACGTCAGGGAACGGACGTTCACGGTCGGCACCCCGGTCAGCAAATTCGGCCTGAAAGTGAGCAAGACGGGCAGCGGCGCGGGCACCGTCTCCAGCTCGCCGGTGGGGATCAACTGCGGCTCCACCTGCGAAGCCGAATTTGATTCGGGCAAAGACGTCACGCTGACGGCGCTGGCCGACGCCGGCTCCGAATTCAGCGGCTGGTCGGGTGCGGGCTGCACCGGCACCGGCACCTGCAAAGTGACGATGAGCGCCGCCAAAGAAGTGACGGCGACCTTCGGCCTCGAACAACGGGCGCTGAAAGTCAGCAAGAGCGGCAGCGGCTCCGGCACCGTCACCAGCTCCCCGAGCGGGATCGACTGCGGCGTCACCTGCGAAACCGATTTCGACTACGGGACCGCGGTGACGCTGAGCGCCGCCGCCAGCCCCGGCTCCAATTTCGTCGGCTGGAGCGGCGCCGGCTGCTCGGGCACCGGCAGCTGCGTGGTGACGCTGACCGACGCGGCCAGCGTCGACGCCCAGTTCGCGACGATCGGCCAGTCGACCCTCTCGATCACCAAGTCGGGGATCGGCTCCGGGCCGGTGACCAGCTCGCCGGCCGGGATCGACTGCCGCGGCGTCTGCCAGGCGTCGTTCGCGACCGGCGCGACGGTGACCCTGCAGGCGTCGCTCAACCCCGGCACCAAAGCGGTGACCTGGACCGGGTGCGACGCGATCGTCGGCGCCAACGAATGCGAGGTCGTGCTCGGCGCCAACCGGGTCGTCAACGCCGACTTCGACGGCAAGAGCTGCGCCGGCGCGGCGATCGCCGGCGCCGGCTCCTCGCTGCAAAGAGCGGCCCAGCAGGACGTCTGGGCGCCGGCCTTCGCCGCCCAGGCCTGCCCCGGCGGCCCGACGGTCAGCTATGAACCGACCGGGTCGGGGGCCGGGATGGCGGAATGGAGCTACGACGGCGGCAAAGGCTCGGTCAACACCGGCCTGGCCTTCATCGGCACCGACGATGCGCCGACCGCCGCCCAGATCGCCAACGTCAAGGCGGCCGCCCCGGGCGCCGAGCTGGCGGTGATCCCGGTCGCCCAGACCGCGATCGCGGTCCTCGCCAACCCGCCCGCGGGCTGCAGCGTCGAAGCGATCACCAACTCCAACCTGGCCGGGGTGATGGAGGGCCGGATCTCGAGCTGGTCGAAGGTCGAAGGGGCGGAGGGCAGCTGCAACGCCCCGATCTCCCGCGTCGTCCGCAAAGACGTCTCCGGCACCACCGACCAGCTCAAGAACTACCTCTTCCGGCTCAACCCGAAGGGGCTGTTCTGCACGATCGGGGCGACCGAAGGCAAGGCGTCCTGGAAGGAGCTCGCCAACTCGGCCTGGCCCGAGTCCTGCCCGGAAAAGAGCCTCAGCGCGCTGGTCCGACCGGGGACGAACGGCGGCGCCGCGGTCGTTGCCGCGGTCAACTCGACCCCGGGCTCGATCGGCTACGCGGCGCTGCCCGACGCGATCGCCGGCAAAGCCGGCTCGACCGTTGTGCTCGAGCTGCAGAACAACGGCCAGAAGAAGGGCGCGGAAGCGAGCTTCGCCACCCCGGCGGCCAGCGGCGCGGTCGCCAACTGCGCGACGATGACCTACCAGGTGCCGCCGCCGCTGGGCAGCCGGCGCGACGTCGACTGGTCCGAGGTCTACGGCGCCAAGCCGGCGATCGGCGGCGAAAGCTACCCGCTGTGCGGGCTGACCTATGCGCTCGCCTTCCACGGCTACGCGGCGGCCGGCTTCAGCGAAGCCCAGTACAAAACCGTGCGCGACTACCTCTACGGCCACGTCGTCCAACCCGCCGGCCAGAGCGCGATCGCCGGCAGCTACTACCAGTCACTGCCGGCCTCACCCCAGGCGCTCTACGACGTGCTCGGCGCCGCGCGAGGGGCGGCGGCAGCCATCAGCTACTGAGAGCTGCAGCGGTTCCGGACAAGTGAAGGGCCGGCGGGCGAGCGCCGGCCCTTCACGCTTTTGTTACTCCCGCTTTTCCCGATGTTCACGGGATGGCGCGGCCCACGGCACATCATCCGTCCAGCCGATGTCAGTCAGGGACAAAGTCGCTCGTCCAGCGGCTGTGGCCTGGGCCGTGGCGGCCGCTCTTGCGGTCGTCGCGTTCCTCGTCGCCGCCCAACCCGCCGCCGCCAAAGGCGGTGGCCAGATCGGCTCGGGCTGGGGCACCCCCGGCTCGGCCAACGGCCAGTTCTTCAACCCGGCGATGCTCGGCGTCGACCCCGTCGACGGCAGCGTCTACACCGGTGACCTCGCCGGCACCACCTCCGAAGGGGAAACCGCCAAATACCGGATCCAGAAGTTCACCGCGGCGGGCAGCTTCCAGGCGGCGGCCGAAATCCCCCGCTTCCCGGCCACCGGCAAACTCGCCAGCCTGCAGGGGATCGCCGTCGACCACGGCCTCGGCCGCATCTACGCGATCGAAGGCTGCCGGGTCGCGGCCGCCGGCGGCAGCCTCAGCTGCCTGGGCTTCGGCGGCAAGGTCGGGGCGCGCAAGATCCTCGTCTACTCGACCACCCCCGAAGGCAGCGCCCTGAAAGCGCTGAGCCCGATCGAACTGCCGGCCGGCGCCGAAGAGATCTACGAACCGCAGGCGATCGCGGTCGACCCCGCCAGCCACGACATCGTCGTCCTCGGCAACGAAAACGCCAAACACCGGATCGTCCAGCGGATCAGCTCCGCCGGCGTGCTCGGCGCCCGCTACACCGACACCGCCGACGTCCTCAAACCGGCCTCCGGCGGCGCCGCCAACTCGCTTGCGGTCTCGCCCACCGGCGTCGTCTACACGATGACCGGCGGCGGCACCCCGCCGAGCCTCTTCACCAAGCTCTACAAGCTGCCGGCCGGCCTCGGCAGCCTCGAAGCGCTGGCCAGCGTGCCGGCCGCGGCCGGCTCCGAGGAATGGCTGAACGGCTGGGAATCCTCGGTCGAAGCCTTCTACGGCGGCCCCCAGCTGGCGATCTCCGAAGACGGCGACACGCTCTACTGGAAGGAGCAGATCAAACGCTCCGAAGAAGCCGAAGCCGGCGAACTCACCGTCCGCGCCTTCTCGCTGGGCAAAGGGCAGACCGTCGGCCTCTGGGGCGGCGGCAGCTCGAGCTGCAAGATCACCACCAACAGCGCCGGCCTGGCGGCCACCACCGGCGGCAACCTCGTCGTCTTCGACTTCGGCCAGGCGACGAAAAAATCGACCGACACCCCCGCCTACGGGCGCAAGGTCTACACCTTCGGCCCCTCCGGCAGCGGCTGCAAAGAAGCGGTCGCCAAATTCTCGGTCGCCGGCAAAAGCGAAGCCGAAACCCCGACCGGGCTGAAACCCGGCGAAGCGATCGCCTTTAACGCCTCGGCCTCCGAACTGGCCGGCGGCGCCCGCAAGGAAATGGTCTGGAAATGGGGCGACGGCACCGAAACCGTCCTCGCCGCCCCCTCCGAAAGCGAAGAAGCGCCGGCCACCGCCAACCACACCTACACCGCCGCGGGCACCTACACGGTGAAGCTGCAGATCAAGCTGAAGGTGCCGCTCTTCGACAATCCCGACGTTCGCGAACGCACGATCACCGTCGGCACGGCCGCTCCCCAGTTCACCCTCAAAGTCAAAAAGAGCGGCAACGGCCAAGGCACGCTGACCAGCAATCCAGCCGGCATCAACTGCGGCAGCGCCTGCGAAGCCGAATACAGCGAAGGCACCGAGGTCACCCTCACCCCGAGCCCGGCGATGGGCTCCGAATTCACCGGCTGGTCGGGCGCCTGCACCGGCACGGGGACCTGCAAAGTGACGATGAGCCAGCTGCGCGAAGTCAGCGCCGGCTTCGCCCTCGAAAAGCGCTTGCTGAAAGTGACCAAGACCGGCAGCGGCCAGGTCACCAGCTCCCCGAGCGGGATCAACTGCGCCGTCACCTGCGAAGCGCTCTTCGACTACGGCGCCGAGGTGACGCTGAGCGCGAGCGCCGAGGAGGGCTCGACC
>DASZSJ010000055.1:0-1953 GCA_035548675.1 Solirubrobacterales bacterium
CCCGATGTGAAGCCGAGCTCCTTCAGCATCTCGATGTCATAGGCGGTGCGCTGGCGCAGGCGGTGGGCCTCGAGCTGCTTCCCCTCCTCCTCCAGCTCGGCGGTGCGGGAGTTGAGTTCCTCGCGGATTTCCTCGACCGCCCGCTCGAGGGTCTCGTCTTTGGTCACGTAGTGGGAGGCCGGCCAGACCGAGACGTGGTCGATCTCGTCGAAGACCTCACCGGTCAGCGGGTCGAAGTGCTGGACCGCCTCGATCTCGTCGCCGAAGAGCGAGACCCGGTAGGCCGACTCCGCGTAGGAGGGCATGATTTCCAGCACCTCCCCGCGCACCCGGAAGGTGCCGCGGCCGAGCACCGAGTCGTTTCGCTGGTACTGCATCTTGACCAGCTTGCGCAGGACCTCGTCGCGGTCGATCTCGGCGCCGACTTTGAAGAGCTGCATTTTTTCGTTGTAGACCTGGGGCGAGCCGATGCCGTAGATGCAGGAGACCGAGGCGACGATGATCACGTCGCGGCGGGCGAAGAGCGCCGCGGTGGCGGCGTGGCGCAGGCGGTCGATCTCGTCGTTGATCGATGAGTCCTTCTCGATGTAGAGGTCCTGGGCGGGGACGTAGGCCTCGGGCTGGTAGTAGTCGTAGTAGGAGACGAAGTACTCGACCGCGTTCTCGGGGAAGAACTCGCGGAACTCGTTGCAGAGCTGGGCGGCCAGCGTCTTGTTGTGGGCGATCACCAGCGACGGCCGCTGCACCGCCTCGATCACGCCCGCCATCGTGAAGGTCTTGCCGGTGCCGGTGGCGCCGAGCAGCGTCTGGAAGCGTTCCCCCGCCTCTACCCCCTCGGCGAGGCCGGCGATCGCCTTGGGCTGGTCCGCGGTCGGCGTGTAGGCCGGGTTGAGCTCGAAATCGGGCACGCGCTGACGATAGCGACCGCCCCACCCCGCTCCGGTGCGCCTTATCCCCGTATATCGGAGCAAAGGCGCACCGGAGCGGAGAGGCACACCGGAGCCGAGTTCTGGGAGACTGCTCCGCCGATGACGCGCTCGCGCTCGCAGAAGGCACTCGCGGCGTTTTTCGGCTTCGCCGGGACGATGCACTTCGTCGTCCCCCGCAGCTACGAAGCGATCATGCCGCCCTCCCTGCCCCGCCATAGAGAGGCCGTGGTGGTAAGCGGGCTGGCCGAGATCGCCGGCGGCGCGGCGGTGCTGGCGCCCTCGACGCGGCGCTTCGCCCGCTGGTGGCTGCTGGCGCTGCTGGTCGCCGTCTTCCCCGCCAACGTGCACATGGCGGTCAACCCGGAGCAGGTCAAGGGCCTCGACCTGGGCCGGGTCCCACGCTGGGCCCTCTGGGCGCGCCTGCCGCTGCAGCCGCTGGCGATGCTCTGGGTCTGGCGGGCGACGCGTTGAGCATGCGTGTATAAACGTGCGGTTTTCTCTGTAAATGTTTTGGCTGTAGCGCTTCTGTCTTCGCAGACAGAGAATCGCCCGCATGAAACCACGCGAACGCTTCGCAACCAACCTGCGTAAAGCGCGCGAGAAAAAGGGGATCTCGCAGGAGGAGCTTGGCTTCCGCTGTGACCTGCACCGCACCGAGATCTCGCTGCTCGAGCGCGGCGGCCGCGAGCCGCGCCTCGGCACCATCGTCAAGCTCGCCGGCTCCCTCGACACGACGCCCGAACAGCTCTGCGAGGGCATCGCCTGGCTCCCAGCCAAGACGAAGTTCCAGATCAAGAAATAAGGTCAGGCGCCGCCTCCTCCGCTCCGCGTCCGGGGCGGCTGGAAGGGATTGGCGAAACTCCCCGCGTGTGCGGTCCGACAAGCGCCTAGATGAGTGATTCCACGAATTTCGTCAGCAACGGACCCAGGAAGAGGCAGAAGCCGACCGACAGGCGATTTTGGGCGAGCCCGCGGTGTCGAGTGTTGAGTTGACCCACGTATACGGTGGCAAACCAGACACTCG
>DASZSJ010000056.1:0-2982 GCA_035548675.1 Solirubrobacterales bacterium
CACCAGATCGGCGTCCGCTGCAGGACGGTGAGGCGCTCGACCCGGGGGGCGATCGCCGGGATCACCTGCACGGCGGAGGCGCCGGTGCCGACGATCGCGACCCGCTTGCCCGCGAGGTCGACGTCGTGATCCCAGCGCGCCGTGTGCATGAGCCGGCCGGCAAAGTCGTCGAGGCCCGGGATGTCGAGCGGCTTGGGCTGGGAGAAGACGCCGGTGGCGCCGACGAGGTGTCGGGCGCTCAGCTCGGGCCCTTCGGCGATACCGAGGCGCCAGAAGTGGCCCTCCTCGTCATAGCTCGCCGAGACGACTTTCGAGTCGAAGCGGATCCGCGACCGGAGGCCGTAGCGGTCGACGCAGTCCTCGGCGTAGCCCCTCAGCTCCTCGCCCTTCGCGTAGACCCGCGACCAGTCGGAGCGCTGCTCAAAGGAGAACTGGTAGCTGAACGAGGGGATGTCGACGCCGATGCCGGGATAGGTGTTCCAGTACCAGGCGCCGCCGACGCCGCTGCCCTCCTCGATCAGCGCCCAGTCGCGAAAGCCGGCCCGGTCGAGCTCGATCGCCGTCCCGATCCCCGAGAACCCGGCGCCGACGATCGCAACCTCGACCTCCGGTTGCGTATCGGCTGTCGTCCTCATCCTGCCGCCGACCCTATCCGGGTCCCTGGGAGAAACATCGGCCACCTGGCCAAACAGCCCGGTGCCCGAATCTCACCGCGAGAGCCGGGCGAGCTCGACCCGGTTGCCGACCCCGAGCTTGCGATAGACGTTCGAGAGATGCAGCTTCACCGTGCTGCGCGAGACGAAGAGCCGCGCGGCGATCTGCGGGTTGGACATGCCCTCGGCGGCAAGCTGCGCGACCTGTGACTCGACCGGCGTGAGGCTCTCCCAGCCGCCGGGAGGACGGTCGCGTGGCCCGCGCCCACGCCGCGCGTAGGCGATCGCCTCCTCCAGCGTCAGCGCCCTGCCCTGCTCCCACGCTGCCCGCCGGCTCTCTCCGTCGCCGTCGAGCTGCGCGGCAACGGCGCTCAAGCCGTCCCTCCTCAGCGGCGACGGGGCACATTCCAGGCGAGCCCAGGTCGCCGCCGCCGCCCCGGCGAGCCGGGCCGAGCGCTCCAACGCCCCGCTGCGCGCCTCGGCCAGCGCAAGCTCCTCCAGCGTCTCCGCCGCGTCGCGCTCGAAGCTCAGCTCGGCGCAGGTCCGCAGGGCGTCGTGCAGGAGGTCGCGGCCGGGTCGCGCCGGGTGGCCGTCTCCAGGGCACGGCGCAGGTTCGCCGTCTCCTCGTCGATCAGGCGGTGCCCGTCGGCCTGCGCCAGCATCTCGTCGGCCCGCGCCGCGTAGCTCGCGAACCAGGCGAGGTGGCGATCGGCAGCCTCGTCTTCTTCTCGCTCCAGCGCGAGCCGGCGCGCCGCGTGCCCGGAGACCGTCTCGAGCAACGCCCAGCGCTCCCACCCCGCATCCCCGGTCACCGCAACCGTCAGGCCCTTCGCCTCCAGGGATCCGAGCAGGATGCGCACCTCCTCCGTGCCCAGGTCGGGAGCCCCCACCGCCCGCGCGGCCTCGGCCGTGAAGCCGTCGGCGAACACCGACAGGCAGCGGAAGAGCTGCCTCTCCCGCTCGTCCAGCAGGCGATAGCTCCACTCCAGCGACGCGTCCAGAGAATCGTGCCGGGACAGCTCGACCTCGCCGGTCGCGCCCACCGGGCCGGGCCGGGCGAGCTCCCCTGCCATCTCCTCCACCGGGACCTCACGCAGACGCGCCGCGGCGAGGCAGAGCGCGAGCGGCAGTCCGTCCAGTGCGCGGCAGACCTCGGCTGCCGCCGCCGCGGAGCGCGGCGTCAGCTCGAAGGCAGGATCTGCGCGGGCGGCGCGATCGACGAAGAGGCGCCCGGCGCCCGAGCGCACCAGCGCCGCAAGGCCGCCCCCGGCTTCGGGCAGGCCCAGCGGCCGCAGGTCGAACACCCTCTCGCCGGCGACGCCGAGCGGCTCCCTGCTGGTCGCGACGACCCTGATCTCCGGCGCCGCGGCGAGCAGCTCGGCGACGACGGCGGCCGCGGGAGCGAGCAGGTGCTCGCAGTTGTCGAGCACCAGAAGCGGCGAGGGCAGCGTGGCGGCGCACCCGAGCAGCACCTCCCTCGGGCTGCGCCCGAACTGCTCCCTGGCGCCGAACGCGCGCAGCAGCGCGTCGAGCAGCTGGTCTTCTCCGCCAACGCCGGCGAGCATCGCCACGGCGTGACCGGGAGCTTCATCCTCGCCCCGAATGCGGTCCGCCAACTCGAGCGCCAGGCGGGTCTTGCCGCATCCTCCCGCCCCGGTGACGGTCAGAAGCCGCGCCTCGGAGAGAATCTCCGCGAGCTCGGTGACCTCGGCCTCGCGGCCGATCAGCGGAGCCCCGCCCACCATAGGCCGCCGATCCTCCCAGAAATCCGCGAGATTGGCCACCTGGCCATAGCTTTCGGCGAGGAGTCCTGGGAGCCTGCGGCATCGGGGAAGCCTGGGCCCCGGCGGGGGCTCTGGAGGAGAAATTGAAGGAGAGCCGACCATGGCTGTTGCCCAAGCGGCTCTGACCGACAGTATGATGGCGCCGTGAATCGGGCCCTTGCGAGCAAGCTGACGCTCAACGGCCTGATCTGGGGCCGGATGACGTTCGGCGTTGCGGCATGGCTGGCGCCACGGCCCGTTGGCAGGGCGCTCGGTCTCGACGTGGCCGGGAATCCACAGGCCGTCTACCTGGCTCGGGTGCTAGCCGTACGGGATCTCGTTCTCGCCTGCGGTGCTTACGGAACTGACGGAGGGGTTCAGCGACAGTGGCTACTCGCTGGTCTGGTGTGCGACAGCGCCGACACCCTCGCCGGAATCGCCGGAGGCCGCGGCGGATACCTACCGAAGCGCACGAGTGTCTACGTGACCGGATTTGCTCTGTCGGGAGTGGCCGCGGCAGCGGCTGTCTTGCGCGAGCAATCGTGAGCTGGTGCCGCGCTAGATCA